>JAGWAH010000156.1:3610-3934 GCA_021296515.1 Acidobacteriota bacterium | reverse complement strand
GCCCGCGCATGGACGAACGTACCGTCGGATTCATCGGGCTCGGCCGCATGGGTTCCGGCATGGCCCGGAACCTGTTGAACGCAGGCGTTCCACTCGTCGTCTGGGACGTGCTTCCGGAGGCGGGACGGTCGCTGACCGGGGACGGCGCTTCCGTGGCGGCGGATCCGGCGGCGCTGGCCGCGAGCGCGGAGCTGATCTTCCTGTGCGTGCCGTCCGATGAGGAAGCGGGGGAGGTGTTGTTCGGTGAGCGCGGCGTGGTCGAAGGCGGCGGGACCCCGGCCGTCGTCGACACGACGACCATGAATCACCGGGCGGCGCGTCGGC
>JAGWAH010000156.1:0-3508 GCA_021296515.1 Acidobacteriota bacterium | reverse complement strand
GCCCTATCTCGACGTCATGGGGGAGTTCGTCGTCCACTGCGGCAATGTCGGCATGGGCCAGCTCATGAAGGCGGTCAACAACATCGTCTACGACGTCAACATCGCCGCGGTCTGCGAGATCCTGCCCTTCGCGGTGAAGGCCGGGCTGCAACCGGCCCAGGTCGCCGAGGTCCTCACCACGGGCAACGCCCGCAGCTTCGCCGGCGAGCACTTCGTGCCCCGCATCATGGAACGCCGCTTTGAGGGCGACTTCTCGTTGCGGGCCGCCTACAAGGACATCGTGAACATCCAGGAGGCCGCCGCGCAGCTCGACGCCTCGCTGCCGCTCGTCGAGGCGATGGTGAAGGCCTACCGCGCGGCCATCGAGAGCGGGTTCGGCGACGAGCCGAAGAGCGCGATGGTCAAGGTATACGAGGCGCGGTTGGGCCAGGAGGTCCGGACCGACCGCCCGTTCGCCTGAGACTCCGGAACGAGAGCTGCCGGCGAGAGGGAAAGCGAACCATCGGGGTCAGGCGACTGGCGTGCGGTTGATCACGCGTGGCGCGCCGCTGGTGAAGGCACTTGGCTGATGAGCAATCGGCGGCGTGTTTCGCCGCCCGCCTGCTCGCCTGGTGGGACGTCCACGGCCGCAAGAACCTCCCCTGGCAGCGCGAGCGCACGCCGTATCGGGTCTGGGTGGCGGAGATCATGCTGCAGCAGACCCAGGTGAGCACGGTCGTCCCGTACTTCGAGCGGTTCGTGACGCGGTTGCCCGACGTCGAGAGCCTGGCCCGGGCCGATCTCGACGAGGTGCTGCACCTGTGGAGCGGCCTGGGGTACTACGCGCGGGCGCGCCACCTGCACCGGGCGGCCGGTGTCGTCGTGCGGGAGCACGGCGGGGTCTTTCCCGACGAGGCAGAGCGAATCCAGCGGTTGCCGGGTGTCGGCCGCTCCACCGCGGCTGCGATCGTCGCCCAGAGCCACGGCCGGCGGGCGGCGATCCTGGACGCCAACGTCAAGCGGGTGCTGGCGCGGCGGCACCGGGTCGGCGGGGCGGTGTCGTCGGCCGGAACCCTCGACGAACTGTGGCGGCTGGCCGAATCCCACACGCCTGCCGAACGCGTGGCGGATTACACGCAGGCCATCATGGATTTGGGCGCCACGGTGTGCCGCCGGATCCGCCCGCGCTGCGCCGATTGTCCCGTTCGCGCGGACTGCCAGGCGCATGCCGCGGGCGATCCCGAGGGCTACCCGGAGAAGCCGCCGCGCCGGAAGCGCCGTCTGGAACGCAGCCGTTTCTTCGTGGTCGTCGATCCGGAGGGCGCCTGCCTGCTGGAGCAGCGTCCGCCGGACGGCATCTGGGGCGGCCTCTGGTCGCCGCCGGAGCGCGACGCCGGCGAGTCCGTGATCGCGTTTCTGGAGCAGGCCGGCATCGCCGCGGACCTGGTAGGCGAAGTCCAGCAGGCGGGCGTCTTCCGGCACGGGTTCACCCACTTCGACCTGGACGTCGAGCCGGTCTACGTGCGTCTCCGGGCGCGGCCGGCGGTGGTCCGCGAAAGCCTGGGACGTTGGATCGATCCGGCCGAGCACCGGCTGGGGCTCTCGGCGGTCGCGGCCAGGCTCGTCGGCGTGACCACGCTGTTCGACCCTCGGTAGGCAGCCGGCCGATCGCTCGTAGTCGCACGCCACGCCGCGACCGTCCTGGTATCTGGCGGGCACGACACACGTGCTTATAATCGCGGCACTGGCGGGCGCTACGCCCCGAGGAGGCAGCATGCGTGAATTCCGGTCGGCGATGTCCCGGGCCTGCTCTTCGTTGCTGGCGTGCGCGGCCCTCGTCGTCGCGGCCGATGCGCCGGGCAGGGCGCAGGACGAGAGCTTCGTCCCGGTCACCGATGCGATGCTGCAGGATCCCGATCCTGCGGACTGGTTGATGTGGCGCCGGACGCTCGACGGATGGGGCTACAGCCCGCTGGACGCGATCACGGGGGAGAACGTCGGCGATCTGCGCCTGGTCTGGTCGCGCGCGTTGCATCCCGGCACGCAGGAAGGGACGCCGCTCGCCTACGACGGCGTGCTGTACATGCCGAATCCGCGCGACGTCATCCAGGCCATCGACGCGGTCACCGGCGACCTCCTCTGGGAGCACCGCCGCGAGATCCCGGACGACGCCGAGGACTACATGTTTGCGACCGCCACCAACCGCAACATCGCGATCCACGGCAACCTGATCATCGACACCAGCGCCGACGACCATGTCTTCGCGCTCGACGCGACGACGGGCGAAGTGGCCTGGGAAACGCTGATCCTCGACTACCGGGTGAACCCTGCCAACCAGACCTCGGGCCCGATCATCGCCAACGGCAGGGTGGTCTCGGGCCGCAGTTGCATGCCGCAGGGCGGTCCGGACGCCTGCGTGATCACGGCCCACGACGCGACGACGGGCGCCGAGCTGTGGCGCCGGCGGACGATCCCGGCTCCCGGCGAGCCCGGCGACGAGACCTGGGGCGGGGTGCCGTTCGAGCAACGCACGCACGTCGGCGCGTGGATGGTGCCCAGCTACGATCCGGCGCTGGACCTGGTCTACATCGGTACGTCGGTCACCTCGCCCGCCCCCAAGTTCCTGCTTGGCGGCACGGACAACACGCACCTGTACCACAACTCGACGCTCGGAGATCCGCTGGCACTACCAGCATCTGAACGACCACTGGGACCTCGATCACCCGTTCGAGCGCCTGCTGGTCGACACCGTCGTGGCACCGGATCCGGCCGCGGTGAGCTGGATCAATCCCCGGCTGCGGCCGGGCGAGGCGCGGAACGTCGTCACCGGCATTCCGGGCAAGACGGGCGTGGTCTATACCCTCGATCGGGAGACCGGCGAGTTCCTGTGGGCGACGCCCACGATCACGCAGAACGTCATCAGCGACATAGACGGCGCCACCGGAACGGTGCGGGAGAACGCGGAGCTCGTCTTCACGGGCATCGGCCAGGAGGTGCTTGCCTGTCCGACGTGGCTCGGCGGCAAGGATTGGGAGGCGGGTGCGTACAGCCCGTTGACCAACACGATGTACTTCCCGCTCCGCAACGCTTGCGCGCGGATGATGGCGACGCCCGCGCGCGCGGATGATGGTGTGGGGGAGCGGTTGTATTCGCTGGCCGTGCGCAACCAGCTCGCGCCCGGCATCGACCAGCTCGGCACGATTCGGGCGATCTCGGCGGCGACCGGAGAGACCATCTGGCAGCACGACCAGCGCGCGATGACGATGTCGCTCGTCGCCACGGGCGGCGGCCTCGTCTTCGGAGGCGACGCGAACGGCCGCTTCCGGGCGCACGACCACGAAACGGGCGAGGTGCTCTGGGAGATCAACCTCGGATCGCCGGTCACCGGGTTTCCGATCACGTACGCCGTCGACGGCCGGCAGTACGTGGCGGTGAGCACCGGCGTGGCGGGCACGGCGATGGGCCTGTTGCTACTGACGCCGGAGCTGCGTCCGAGCCTGGGGAACAACCTCTTCGTGTTCGCCCTGCC
>JAGWAH010000035.1 GCA_021296515.1 Acidobacteriota bacterium | reverse complement strand
GCGGCCACCGAGACCGAGATGAAGGAGAAGAAGGCCCGCGTCGAGGACGCGATGCACGCCACGAAGGCGGCGGTCGAGGAGGGCATCGTCCCGGGCGGCGGCGTCGCGCTTCTCCGCGCATCGGGTGCGCTCGAGGACGTCAACCTCGCCGGCGACATGCAGATCGGTGTCAACATCATCCGGCGGGCGCTCGAGGAGCCGATGCGCTGGATCTCGCAGAACGCCGGGTTCGAGGGCTCGATCGTCGTCCAGAAGGTCCGCGAGGCGGGCGACGAGCGGGAAGGCTTCAACGCCCAGAACGAGAAGTACGAAAACCTGGTGTCGGCGGGCGTGATCGACCCGACGAAGGTCGTGCGCACGGCGCTCCAGAACTCCGGCTCGATCGCCTCGCTGCTGCTGACGACCGAGGCGCTGGTCTCCGAGATCCCCGAGGAGAAGAAGGAGCCGGCCGGCGGCGGCATGGGCGCCCACGGCGGCATGGGCGGGATGTACTAGGAGCTTGCGCCAATCCCGCGGGATCGCTCGAACGCCCGGACAGGCTGCGCGCGCCTGTCCGGGCGTTTTTCCTCTCTGGCGACGACAGCGTGAAGCCGGACCGATCCGGCCGCCGGCGCGACTGTCAGATGACCGGTTCGATTGCCAAGCCCAGCACGACCCTACGGTCGCGACGCGAACTGGTTCTGGTCGCCGCCGGCGCCGATTGCCGCCCAACCGGGCCTGACTAGCAGTCTACGCCGTTTCTACGGCGCAGACTCCTAGCGCAGGTTGAAGAACAGCTCGAGGCTGACCAGGACTGCGACCGGTTCACCGAAGCGCAATCCCGGTGCGAAGCGCCATTGCCGCGCAGCGGCGATCGCCTGCTCGTCGAGACCGAATACCTGATCGAGCGACTTGCTGACCTTGATGTCGCCCACTTCCCCGGTGGGCAGGACGACGACATCCAGCCAGACCGTGCCCTGGATTCTCGCCCTCATCGCCTCGGCCGTGTATTGCGGTGTCACTTCCCGCAGCAGCCGCGGAATGGTGAGACCCGCGGTGCCCGGGCGATAGACGCCGCCCCCCACGCCGCCGCCCTCTCCCGGACCGAGTCCGTCACCCTGACCGGGGCCCGCCCCGGCGCCGTCGCCGCTCCCGGCGCCCCCGCCGGTTCCGCTGCCCTGCGAGGACTCCGACTCCGCACGCAGGCCTTCCAGCACGCCCGGCAGGGTCTCGGGGGCGCTCGCGACCGGCAGGGCGGGAATCGAGAGCTCCTGCGTATCGAGCGGCTCGGGCTCCGGCTCGGGTTCCGGCTCGGGTTCCGGCTCGACCGGCACAGGCTCCACGATGGGCACGCTCAGCTCGGCTTCATCAGGCCCCTCGAGCTGGGCCAACGGCGGCAGTTCCAGGG
Organism: Acidobacteriota bacterium; assembly: GCA_021296515.1. Classification (GTDB taxonomy): domain Bacteria; phylum Acidobacteriota; class Vicinamibacteria; order Vicinamibacterales; family UBA8438; genus WTFV01. Next base: position 17,558 of record JAGWAH010000035.1, on the reverse strand, counting down.
ACTCGTTCCCGCCGCCGCCGCCGCCGCCGCCCGGACCTTCTTCGGGGATCCACACGATCCCGTTGTACTGGCGGTCGATCGCCATTGCCTCGTAGACCTGCTCCGGCGCCAGACTCAGCACCAGCGCCACGATCCCGAGCCCGATCGCATGGCTGGTGAGCGAGGCCGCGAACGAGCCCCCCATGCGTTGCTGGTTGGCCCGCAGGAGAAAATGCACATCGGCCGGCGCGATGTCGTCCGGCAGTATCGTGAGGGTCCCGTCGGCGGTCCGCACGCCGGCCGTGGCGCCCGTATTGTCGCCGGCGCTCGCCTCGCGAGCAGCCCTCAGGCGGAGGGGGCCGGCCGCCGGCGCGACGGATGACCGGCGACGTCGTCTGTCAGGCGGGGTGTACGACGTGTGCGAAGATGGAAACTGAATCTGACCGAGACCGAGACCCTGGCCCAAGGGTGCGCCTCCTCAACCCATTCTGCCCAACCTGCCGCAAATGGGCAACCGTCGGGGCGCGGCTTCAGTCGTCGCGAGCCGGCCCCGGCCGCTCCATGCAGGCGAGAAGCACGACCGGTGTGAGATCAGACCCGTCCACCCCACGCGCCGATGGCTGCATTGCCGCCACCGTAGGCGTGCATCAGCGCAAGCGCATCGGCGGCTCGAGGCTCGCCGGCCACGGCGATCAGGACGCCGCCGCGCGCGGTAAGCGTCTCGAAGATGAACCCGTCGTGCGCCTGGAATCCGGCGCGGCGTATGGTGGCCGCCACGCCGCTCGCACCGAGCGCGTTGTCGGCGCCCTGCAGCGCCTCCACGAGCGCGCCGTGGGCCACCACCGGGCCGATTCCCGGGACCTCTACGAGCGCCTGTTCCGCACCGACACCGAAGGTCTTTTCCATCAAGTCGGCGACGTCCGGCGCCTGCTTCGCCAGAATCGAGAGCGCCTCCGGCGGGAAGCCCTCCCCGGCCAGCGCACTGAGCCCGCGCGACGCCCATGCCGCGTCCTGAAAAACACCGACCGTAAAGCACGGTCCTTCCTGATACATCGCCATAGGTCGTGGGGCGTCCTCCGAGCCCGATAGGGATCGGATGATTATAGCACCGTTCCGGACAGGGGCGCCGCCCCGTCGGGAGCGGCCCGCTCCCGTTCCTTCAGACCACGATGCGTTCGCGCCCGGACCGCCGCGTCACGCGTACGCGATCCAGGTACTCAAGCAGCGGAATCGCGAACTTGCGGGTAATGCCGAAGCGTTGCTTGAACCAGGCTACATCGATGCGGACCGGCTCGGCCGCGCCGGTCCGCAGACCGGCCACGTCCTGCCTGAGGCGTTCGAGCACGCTGCGATGAAACACCAGGGTGTCGAGACGTTCCACCGTCCCGTCGCGCACCAGCAGCTTCAGCATCCGGTCGGCCAGAGCCCGATCCACACCCCGCTCCCGCGCCCAGACCGCCGGGTCGGGTGGCGAAAGTCCCTCGCGCAGAAACAAGCCGGCGAGGTCGTCCTTCACGCGCGTCTCGTCGTCCGTCAGCACGATGCGGTGCGTCGACAGGACGAGATGCCGCCCCGCCGCAAGCCGCCCCGCGGCGGCCAGCACCTGCGCCACGTGTTCGAACAGAGCGGGGCCGGCCTGGCTGGCCAGGCGCTCGCGCGCTTCCTCGCGCGGCAGGCCCGGCTCCAGAGGATGATCCCGATGGTAGGCGCCGGCGATGGCCAGCAGCGCCTCACCCGCGGCCTCGGCCGCCGCAGCGACAACCAGACGCTCTCCCATCGCGACCAGCGCGCCCTCGTCGACGAGCGCAGCCGCCACCCGCCTGACCTCCGCGACGTTCCGGCCGATGCGGGGCGCGAGCGCGCCGATGGTCACCCCCGCGCCGCCGGCCTCCCCCACCATCGTAAGAACCGCCGCCGCATCGTCATCGAGCGCGTCCAGGCGCATCGCGCGCTGGAGACCCGCGGCCGAGCGCAGCCGCCCGCCCGGAGGATCCGGATCGAGCACGACGCCGCCGCCAATCGTGATCATCGGCGAGTACGCACGCAGCACGAAGCGATCCCCTCGGGTCAGGGCGACCGGCCGCTCGAGATGCAGGCGCACGAACGCCGACGCGCCCGGCTCGAGTACGCCCGGGAACTCGGGAGCCTCCTCTGCACCGCCGCCCGCGCCGGCAGTGGTCCGCGCCGCCCCGATCGCCAGGCGGGCCATGATCTCGCTGGTTCCCTGGTGAAAGCGTACCCGCGCCCCGTACTTCAGCGGCCGGGCGCCGTCGAGCAGCGTCAGCCTCCCGTCGAACCGCCGCGACGCACACAGGCCCCCCTCGGTCGTGAGAGTGTCGCCACGCTGCAGATCATCGACGGCGACGGCGGCCAGATTGACGGCCACCCGCTGTCCCGCCCGCGAGGCGGGCCTGGGCTCGCCGTGCACCTGCAGGCCGCGCACCTTCACCCGCCGGCCGGCGGGCATCAGCGTGAGCTCGCCCTCGCCCTCGATGACGCCGGACGCCTGGGTGCCGGTGACCACCGTCCCGAAGCCCTTGACGCTGAACGCACGGTCCACCGGCAGCCGGGCTATGCCGCTGTCCGCCCGCCCGGAGACGCCGTCCGACAGCGCGGCGAGCTCGCGCCGCACGTCGTCCAGCCCGGCCCCGGTGCGCGCCGACACCGGTACCAGCGGGGCACCGTCGAGGAACGAGCCCGCAATCAGTTCCCGGGTCTCCAGGCGCACGAGCTCCAGCGTCTCCTCGTCCACGAGATCCGACTTGGTCAACGCCACCAGACCGCCGCCCACCCCCAGCAGACGGCAGATGTCGAAATGTTCGCGGGTCTGGGGCATGACCGACTCGTCGGCCGCTATGACGAGCAGCACGCAGTCGATGCCGCTGGCGCCCGCCAGCATGTTGCGGACGAACCGCTCGTGCCCCGGCACGTCGACGAACGCGAGTTGCGTGTCGCCGTGCCGGTACGGCGCGAAGCCGAGGTCGATGGTGATCCCTCTGGCCTTCTCTTCCTGCAGCCGGTCCGGATCGACCCCGGTCAGTGCCTCGACGAGGGTGCTCTTGCCATGATCGATGTGACCTGCCGTGCCGACCACGAGATGCTTCACGGATCCGATCATCGCACGGTCACGCCCGGCGCTGCGGACGCCGCCGGGTCATCGCCGACGTTCCCGCCCGGCGCCCCGCCGCGGGCGCCGATCGCTCCTCGCGGTCCGGCGCGATCTCCGAGTCTTCCCTTCGCGCGACCGCCGCGTCGCGTCCAGGATGTCGGTCAGGGCCAGGTCGAGCCGGCGGTGCCCGGTATCGACGCGCACGAGCTGCACCCGTACGCGGTCGCCGAGCCGGTAGACCTTGCCGGTGCTCTCGCCCTGCCACAGGTGATGGCGCTCCACGTAGCGGTAGTAGTCGTCCGCCATGCTCGAAACGTGCACCAGCCCCTCGACGAACTGCTCCACCAACTCGACGAAGAGGCCGAAGGCGGTGACGCCGACCACGTAGCCGTTGAACTCCTCGCCCACCTTGTCGGCCATGAACCGGACCATCTGCCAGTGGACCAGCTCGCGCTCCGCGTCCTCGGCCCGCCGCTCGAGCTCCGACGTCCGGCGCGCGATGGCCGGCAGGTCCTCCGACCACCGGCGCTTCCGCTCGGCCGACTGCATGGACCTGCGGCTCGCCCGCAGCGCCCGGTGCACGATCAGGTCCGGATAGCGTCGAATCGGCGACGTGAAGTGCGTGTAGGATGCCGCCGCCAGTCCGAAATGACCGCGGTTTTGCGGCTCGTACCGCGCCAGACGCATCGTTCGCAGCATGAGGCGGGCGACGGGACGCGCTTCCGGCCTCCCTCGGAGCCGTTCGATGAGCCTCTGAAAGTGCGCCGGCGCGATTGCATCGGGCGGCGCCGCGAGGCTGTAGCCGATCGAGGCCGCGAACTCCTCGAACGCCTCCACCTTGGCCGGGTCGGGAGGCTCGTGCACGCGAAACAGCGCCGGCGTCTCCTGCCGGACGAGGTGTTCCGCCACCGTCTCGTTCGCGACGAGCATGAACTCCTCGATGAGCCGGTGGGCCGTCGTGCGCTCATCGGCGACGATCGCCTCGACACGCCCGGCGTCGTCGCGCCGGAAACGCGCGACCGGCACGTCGAAGTCCAGGGCTCCGCGCCGCCGCCGGCGCTCGGTGAGGATGGCGGCGAGCGCCCTCAGCCCATCGAAGAAGGGCACGAGGCCGGCGTACTTCTCGCCAGCCGGTGACGCGGGATCGCGCAGCAGCGCGTCGACGTCCGTGTAGGTCATGCGGGTGTCGCTCTGGATCATCCCGTCGTGGATCGCATAGCGCACGACTTCGCCGGCGCCGTCGACGTCCATGACGCACGACTGCACCAGTCGATCGACGCCCGGCTTCAGGCTGCACAGCCCCGTGGCCAGCTCCGGAGGAAACATGTGCACCGCCCGATCCGGAAAGTAGACCGACGTGCCCCGCTCCGCGGCGTTCCGGTCGAGGGCGCTGCCCTCGGCCACGTAGTGCGACACGTCCGCGATGTGCACCCCGAGACGCACGTTGCCGCCGGCGAGCGGCTCGAGCGTGATGGCGTCGTCGAAGTCGCGCGCCGTCTCGCCGTCGATGGTGACGGTGGTGAGATGGCGGAAGTCGGTACGCCCCCGGCGGTCGCGGGGCCGCAACGTCTCCCCCAGCTCCTGCGCCTCGACGACGGCCTCGGGGTCGTGAGCGTCCGGAATTCCGTGCGCGCGCAGCACCACCCGCACGTCGACGCCCGGATTGTCCAGCGTACCCAGCACTTCGCTCACCCGGCCCAACGGACTCCGTGTCGCCGTCGGAAAGCGCGTCAGCTCCGCGACGACCATGTCGCCGGGCTGCGCGCCCGCCTGCGCGCCGCGCGGCACCTGCACGTCCATCGGCAGGCGCCGATCGAGCGGCACGACGTAGCCGATGCCGGCGCCGTCCGTTTCGTACCGCCCGACGAGCTGCGCCGTCGCCCGCTCCACGATGCGCAGGATCCGGCCCTCGGCCCGATCCGGATCGCTCCGCCGCTCCACCCGGACCACCACCCGGTCGCCGTGCATCGCTTGGTTCAGGTTGGTGCCCGCGATGTAGACGTCGCCGGCGATGTCCTCGTTGGGATGGTCCGGGGCGACGAATCCGAAGCCGCGCGGGTGTACGTGCACGCGGCCGGTCACCAGGTGCATCCGATCGGGCAATCCGTAGCGGTGGCCGCGAATGCGGATGAGGTCGCCGCGCTCGACGAGATCCGCGAGACGCCGGCGCAACGTCGCGCGCCGATGGGCAGGCCATCCGAGCCGCTCCATGAGGTCGCGCACGGTGGCGGGATGATCCACCTCCCGGCGCAGCGTCTCGAGGATCTCGTCCGCCGTGATCATCGGGGCAACGGCGGTCAGCCGATCAATGCGACCTGCAGGTCGCCGACGTTGGTGTCGGTCGGCCCTGTGCAGATCAGGTCGCCGAGCGCCTCGAAGAAGGTGTAGGAATCGTTGGCGGTCAGGTAGTGCTCGGGCCGGTGCAGCCCGCGCTCCACCGCACGGGCCGGCGTCGACGTGTCCACCAGCGCGCCGGCCGCGTCGGTCGGACCGTCTATGCCGTCCGTGCCGACGCTGGCGACGACCGCGTCCGGAAACCGCCGCACCAGGTGGAAGGCGGCGGCCAGGGCGAACTCCTGATTGCGCCCGCCCCGCCCCCGGCCCTTGACCTGCACCGTCGTCTCCCCGGCGGACACGATGCACAGCGGCCGCGGCCGCTCGTGCGCCAGGCGTGCAATGGTCCTCACGTAGCCTTCGGCCGCTCTGCGCGCCTCCCCGGTCACCGGCTCGTCGAGGACCGTCACGGAGAAGCCCAGTTCCCGCGCCCTGCGCACCGCCCCCTCGACGGCATCGCGCCGGCTGCCGATCAAGTGGTAACGGGTGCCGGCGAACCGGCTGTCGCCCGGCTTGGGGCTCTCCTCGAGTTCGCCGCGGACGCCCCGTTCGAGCGCTTCCAGCGCCCCCCTCGGCAGCGTGCCCGCTCCGCCCGCCGCGCGGCAGATCGCCAGCGCCTCCCCGAACGTCGTCGAGTCGGGTGTCGTCGGCCCCGAGCCGATGACCGCGGGATCGTCCGGTTGCGGATCGACGACGTCGGAGATGGCCAGGGTCACGACGCGGCCTCCGGCCGCAACCGCCAGTCGGCCGCCCTTGATCGCGGACAGGTGCTTCCGTACACAGTTGAGCCCGTCTATTGCGACGCCTGCCCGCAGCAGGACATCGGTCACCGCCGACTTGTCCTCCAGGGTCAGGCCGGCGAGCGGCACGGCGAGCCCGGCCGAGGCGCCGCCCGACAGCAGCAGGGCCAGGACCTCGTCCGGCCCCAGGCCGCCGGCCAGCGCCAGGGCGCGGCGCCCGGCCCTGACGCTCCCCGCGGTGGGCACGGGATGTCCGACGTCGAACCACTCCAGGTTCCCGGCCGCGCTGCCCGCCTGCGGAGACGCGACGAGCCCCCGCGCGCCCGCCCTCGGCACCACGGAAACGAACGCCGACGCCATCTCCGACGCGGCCTTGCCGGCTGCCACGACCACCGGGATCCGGTCGCCGAACGCGTCGTCCACGGCGCCTGCGCGCAATGCGCTTGTAACGAGCATCGACGCCCCGGCCGCCGCGATACCCTCGCGCACGATGTCCGGGGCGTGGCGCCGCAGGCTTGCGAGAGTCAGAAGAAGGCTCGATGTCAGTGAGTCGGTTGCCGGCCCGAGGAAGCCGACAGGCGGGTCACGCCGTCGATCTGCCGCAGCAGGCGGCTGACGACCTCGTCACCGTGCTCGCGGGCACACAAGCGATCCACGTTCGCCATCAGCTTGCGAAGGGCCGCGTCCACGTCGGTCATCGTCTTCTGCGAGTAGTACTCGCGCTGCTGATCCAGGCATTGCCAATGCTTGCGCAACTCTTCCCTGAAGAAATCGGATCGAGCGGAGAGTGCACGAACGAGGCAGCCACTGTCGGGATGCGGCGAGCGGGGAGGCTCGCTGTTGGTCACCGGCATGGATTCGTATGCATTCAGTCTAGCGACCGGGGCTCCGCCCTGTCAAACCGCCGTCATCAGGCGCCCCCGTCGTGCGCCCGTTCACTCTTCGCCGGTTTCGAGCGCCTCCTTGAGCAGCTCGTTGACCACCCGCGGGTTGGCCTGGCCCCGCGTGGCACGCATGACCTGTCCGACCAGAAAGCCCAGGGCGCCTGTCTTCCCGGTCCGGTACTTGCCGACGGCGGCCGGATTCTCGGAGAGGGCCTTCCGGACCGCCGCCCCGAGCTCCTCCGCGTCACCGATCTGCGACAGCCCCTCCGCCTCGACGATGGCCTCCGGCGGCCGGCCGGTAGCGGCCATCTTCTCGAACACGTCGCGCGCGACCGAATTGCTGATCGTCCCGCCGTCGACCAGGCGAATCAGCGCCCCGAGCGACGCCGGGGTCACTTTCGCAGCGGCAATCCCCACCCCGAGGGTCTTCATCCGGTGCGCCACCGCTCCCATGATCCAGTTCGCCGCGGCTCTTGCGTTCCCGGCCGCCGCGGCCGCCGCCTCGAAGAACGACGACAGGTCCGGGTCGTCGGCCAGCAGCGCCGCGTCGCGTTCCGGCAGTCCATGATCGGCCATCAACCGCTGCTTGCGGGCCTCGGGCAGCTCCGGCAATCCCTCCCGCACGCTCGCGACCCAGTCGGAATCGAGCACGAGGGGCGGCAGATCCGGATCCGGAAAATACCGGTAGTCGTGGGCTTCCTCCTTGCTGCGCATGGACACGGTGCGGCCGCCGGCGACATCCCAGAGGCGGGTCTCCTGCACGACGGTCCCGCCGCGCTCGAGCAGCGCCGACTGGCGGCCGACTTCGTAGTCGAGGGCCCGCTCCAGGAACCGGAACGAGTTGAGGTTCTTGATCTCCACCTTCACGCCGAGCGCTTCGGCGCCCCGCGGACGCACCGAGACGTTGGCGTCGCAGCGCAGGCTGCCCTCCTCCATGTTCCCGTCGTTGACCCCGGCCGCGAGCAGGATCCTGCGCAACCGCTGGAAGAAGCGGGCCGCCTCGGACGGCGCCCGCAAATCGGGCTGCGTCACGATCTCGGCCAGCGGCACGCCGCTGCGGTTGAAGTCCAGGTAGGTCTTCCCGCCGGAGTCGGGGAACCCGTCGTGAATCGACTTGCCGGCGTCCTCCTCCATGTGCACCCGCATGATGCGCACCCGCCGGGCCGCCCCGTCGTCGAAGTACTCCACGTGCCCGTCCGTGGCGAGCGGCTCCTCGTACTGCGAGATCTGATAGCCCTTCGGCAGGTCGGGATAGAAGTAGTTCTTGCGCGCAAAGATGGAAGCGCGGTGGACGGTGCACTCGAGCGCCACCGCGGTCCGGACCGCGTGCTCGACGGCGCGCTCGTTCAGGACGGGCAGAGCGCCGGGCAGACCGAGGCAGACCGGACAGACCTGACTGTTCGGCGGGGCGCCGAACGCGGTGCTGCAACCGCAGAAGATCTTGGTCTCGGTCAGGAGCTGGGCGTGGACTTCAAGCCCGATTACCGGTTCGAACGACATGACCCACGAGCCGGCAGGCCGCCTCAGACGCTCGGGCCGGCGCGTCGAACGTCGTCGTCGGCCTCCGCCTCGAACGCCTTGAAGTTCTCGGCGAACATTCCTGCGAGGCGTCCCGCCTGCGCGTCGTAGGCGGCGCCGTCGCTCCAGCTCCCGCGCGGGTGCAGGCTGTCCGCGGGCACGTCCGGAACCGCTGTCGGAACCTGGACGTTGAAGATCGGATCGGGAGCGTAGGGCACGTCGTCGAGCGCGCCCGAAAGCGCCGCCGCGATCATGGCGCGGGTGTGCCCAATCTTCATGCGGCTGCCGACGCCGTACGCGCCGCCGCTCCAGCCCGTGTTGACCAGCCAGACCCGGGAGCCGTGGGCCGCGATTCGGCGCCCCAGCAGTTTCGCGTAGACCGTCGGATGATGCACCATGAACGGCGCGCCGAAGCAGGTGCTGAAGGTCGCCTTGGGCTCCGTGACGCCCTTCTCCGTTCCCGCCACCTTGGCCGTATAGCCGGACAGGAAGTGGTACATCGCTCCCGCCGGGGTCAGCCGCGAGATCGGCGGCAATACGCCGAACGCATCGCAGGTCAGCATGACCACGTTGGCCGGGTGGTCGCCCTGCCCCGAGGGCACCCAGTTGTCTATGAACGAGATCGGATAGGCGCCGCGGGTGTTCTCGGTGAGCGTGTCGTCGTCGAGGTCCATCGCGCGGGTCGCCGGATCGAGGACGACGTTCTCGAGGACGGTCCCGAAACGGCGCGTGGTGCCGTAGATCTGCGGCTCGGCCTCTTCCGACAACCGGATCGTCTTCGCGTAGCAGCCGCCCTCGAAGTTGAATATGCCGCGGTCGCTCCAGCCGTGCTCGTCGTCCCCGATGAGGCGGCGCGCCGGATCGCTCGAGAGCGTCGTCTTGCCCGTCCCCGACAGGCCGAAGAACAGCGCGGTGTCGCCGGACGCGCCGATGTTCGCCGAACAGTGCATCGGCATCACGTCGCGCAACGGCAGCAGGTAGTTCATGACGGTGAAGATCGACTTCTTGATCTCGCCCGCGTAGCTGGTGCCCCCGATCAGAACGAGCCGCCGCGCGAAGTTGAGCAGGATGAACGTACCCGAATTGGTCCCGTGGCGTGCCGGGTCGGCCGCCATCGACGGGATGTCGATCACGGTGAACTCCGGGGCGTGGCCGCCGCCCGGCGTGCCTGCCGGCTGCTCCAGGAACATCGTGCGCGCAAAGAGGCTGTGCCACGCCCGCTCGGTGATGATCCGCACCGGAAGCCGATACGCCGGATCGGCGCCGGCGAAGCAGTCCTGGACGTACAGGACCTTGTCGTCGAGGGCGCTGACCACCTCGTCGTGCAACGCGTCGAACCGAACCGCGTCGATCGGCCGGTTCACCTTCCCCCACCAGACGTCCGCGGTGGTGGACGGCTCGTCGACCAGAAACTTGTCGTTCGGCGACCGCCCCGTGTGCGGGGTCGTCAGGCAGACCAGCGGGCCGGACTCGGCGATCACGCCCTCTCCGTGGCGCACCGCCTCCTCGTACAGGGCCGCGGTACCGAGATTCCAGTGCAGATGGCGTGGCCGTGCGATGTCCAGGATCGAGGAAGGTGTCACTTGCGGCGGTGCCTCCGGCATAGGTGAGCAAACCTTAGTCGCGCGGCGTTCCCGAAGTCAAACGGGCCGGGGTATCATGTGCAGTGGTAGTTTTCAGGTAAACGTTCGGCCGCCGATTTCGTCTCCGTCGGGTACGGAGAGCAGCTTCCAGGTGATGGCCGTTACACACGTCGCACCAGCCGTTCGTCAGGAACGCGCCGCCGTCGATTCGCAGATCGCGGAAGCAGTGTGCGCGCTTCTCGTCCGCGGCGACCGCGTCGCCGCGGGCGAACGCTTCGCGGAGATAGTCGAGCGCCATCAGCGCCGGGCGACGCGCATCGCCTACTACTACCTACGCGATCCGGCGGAGGTCGACGAAGCGGTCCAGGATGCGTTTCTGAAGGCTTTCGTCAACATCCGTTCCTTCCGGGAGCGGCTGTACTTCGAGCTCTGGTTCACCCGGATCCTCGTCAACGGCTGCCTCGACCGATTGAAGTCGCGCGCCCGCCGCAACCGCTGGATCGTACCGGCCGGGGGCAACGACGCCGGCCGCGAGCAGAGAGACGACCTCGATCGGCGTGCGGCGCTCGAGCCGTCGCCCGAAGCGACCCTTCTGCAGGCCGAACGCCGGGCGGAACTGATGGCGGCGGTCGATCGCCTGCCCGATCGGCAACGCGCCGTGGTCGTGCTCAGCCAGTTCGAGGGGCACGCGACGCGGGACGTGGCCGCCATGCTCGATCTGACGGAAGCCACCGTCCGTGTGCATCTCTTCCGCGCGATTCGCTCGCTGCGGCGCATTCTCGGTACCGAACACTGGTTCCAGCAAGAGCAGGCGAACGAGACAGGACACGCATGAGCACGCGGGTTCTTCGGAGCAGAGTCGGAACGTTGCTCCGGTCGGTGCGCCGCGGCGGACGGTCGCCGCACCTGACCGACCGCGAGCTGGCACGGGCGCTGGTGAAGGCCGACGGCGCGCGCCCGGCCGCGGCGGGCGATTCGCATCTGGCCGAATGCACCCGATGTGCGACCCGCGCAAGCGCCCTGCAGTCGGACCTCGACCGCATCACGACGGCGGCGGAGGCCGCTTTCGACGACTCCCTCGCCCCATGGCGGCTCGTCCGGCAACGCCGCCGAATCATGCACAGGATTCAGCGCGCGGCAGGCGGGCAGAGTTCGGCGCGCATCCTAAGATTCCCGGTGCCCCCTGCGCCCGCCGTCGCCGGCGCGCGCCCGAGCCGGCGGTGGCTCTCGCTGGCGGCCGCCGCAGGCCTCCTCCTCGCCGTCGGCATCGGCCAGGTACTCGACGGTCGACGCCGGCCGCCGGCTCCGAACCCGGGCGCGGCCGCCTCGCTGTCGCAGCCGATCATCGGGCCGGCCGCCGGGCCGCCGCAGGCGGTCGCCGACGAGCAGTTCATGCGCGAGCTGGAAGAGGCCCTCACCTCCTCGCGCGTCACTCCGCTCGTCGCCCTCGACGAGATGACGCCGCGGGTTCGCGCCGCAGCGATCGACATCCGGTAGATGCCCGCGCCAATCTTCAGAAAAGGCCTCGACCTCAAGCACGCCGTCGCCGGCGAGTTGGCGCGTGACTACCACAGCCGGATCCTCGATCGGATTCGCGAATCCGACTTCGTCTGGCGGAGCGGGCGCCTCACCCTGCACCTCGCCCGCGAGTTCGGCTTCTGCTACGGCGTCGACCGTGCGGTGGACTATGCGTATCAGACGCGCCGGAAGTTCCCGGACCGGACGGTCTTCCTGACCGGCGAGATCATTCACAACCCGCACGTCAACGCCCGGCTGCGCAGCGCCGGGATCCGGTTCCTCAGCGACCCCGGCGAGGAAATCGCGCAGGTCACCGCGGGCGACGTCGTGATCCTGCCGGCGTTCGGGGTCACGATTGCGGCCCTGGAGCAGCTCGTCGGCTGCGGCTGCACCCTCGTCGACACCACCTGCGGGTCGGTCCTCAACGTCTGGAAGAACGTCCGGCGGTATGCGCGCGACGGCTACACCGCGATAATCCACGGCAAGGTCCAGCACGAGGAGACGCAGGCCACGGCGTCCCAGGTCCGGGTCGCATCCGGCGGCCACTACGTCATCGTCCTCGATCGCGAGGAGGCCGGCGTCCTGTGCGAGTTCATCCGCGGGCGGATGGACGCCGCGACGCTTCTCGACCGGCTCGGACCCGGCTGCTCCGCCGGTTTCGACCCGGCCCGCGACCTCGTGCGGGTGGGGCTCGCAAACCAGACGACGATGCTGATGTCGGAGTCGCTCGAGGTGGGCGAGTCGATCCGCCGCGCGATGATCAACCGTTACGGCGAAGCCGCGCTCCCCCGCCACTACCGCGCGTTCGACACGATCTGCAGCGCCACGCAGGACCGGCAGGACGCCGTGGTCGGCCTCCTCGACGAGCAACGCTTCGATCTGGCGGTCGTGATTGGCGGCTACAACAGCAGCAACACGCGAAACCTGGCGCGGATCTGCGCGGAACGGGTCGCGACGTACCACATCTCGGACCCGTCCTGCCTGGAACCGGCAATCGTCCGGCACCTTCCGTCCGGGGGCCGTCCGGGAGCCGAGATCGCGACACGCGACTGGCTGCCGGGCGGTGCGCCGCTGACCGTCGCGCTGACGGCCGGCGCCTCGACGCCGGACAACATCGTCGGCGAGGTCGTCGAGCGGCTGTCCGATCTGGCGGGCGGCGAGCTTTCGGCTTCGTAAACGCGACGCGGCACGCGACCGTCTTGCCGTTCAGGGAATCGGACGCGGCGGCTGGGGTATCCTGACGGGGCACGCAGACCAGGACGCAACTGGCGGGGAATCGGCGATGAGCAAGACACGCGGATGCATGACGGTCGTCCTCCTCACGGCGGTCCTCTCTTTCGCGGTCGCCGCCGAGGCGACACAGCGCTTCAAGTGGTGGCAATCCGACGAGGTCGTCTCCGAGATAGGGCTGACCGAAGAGCAGGGAGCCGACATCGAGGCGATCTTCCAGTCCCTGAGGCCGAGGCTGCGGGATCTGGCCCGGCTCCTGCATCGGGAGGAGGACGAGCTGACCGCGATCATGCACGCCATGCAGGCGGAGGAGTGGGAGGTCGCCCTGCAGATCGACAAGGTCGAAGCGGCCCGCAGCGCGCTCAGCAAGACCCGTACGCTGATGCTGTACCGGATGCATCGGACGCTGACCGCCGACCAGTCGGAAGCCCTGCACGCCATGTGGGAACGGCGCCGCTCCCATGGAGAATCGTCGTCCCGCAATCCCGACTAGGGTCTGCGCCGCAGCGCCGAACGGGGCCCGCCGCATCGAACCGTCCGCCCTCCCCGCCCGTCTATAACGGTCGCCGGGGAAGATTCCCGCGTCGGCGCGGGTCCAAGTACCCCGAGTCTGGAGGAACGCCTTGATGACCCACGCACGTGTTCTACCCGTCGTCCCGTTGCTCGCCGCCGGCTGGCTCCTGCTCGCGCCCTGCCCCACGCACGCCCAGACTCTTCGAGCCGGTGTCGGCGGCGTCGTGTCCCAAGCTGTGCTCCAGGCCGGCCAGGCGGCGCGCCGCTTCGACCTGACGCTGGACGACGCCGTCCAGCGCGCCCTCGAGCGCAACCTCGATATCGCCGTGCAACGCATCAACCCGCTGGTGCAGGACATGGGCGTCGCGACGGCCAACTCGGCGTTCCTGCCGCTCGCTTCCTCCGGCTTCGGCCTCAACCAGCGTACCAGCCCCAACCGCACGCTGTTCGACGGCGGCGGTCTCCGCGGCACGAACATCGTCAACGAACAGGGCAACTACAACCTTGAAGTGGGGCGGAGGCCAGTACGACGTCACCTGGAACAGCAACCGCGTGGAGTCGAACAACATCTTCACCACCTTCAATCCGAGCTTCGGCGCCAACATGACCCTGGGGTACACGCAGCCGCTGCTGCGCGGCTTCCGCACCGACCCCCAACGCACCCAGCTCGTCGTCTCGCGCATCAACCGCGACATCTCGGACATCGATCTGGAGCAGACCGTCATCAACACGCTCGCCAACGTCCGCCTGGCGTACTGGGAGCTGGTCTACGCGCGCGCCGCGGTCGCCGTGCAGCAACAGGCCCTGGAGCTGGCCGAGCAGCTCGTGCGCGACAACCGGGCACGCGTGGAAATCGGCACCCTGGCCCCGATAGACGTCGTGCAGGCGCAGTCGGAGGCGGCCGCGCGGCGGCAGTTGCTGGCCCAGGCGATCCGGACGCTGCGCACCAACGAGTTGACGCTGAAGCAGCTCATCGTGGGTGGTACAGCGGACGAGCTGTGGGACGCGGAGATCAACCCGACCGACCAGCCGCGGATCGAAGCCACGCCGATCGACCTGGAGGGAGCGATTCGCGGCGCACTGGACCGGCGCACCGATGTCTCCCGGGTGCGACGCCAGCTCGACATCAACGACGCCGAGGTCGACAACTTTCGCAACAGCACCCTCCCTCAACTCGATCTGGTCGGCAGCTACCAGTTGACGGGCCAGGGCGGATCGCGGCTGGTGCCCGCCGGCAGTTCCTTCGAGGCAATCTTCGGCGGCGCGGGCGGCGTTATCCCGGGCGGCTACGGGGACGCCATCAACGACATCGTCGACGCGGACTACCCGTTCTGGAGCGTCGAGTTGCGGATGAGCTATCCGCTCGGCCAGAGCGCGGACAAGGCGGCGTATGAACGGGCGCGGCTGCAGCAACAGCAGGCCCAAGCCCAGATCCGCCAGATCGAGCTGCAGATCGCCGTGGAGGTCACGAACGCCGCGCTGCAGATCGACGCGATCCAGCAGCAGATAGAGGCGGCGACGGCCTCGCGCGAGCTGGCTGAAGAGCAGCTCCGGGCCGAGGAGAGCAAGTTCGAGGTCGGACTGTCGACCAACTTCTTCGTCGTGCAGGCGCAACGCGACCTGGCGACCGCGCAGGATACCGAGCTGCGCGCGATACTCGACTACCAGCGGGCCCTGATCGAGTTCGAACGCGCCCAGCGCACGTCACTCGGCAACGCCGGAGTCACCGTCGTCGGCGGCGGTGGAGGCGGCGCGCCATAGTCGTCCGACGAGGGACAACATGAGACGAATCTTCATCGCCCTCATCATCCTCGGCGGTGCGATCACCGCCTACGGCTACTACAGCGTACGTACGGTCGAGTTCGTGCCGGACGTCAGCACCGTCGCGGTGACGGAGGGCGACATCGTCGACACCGTGGGGGCGACCGGCGCACTCGAAGCGGTGACCACGGTCCAGGTCGGCAGTCAGGTGTCCGGGATCATCCAGGAGCTCCACGTCGACTTCAACTCGATCGTGCGCGAGGGCGACGTCATCATGCGGCTCGATCCGTCGCTGTTCGAGACGCAGCTCGAGCAGGCGCGCGCCAACCTGCTGCGCTCCGAGGCGGAAGCCGAACGCCTGGCCGTCGCGGTCGACGACGCGGCAACGCAGCTCAGGCGATCGCGCGAGCTGGCGGCGAGCGAGCTCATCTCCGAGACCGAGCTGGAAGCCGCGGAGGTCACCCTGCGGTCGGCCCAGGCGCAGCTCAAGTCGGCCGAGGCGCAGGTGCGGCAGTCGCAGGCCTCGCTGAGCATGAACGAGGTCAACCTGGAGCACACGGTCATCCGTGCCCCGATCGACGGCATCGTCACCTCGCGGCTGGTCGACGTCGGCCAGACCGTGGCGGCCAGCTTTCAGGCACCCGAGCTGTTCGTCATCGCGGCGGACCTGACCAAGATGCGGGTCATCGCCAACATCGACGAGTCGGACGTCGGCCGGATCCGGCCGAACCAGCGCGTGACGTTCACCGTGGACGCGTTCCCGGCCGAGGAATTCGAAGGCAGCGTCTCGCAGATCCGTCTCGAGCCGATCGTCACGCAGAACGTCGTGACCTATGCGACGGTCATCGACGCCCCCAACCCCGAGCTCAAGCTCAAGCCGGGCATGACCGCCACGGTCACCGTCGAGGTGGCGCGGCGGGAGAACGTGACGCGGATCCCGAACTCCGCGCTGCGATTCCGGCCGACGCCGGCCATCTTCGCGGCACTCGGCCAGCCCGTGCCGCCCGAGCTGCAGATCGGCCGCCGCCCCGGCGCCGGCGGGACGAGCAGCGGGAGCGGACCCGCACGGTCGGGCGAGTCGCCGACCGGCGCCCAGCGCCAGAGCGCTGCACCCGGCAGCGCGGCGGGCGGCGGCTTCGGCCCGCCCGGCGGAGGCGGCCCCGGCGGCTTCGGCGGGGGCGGCGCACCGGACCCGGAGCGGCGACAGCGCATGATGGAACGGATGCAGCAGATGTCTCCGGAAGAGCGCCAGGAGTTCTTCGCCCGCATGCGGGAACGGCGCGCCGCGGGCGGCGGCGGTCCGGGCGGACCCGGCGGGCCGGGGGGTCCCCGGCGCCGCGCGAACGCGCAGCAAGGGCCGAATGTCCCGGCCGTCGAGCGGGGAGCGAGCACCATCGACGCCCTGTTCGCCCCCATCGAGGTGGAAGAGACCAACGGCCGGGTCTGGGTGCTGAACGGCGGTCGGCTGTCCGGCCTGAGCGTCCGCCTCGGCGTAACGGACGGCACGGCGAGCGAGCTGCTGGCAGTGGATGGCGGACCCGTGCCGAGCGAATCCGTGCCGCCGGCGAACCGCGACGTGGAATCGCTTCGCGAACGGCTGGCAACGGTTGCGGACGCAGCGGCGCGCGCCGCGCTCGAGCAGCGGCTGGCGGCCCTGGAGTCGGCGACCCCGGCCGCGCCGGCGACCACTGCCCAGGCTGCCCCGGGGACGATCGAAGCCGGTGTCCGGCTCGTGACGAACGTCAGCACGCCCGACGCGGGCAGCGGCCCAGCGGTCGGCAACAGCGGATCGCCCCTGATCCCGCAGTTCCCTTTCGGAAGGCGCGGCCGGCGGTGACTTCCCCGAACCCGGTCATCGCGGTCGAGGACATCACCAAGGTCTACGCGATGGGCGACGTCGAGGTGCGCGCGCTCCGGGGCGTGAGCCTGTCCATCCAGGCAGGCGAGTTCGTCGCCGTCACCGGTCCGTCCGGTTCCGGCAAATCGACGTTCATGCACATCCTCGGGTGTCTCGACCGGCCGACCAGCGGCCACTACCTGCTCGACGGCCGGGATGTCTCCCGGCTCTCGCGCGACGAGCTGGCCGAGGTGCGCAACGGAAAGATCGGCTTCGTGTTCCAGGGCTTCAACCTGCTGGCCCGGACCACCGCCCTCGACAACGTCGAGCTCCCCCTGCTCTACGGCTCCCGCATGAACGGACCGGCGCGTCACGCGCGGGCTCGCGAGATGCTGCACGCGGTCGGGCTCGACGACCGGATGGATCACTTCCCGAACCAGCTCTCGGGGGGTCAGCAGCAGCGGGTGGCGATTGCCCGCGCCCTGGTCAACCAGCCCGCCATCCTCCTGGCGGACGAGCCGACCGGCAATCTGGACTCGCGCACCAGCGTCG
>JAGWAH010000034.1:25500-31211 GCA_021296515.1 Acidobacteriota bacterium | reverse complement strand
GGCGTCAGCCGTTCGCCGGTGTCCACCCACTGCAGGCTCCGGTAGGCATCCCGCGGGCGGCCGTCCCAGCCGTCGAACAGGGGCGATTCGATGAGCGACGCGCTCGCGGTGTAGGGATAGGCCTCGGTGGTGACGTCGATTCCACGCTCCCGCGCGCCCCGGATCATGGCGAGCGCCTCGTCCGCGCGCGTGCCGGAGGTGCTGTTCATGTGGACGATGTGGAGCGGCGCACCGGTGACCGCGGCGTTGGCAATCACTTCCTGGAACGGGGCCAGCGCCCCGCCGCGCTCGAAGGCCGCCGCCGATCGCAGGTGGATGAACGCCGGCGCCTCGTACTCCGCGGCCACCTGGAACATCTGCAGCAGCTCGCGGTGGCTCACCCCCGGCGTATAGCTCAGGCCGAAGCCGAGCCCGATTCCCCCCTCGCGCAGGCCGCGCTCCATGAGCTGCCGCAGCCGGGCGAGCTCCTCGTCGCTCGCGGCGCGGTAGAGGGTGTCGTCGTCGCTCTCGCCGAGCGAGAACGTCCCGTCCGCGTTGCTGCGGGCGAAGGGGCTCCCCAGTGCGCGGATGCGCGCCGCCTGGTGGCTCACCGACGCGCCGTAATTGATGAGCGACGCACCGCCGCGGCGCGCATACCAGCGCTCGACGGGAAACGCCCCGATCTCGAGCTCCAGCGCGGTCGTCACCCCATCCATCGCCTGGTAGCGGCTGCTGGCCGGGTCCTGGCCGTGCGCGTGCAGATCGACGAAACCGGGGGCCACCACGAGGCCCGCGGCGTCCACGGTGGCGCTCCCCTCCAGCGGGTCTTCGGAGATCGCCACGACCGTGCCGTCCTGGATTCCGACGTGGCGCACCGCGTCGAGTCCGCTCTCCGGATCGATGACCCGCCCGCCGGCGATCACCAGATCATGTGCCTGGCGTGCGGACGCGACCGGCTCCATCAGCGCCGGTTCGCCACCCGCGCACCCCGCCGCCGCGCACGCGACGGCAAGCGCCAGCGCGCCGATCCGTTTTCGCCCGAGGCAGGCCGAGTCCGCCGCGCGTCCGACCGCCGACCAGCCGCGCCGAGCGCCCCGAAACGCCTCGCTGGCTCGGCGTTCGGCCCATCCCCCCCGCTCCATGACCTTGCGTCGCAGCACTTCGCGCCGCTGCGTTCTGCGGCGCAAACTCCCGGCCGGGTCCATCGAGCATTGAGCAGTCATCACCACAACCCCAGTACCTTCCACCACGCGATTCCCACCGCCAGCCAGATGACCAGGTTGACGACCGACGAGTAGAACCCGGCGCGCCACCAGTCGCGCAGGCTGACGTAGCCCTCGATGAAGATTGCCGTAGTGGGTCAGGCAGGCCTGCAGGTTGTTGAGGAAGAGCAGGCTGTAGACCACGATCCCGGCCGGCGCGCCGACCCCGACGAGCAGCGTGACGAACGGACCGTAGAGCGCCAGCGCGTGCACCGTCGTGCTGGCGAAGAAGTAGTGCGTATAGAAGTAGATGACCAGGGTGACGATCAGCACGACGATCCAGGGGACGCCGGTGAACCAGGCGCCGACCCACCCGGAGAAGGCCACGGTCACGCCGGTCTCGTTCAGCAGGCCGCCCATGGTGAGCAGCCCGCCGTACCAGACGAAGACGTCCCACGCCGACCGCTCGCCGAGGGCGGCCTCCCAGCTCAACGCGCCGGTGACGAAGAGCACGCCCAGTCCCAGGAACGCGACCAGCCCGGGCGACAGCCAGTCGACGTACGACGAGAGCACCCAGAAGCCGATGAGGAAGAGGAACACGCCGAGCACGATCGCCTCGGTGCCCCGAATGGGACCGAGCCCGTCGAGCTCGCGCTGGGCGAAATCGCGCGCGGCCGGCGTGTACCGGATGTCGGGCGGCACGACCCGCAGCATCAGCAGCGGCACCGCCACGCTCGACACGATGCCCGGGGCCAGACCGGCGACGAACCAGCTCGTCCAGGTGACCTCGACCCCGGCGAACTCGCGCGCCAAGTCCCCGAGCAGCAGGTTGGCCGCGCTGCTGTAGAAGAACATCGCCGAGGCGATGGTGCTCGTCTGGTACATGCACGTCATCAGGAACGTGCCGAGCCGCCGCGACGTCTCCCCCGGCTCCGACTCGTACAGACTGCTGATGCTGCGCGCGATGGGAAAGACGATGCTGGCCGACCGCGCGGTGATCGACGGGACGCCGGTGGCGAGCGTCAGGTCCGTCAGGTGCAGCGCGTAGCCCAGGCCGAGCGACGTCCGGCCGATGGCGCGCACGAACCAGAGCGCGATGCGCCGCGCGAGGCCGCATTCGCGCAACGCGCGCGACATCATCATGGCGGCCAGCACCATCCAGACGGACGCGGCCGAGTAGCCCGCCAGCGCGCGGTCCATCGGTACGCGGCCGACCAGGATCACCATCGTGATCCCGAGCAGCACCACCTGGGACCCGGGCAGCGGCTGCAGCATCAGCCCGGCGATGATCGCGAAGAAGATGCCGGTGATGCGCCAGCCCTGGGCGTCGACACCATCCGGCATCGGCAGCACGTGCGCGACGAGCACGTAGATGCCGAGCAGGGCGAGCAGCCGAGCCGGCTTGCCAGCCATGACCGGGGCCTAGCCGACCCGCTCGAGGACCGCGGCCAGCCCCTGACCGACGCCGATGCAGAGCGTGACCAGGGCGTAGCGGCCCTCGATCCGCTGCAACTGACGGGCGGCGGTCAGCGTCAGGCGGGCGCCCGACGCGCCCAGCGGGTGCCCGATGGCGATGGCGCCCCCGTTCGGGTTGACCCGGCTGTCGTCCTCATCGATCTCCAGCAGCTTCAGGCAACCGAGCACCTGCGTGGCGAACGCCTCGTTGATCTCGATCACGTCCACGTCGGCCAGCGCCAGCCCGGCGCGGGCCAGCGCCTTCTTCGAGGCCGGCACCGGTCCGAGCCCCATGACCCGCGGCTCGACCCCGGCGGCCGCCGCCGAGACGACGCGCGCCAGCGGCGCGGCGCCCACCTCCTCGCCGGCCGCGCGCGAGCCGACGATGAGAGCCGCCGCGCCGTCATTGATGCCGGACGCGTTGCCGGGCGTGACCACGCCGCCCTCAGCCAGAGGCCGCAGGGTCGCGAGCTTCTCCGGACTGGTTCCGGGCCGCGGGTGCTCGTCGCCGGCCACCTCGGTCGTCTGCCCGCGCTTCGGCCCCGGCACGACGACCGGATGGAGCTCGCCGGAATAGAAGCACTCGGACTTCGCCTGCGCGTAACGCGCCTGCGAACCGGCGGCGAAGCGGTCGCTCTCGTCGCGGCCGATGCCGAGGTCCCTCGCGACTTCCTCGGCCGTCTGGAACATCGCATGGTCGCCGAACGCGGCGGTGGCCCGCCGGTTCGGAAAGCGCGACCCGAGCGTGGTGTCGAACGTCGTGAGCTGCCGGCCGTAGGCGCGCTCCGCCTTCGCCATGACAAACGGCGCCCGGCTCATGCTCTCCACGCCGCCGGCCACGAACAGGTCGCCCTGGCCGCACGCCACGGCCCGCGAGGCGTCGACCACCGCGGCCAGCCCGCTCGCGCAGAGCCGGTTGACGGTCATGCCGGCCACCTCGACCGGCAGTCCCGCCAGCAGTCCCGCACGCCGGGCCACGTTGCGGCAGTCCTCGCCCGCCTGGTTCGTGCAGCCGGCGATCACGTCCTCGAACCGATCCGCCGCAAACGGATTGCGTTCAACGAGCGCGCCGACCAGGTCGCCAAGGAGATCGTCGGGGCGGACCGGCGCGAGCGCGCCGGCGTGGCGGCCGAACGGCGTCCGCAGGCCGTCGTAGATGAAGGCGTCGATCATCGGGCCATTATAGGGGTCCCGCACGAACCGCCGTCGCAGTCCGCTGCACCTGTTCACGCTCTCGTCGATGAGTCCGCCGGTGCGCGCATTACATTCCAGGCGAATTCGTGCGATAGTAAGGAGCAAGATGGAAACCGCGAGGATCACCGCCAAGGGTCAGATCACGATACCGAAGAAGGTACGAACGAGGATGTCCGTGGATGCCGGCGACAGGCTGGCCTTCGAGATCGACGGTGAGGGCGGCGTACGCATCGTTCCCGTACGGGATCCGATGAAGCCCCTGCGGGGATTCCTCGCGGCGTACGCCACTGGCCGGAAAGCGGACGACGAATCGATCCGGCGAGCGCTTCGCCGGCGGGCGGCGGAGAAGCACGGCCGCCCATGATCGCGTTCGACACCAACGTCCTGCTGCGGCTGCTGCTGAACGACGATGCGGATCAGGCCGGACAGGCGCAGGATCTGCTCGATCGTGCGGTCGCCGCGTCCGACAGGGTGTTGCTGCCGGACATCGTGCTCTGCGAGCTGGAGTGGGTTCTCGAATCGGTATACGGCTTCCCCCGGGCGAGAATCGCGGCGACCGTGCGGCGGTTGCTCGACGCGGAAGAATTCGCGTTCACGAACCGGGCGGCCGTCGGGCGGGCGCTCGAACGCTACGCCAGCGGCAAAGCCGACTTCTCGGACTACCTCATCGGCGAGTCCGCCACGCTGGCGGGAGCGACGACCACATACACCTTCGACCGCGTCCTGAGTCGCAGCGACGGATTCAGTCGGCCTCGGTAGGAGGCGGCCTGCGGCTACCGCAGCAGGTCGAGCAGGTGCGTGTACTTCAGGATCACGCTGCGGCCGCTTCCCGGCAGAATGAAGTCACCGAGGCCGTCGGACTGGTTGAGGACGAAGAACAGGCAGCCAGCCGAAGCGGAGATTGACCGACCAGAGGTTGGTGCTGTCGTTGCGCTGCACCAGGCTCTGGACGAACACGCGCGGGGAGAAGTTGTAGGCGACGCGGCTCGACACCAGGTTCGTGACGACGTGATCCGCCGGAAGATCGATGTCGTTGCGGCTCCACCGCAGCTCGACGTTCAGCGTCTCGCCGCTCCGGAAGTTCAAGGTCGGACCGACCACCTGCAGGCTGCCCCCGAAGAATCCGCTCTGCTGGAACCGGACCCCGTAGCCCATCGGGGCCGAGCGGTCCGAGGTGTAGTTGAGGTTGATCTCGTGCCAGTCGTACGATCCGGGCGCCACTGGCACGCCCGAGATCGTGAACGGGCGGGTCACGCCCTCCTTGCGGATGTTCCAGGCGGTGATCGCCCTCGAGCTGTCCTCGAACTCCCAGCCGTTGTCCATGTGGAGCAGCGAGGTCTGGATGAAGCCGGTCTCGATGTCCCAGAACCGGTTGAAGGTGACGTGCGGTTGCAGCTCCTGAATCCGCAGCCAGTTGGACGGCGGCCGTGATTTTCCGGAACCCGGTGCGCCGCACGAAGCCGACCTCCGGATTGAAGTCCCTGCCCATCTCCATGACGCCGCCGCGCAGCCGCCAGGCCTCCGTGTTGTAGTCGACCGCGAGGTCGAAGGCGTGATCCTGGTCGAAGCGCCGGCCGCCGCGGACCGGCGTCTCGGTCCTGGCCGCGAACCCCGAGACCATACCGTTCTGTCCGAAGCCCCAGCGCCCGTCGAAGGCGTAGGTCCGGTTGTAGTTGTCGGTCCCTGCCATGGGTCCGGTGGCCTGCCGGCTGACGAGCAGCCCCCCGACGCTCGACCGGTTGGGCAGATCGTGCCGCAGCCGCGCCACGGTGAAGTTGTTGGCGGGCGTCGCGCTGCCGACCGCCTCGGTCTGCATGTTCAGGAAGCCCACGGTGACGTCTTCGGAGACCCTTCCCGACAGCCGCGCGCCGCCCAGGATGG
>JAGWAH010000034.1:8169-25401 GCA_021296515.1 Acidobacteriota bacterium | reverse complement strand
CCCCGGCGTTCTCCAGGAAGAACGGGCGCTTCTCGGGAAAGAAGAGCTGGAACCGATCGAGGTTGATCTGCTGGTCGTCCACCTCGACCTGCGCGAAGTCGGTGTTGTAGGTCAGGTCGAGGGCCAGTCCCGACGTGACGCCGTACTTCAGGTCGCCGCCGAAAGCGCCCAGCGCGAGCGTGCGGCCGTCCGGCCGGTCGACGCGATTGACCGTTTCGCCGATGACGTAGGGGGTCATCTGCAGCGTGCGCCAGAGCCCCCAACTGTCCGGCGAGCGAGACGCGGAACAGGTCGTATTGCCGCGGCAGCGGCGACCAGTACGCCTGCTCGTTGCGCCGGCGGATGTTGCGCTGGAAGTTGACGCCCCAGGTCTGCTCCCGGCCGGCCGGAAAGCGCAGCGTGCGGAACGGGATGGCGAACTCCGCCGTCCAACCCACCTCGGAGATGGCCGTGCGCACCTGCCACACGCCGTCCCAGTTCTGGTTGAAGCCGCCGCCGGCGCCGCCGATCTGGCCGCCGCCGCCGAACCCTCCCCCCATGCCGCTGCCGCCCGCCCCCTCGTTGACGAGCTGCCCGTCGTACTCCTGGCCGGAGGGGCTGGTGCCGAAGATGAAGCCGTTCTGCCGGTCGAGGAACGTGTCGAGAATGAGCTGGAAGCTGTCGCTGTCGGCCAGCGACGAATCGCGGCGGCTGTCGGTGACGATGATCGACGACGGATCGTCGTCGTAGCAGACGACGCCGAAGTAGAGGGTGTCCGCGGTGTAGACGATGCGGACCTCCGTCCGCTCGGAAGCCGGCCGGCCTTCGTCCGGCTGCGTCTGCACGAACCCGGTGGCGGGCGGGGCGAGGGCCCAGGCGGGATCGTCGAGCACCGAGCCGTCCAGAACCGGCGCCACCGCGGCCTCGACGGCGGTCGCGCTGCGGGCGCCGCCGATCGCCGCTATCTCGAAGCCGGCCGCCGACTGCGCCGTTCCCGCCGCATCGACCGGCGCCGGCGACGGTCCCTGCCCGGTCTGCGCCCGTCCCTCGTGCGGGGCGGCGAGCAGGACGAGGACGGCGGCAAGCGCGACGGCCCCCCCCCGGCCGCAACCCCGGGACAGCCTGCGGGCGCCACGCGCCGGCCGAGCCTCCGCCCTGCCCGGACACCCGCAATCGGGCGGTACGCCGCATCGACCTGCCGGACCGCTCGTCATGGGTTCAGGCTGCGTGGAGGCGCCGGGCTCAGTCGAGGACGTCGAACAGGTAGCTGTACTTGACGATCACGCTGCGGCCGGCGCCGGTCGGCACGTAGTCGAGGATGCCTTCCGTCTCGTTGTAGACCAGAAACAGCCCGGTGTTGGCGTCCTGCAGCCACCCGAAGCGGAAATTCATCGACCAGAGCTGGGCGCTGTCGTTGTGCTGCAGCAGCGTCTGCAGGAACACCCGGGGCGAGAAGTTGTAGCCGGCCCGCACGCTCGTCAGGTTGGTGATGGTGCTGCCCGACGGCAGATCGATGTCGTTGCGGCTGTAGCTGAGCTGTAGGTTGAAGATCTCGCCGATGCGGGCGCGTACCGTCGGCCGCATGGTGACGATCGAGCCGCCGAAGAAACCGCCGAACTCCGCCCGAACACCCGCGCTGACCGGGGCCGACCGGTCGTAGTAGACCGAAGAGCTCATCTCGGCCCAGTCGTACCGTCCGGGCGGAATGGCCAGCCCCGACACCGAGAACGTGTCGAACACGTTCTCGCTCCGCACGTCGTAGGCGAAGCCGGCCGACGAGCTGTCCTCGAACTCTCCCTGGAAGTGGGTGTGGAGATATGTGGTCTCCGTGATGCCGTCGAAGTTCCAGAAATGGCTGTACGACATGTGCGGCCGCAACTCCTGGAACTTCAGGAACCCCTCGGGCCGCGACGTGTTCTGGACGGCCAGGTCGTAGTTGCGGAACCCGTTGCGGGTGACGAAGCCGACCTCGGGATTGAAGTCCTCGCCGTTCTCCTTGTAGCCGCTGCTGATGCGCCACATCTCGGAGTTGTAGGTCCCGGAGAGGCTCAGCGCGTGATCGCGGCCGATCAATCCGGGGGTCTGCGTGCCGCCGTAGAAGCCCGACACCATGCCGTTCTGACCGATGCCCCACCGGCCGTCGAGCGCGTAGGTGCGGTTGTAGTCGTCCGCGCGAGCGAACTGCCCGGTTCCCTGCCGGTTGACGAACAGCCCCCCGATGCTGGAA
The DNA here is from genome assembly GCA_021296515.1 of Acidobacteriota bacterium. Classification (GTDB taxonomy): domain Bacteria; phylum Acidobacteriota; class Vicinamibacteria; order Vicinamibacterales; family UBA8438; genus WTFV01. The sequence continues at coordinate 23,195 of JAGWAH010000034.1, read as the reverse complement.
CGGTTGGGCAGGTCGCGACGCACGCGGGTCACGGAGAAGTTGTTGGCGCTGTCGACGCCCTCCACACCCTCCGTCTGCATGTTGATCACGCCGACGGTGAGATTGTCGGTGACCCGGCCGGACATGCGGGCGCCGGCCTGGATCGGAATCTGCGTCCCCGCGTCGCTGATCCCGATCCGCCGGCTGAAGAACAGTTCCGTCTGGCCGAGCTGGCGTCCGCTCGCCGACTGGTTGTTCACGGTGAAGATGCCGGCGTTCTCTTCTCGGGGAAGAACAGGTTGAAGCGGTCGAGGTTGATCTGCTGGTCGTCCACCTCGACCTGCGCGAAGTCGGTGTTGAAGGTCCCGTCGAGGGTCAGGCCCGAGTTGATGCTGTACTTGAGGTCGGCGCCGTACGCGTAGTCGCCCTGCATCGTCGACGCCCCGCCGTCGCCGCGGCGGACGCCGGTCTCGCCGATGGCGTACGGCGTCATCTGCAGGTTGTTGGCAAGCCCGCCCGGAGTGGCCAGTCCGGCGAGCTGGCCGGCCATCGAGACGCGGTACAGGTTGTACTGCCGAGGCAGCGGGGACCAGTAGGAGATTTCGCTCCGGCGGCGGATGTTGCGCTGGAAGTTGACGCCCCAGGACTGGAACTCCCGCGCCGGATAGCGGACGGTCCGGAACGGGATGGCGAACTCGGCGCTCCAGCCGATGTCGGAGATCGCGGTCTGCACCTGCCAGGCGCCGTCCCAGTTGAGGTTGAAGCCGCCGGCGCTGCCCCGCGAGAACCCGCCGCTGCCCGACCGGCGGGAGGATCCGCGGGTGCCCCCCTCGTTGATGACCTGCCCGTCGTACTCCTGTCCGGCCGGCGTCGTGCCGAAGACGAAGCCGTTCTGCTGGTCCTGGAACGTGTCGAGGACCATCTGGAAGCTGTCGGCGTCGGTCATCGACGAATCGCGCCGGCTGTCGCTCATGATGATTCCCGCCGGATCGCTGTCGTAGCAGACGACGCCGAAGTAGATCGTGTCGGACGTGAAGAGAACGCGCACCTCGGTCCGCTCGGTGGCCGGGCGGCCCTCGTCCGGAAACGTCTGCCGGAACCCGCCGACCGCCTGCGCGGCGGCCCAGACGGGATCGCCGAGCACGTTGCCGTCCATCCGCGGCTCCTGCTCCACGCGAAACGCGCGAACCACCTTGATCGACGACTGGGCGGCAAGCTCGAATCCGGCGACGGGACGCCTGTCGGCCGAATCTCCGGCGACCGAACCATTGCCCGCGGAATCGCCAGCGCCCGGCGCGCTCTGGGCGCCCGCGGACACCGCGGCCAGGCAGGCCGCCGCGGCCAGAGCAGCGCAACGCCGGAACCTGCGCGCCGTGCTCGTCACACCGATCCGTACGCAACAAGTTGTGTTCATGTCGAATACCTGTCGCTCAGGTCGCCCACCGGATTCGACCAGTTCGTCCACGTGGACCCGACCGTTCCGTCGGCAACGGCCACCCACGGGCACACTTGCAGTCTACCGTAAACGCCGTCAAGCTGTAACGGCTTAGCGCCCGCGCCCTACGTTTTCGTGGAGGTTTCCGCATCATGACTCCTCTCGGCCATGCATCCGTTCCTGCCCAGCCTGCCAGCACCCTGGCGGCCGGCGCGCTCCTGCTCCTGGCGGCCCTCCCGGCTGCAGCGGCGCCCTGCGCGACCCTCTCGGACCTGGAGTTGCCGGAAACCACGATCCGCAGCGCCGTCGTCGTTCCGGCCGGTGCGTTCACGCCGCCGGGTACGAACGCCGCGCTGACGATGCCGGCGTTCTGTCGGGTGGCGGGGGTGACGCGGCCGGCCGTCGCCTTCGAGGTCTGGCTGCCCCTGGACGGCTGGAACGGGAAGTTCCACGTCTCGGGCAACGGCGGCATGGCCGGCGTCATCAGTTACGCCGCCATGGCCGGCGCCCTCCGCCGCGGCTACGCCGCCGCAAGCACCGACACGGGACACGTGCGGCCCGGTACAGGCGGCTTCGACGCGTCCTGGGCACTGGGCCGGCCCGACCTGGTCGAGGACTTCGGACACCGGGCCCTCCACGTCACGGCCGAGAACGGCAAGGCGATCACCGCGGCGTTCTACGAGCGGCCTCCGCGCTATTCGTACTACGTGGGCTGCTCGAAGGGCGGCCAGCAGGGGCTCATGGAGGCGCAGCGCTACCCGGACGACTTCGACGGCATCGTCGCCGGCAACCCGGCCAACGACTGGACGCGCTTCTACGCCGGCGCGCATCTCTGGTACGCCCTCGCCACGCTGCGCGATGCCGGCAGCTACATTCCTCGTGCGAAGCTGCCCGCGCTGGCCGGAGCGGTCGACACGGCGTGCGACACGTTGGACGGCGTCGAGGACGGGGTGCTCGACGATCCCAGGCAATGCCGCTTCGACCCGGCGGCACTCACGTGTCCGGACGGCGAGGACCACGACGGCTGCCTCACGCCGCCGCAGGTGCAGGCGGTGCGTGCCATCTGGGCCGGCGCGCGCGATTCCGCGGGAGAGGTGATCTTCCCCGGCCTGGTGCCGGGCGGCGAGAACGGGCCGGGCGGCGGCTGGGGCTTGTGGGTGACCGGCCGGGAACCGTTCACGAGCCTGCACTGGCTCGCGGCCGAGGGCTTCTTCAAGTACATGGTCTTCGAGGATCCCGACTGGAACTTCCGGACGTTCGACTACGACGCCGACCTCGCGTTCGCCCTCGACAAGGTGGGCGCGGCGCTCGACAGCGCGGACCCCGACCTCGGGCGGTTCCGCGAGCGCGGCTCGAAGCTGATCGTCTACCACGGCTGGAGCGACCCGGACATCTCGCCGCTCGGATCGATCAACTACTACGAGGACGTGCTGTCCAAGGCGGCCGGCGCGGCAGGATCCGGGGAAGCCGCCCGCGACCAGGCCATCTCGGAAACGCAGGCCTTCTTCCGCCTGTTCCTGGTCCCTGGCATGGGCCATTGCTCGGGCGGCCCCGGCTACAACCGGGTGGACCCGCTGCCGGCGCTCGAGCGCTGGGTGGAGGATGGTGTCGCGCCGGACACGATCCTGGGCACGCGCGTGGAGGACGACGAAGTGGTCCGCAGCCGCCCGATCTGCGCCTACCCGGCGGTTTCGACGTGGGACGGCAGCGGGGACCCGGACGACGCGGCGAGCTTCAGGTGCGTGGTCGATGCGTCGCAGCGCTGAACACCATGAACCTGCACCTCGCCGTGCTCCTCGTCTACGCGGCGGTCCTCATGGGCGTCGGCTTGTGGATCGGCCGGCGCGTACGCAGCTCGACCGACTTCTTCGTCGCCGGGCGCCGGCTCGGTCCCTCGCTGCTGTTCTCCACCATGCTCGCCGCCAACATCGGAGCGGGCTCGACGGTGGCCGCGGCCGGGCTCGGCTACGCCGACGGCCTCAGCGCCTGGTGGTGGGTCGGATCGGCGGGGCTGGGGTCGATCGTGCTGGCCGGCTGGATCGGCCCGCGCATCCGGCGCATCGCAGCGGAACAGGGACTGCACACGCTCGGCGACTACCTCGAGTACCGCTTCGGCGAGCAAGTACGAGCGACGATCACCGTGCTGCTGTGGATGGGAACCCTGGCCATCCTGGCCGCGCAGATCATCGGTATCGGGTGGATCCTGAACGTGGTGGTGGGTCTTCCGCCGTGGCTCGGCTGCCTCATCGGCGGCGGCGTCGTCATCGTCTACTTCACGGCCGGCGGGCTCCTGACCGCCGCCTGGGTCAACGCGGTACAGCTCGTGGTGCTGCTGGCCGGATTCGTCGTGGCGCTGCCGCTCACCGTCGCGAGCGCGGGGGGCTGGGATGCAATCCAGGCCGCGACGCAGGGGGTCGACGACTACTGGAACGTATGGCAGGGCGGGAGCTCGGGCTGGTTCTATCTGGCGATGCTCGGTCCCGCGTTCATCATCTCGCCGGGGTTGCTCCAGAAGACGTACGGCGCCCGCGACGATCGGACGGTGCGGCTGGGAGTCGGCCTGAACGCGGCCGTGCTGCTGGTCTTCGCCGCCCTCCCGCCGTTGTTGGGGATGATCGCCCGGGCGGTCGAGCCGGGGCTGGACAACCCCGAGCTGGCACTGCCGACGCTGCTGATGGAGGCCCTGCCGCCGGCCGTCGGCGCGCTCGGCCTGGCCGCGATCTTCTCGGCCGAGGTCAGCTCTTCCGACGCCATCCTGTTCATGCTGGCCACCTCGCTCTCGCAGGACCTCTATCGGCGCTACGTCGACCCCGACGCGAGCGACCGGCAGATCCTGCGGGTGGCGCGCCGCGCGGCCGTCGCGGGAGGGGTTCTCGGCACGGGGCTCGCCGTCGGCGCAGCCTCGATGGTGAGCGTGCTGGGGCTGTTCTACAACCTGCTGACGGTCAGCCTCTTCGTGCCCGTGCTCGGCGGACTGTACACGCGGCGCGTGGGATCGGCGGAAGCAATGGGCGCCATCGCCGGCGGCGTCGGAACCTACGTGGCGGTGGCGGTGTTCGCGGCGGGCGAACCGGTGCTCGGAATGACGCCGGCGATGATCGGTCTGCTCAGCGCCCTGGCCGGCTGCGTCCTGACCGCGGGCGCCCGCGCCCGTAGCGGCGCACCGCTACGCTAGGAGTCCGTCCCCCCAACCGGCATCCGCAATCCGCCGGACCGCCTGCCGCACCGTCGCCGGCACCGTCTGCTCCGCGATGTCGCCCGCCGCACCGTAGCGGTCGAGGCGGCCGACCTCCGCGACGAGGCGGGACGCGAAGGCGGCCGGCGCACGATCGATCGACCGCAGCAGATCAGTCTCCGGCGGGCAGCACCGCACGCGGACCCCGGGCGCCTGGCGCGCGAACGTGGCCGCACAGCGACGCATCACGAACGGCTTGGCCACGAGCAACGCAGAACCGGCCGCGATCCCCCGGCGGCCGAGCGCGGCCAGCCCGTACCGCACGTTCTCGAGCGTGTTGCCCGCCTCGGTCTCCGTGACGATGGCCGCCGGGGGCACGCCGTCGCGCAGGAGCCTGTCCCTGAAGACCAGCGCTTCCGGCCGGTCGAACACCTCCCGGGTCATCCGGCCGTAGCGGCCGCTGACCAGCACGAACGGCGCATGCCCCGCCCGGTACAGGCGGGCCGCGTGATCCGGTACGGCGAACGCCTGGCTGCCGAAGACGAAGATGACGTCCGCGCGCGCCGGCCGGTCGGCGACCGCCAGATAGTCCCAGACGGGAGCGACCAACCGCACGAAACCGGCCGGAGGTAGAGACGCCGCGTCTGCCGCCGGGTCGCTCATGCGATGCTATGATGAACGGTCAGAATGCTCCACGGGAAGCGGCCTCCGACCGACCTTGCCACGCTCGCTCTGGTCGGCGCCGGTCTGGTCTTCGCGATGGGCCTGCTTCCGCTCACTGCCCAGGAGCCGGCCGCCGGACTCACGCTGATCACCGAGGAGGGGCGGCGGTCGCTCGGCACGGTGCGGGTACGGGGCGGCGAAGCGATCGCCCTCGACGATCTCTCCACCCTGTTCCGACTCGACGTCGGGGAGCAGACCGGGGGTCGGACAATCACCGTCGACGCCAGCGGCGGGACGGTGGTCCTGACCGCCGAACAGGCGCTCGCGACGGTCGACGGACGGCTGGTGTCGCTGGACGGCCCCGTGCATCGGGTCGGGGGACGCTGGTTCGTCCCGCTCGACTTCGTCGGCCGGGCGCTCGCGCCCATCCACGACCAGCCGCTCGAGCTCCGCCAGCGTTCCCGACTGCTGCTCGTCGGCGCGGTGCGTGTGCCCCGCGTCTCGGCGCAGTATCGGCCGCGGGCGCAATCCGGCCGCCTGCGGCTGCAGATCACCCCCAATACCGCCCACGAGGTCACCGAGGAGGGCGGACGCCTGCTGATTCGTTTCGACGCCGACGCGATAGACGTCGTCCGTTTCGCGGAGCCGCGGGGCGAGGCCGTTCGCGCCATCGAGCTGCTCGACGCGCTGCCGGGATTCGCCATCGAGCCGGGTCCGGCCTACGCATCGCATCGCATCGTGAGCGGAGAGTCGGGCAACTCGACAGAGCTCGTGGTCGACCTCGAAGGGGTGGTCCCCGCGGTGGCGGAGGCAAGTCCGGCGGAGCCGGCGAGCCCAGCCCCGGACCCCGGCCTCGGCGATGCGGTTCCCCTTCCCGATTTCAGCGCCCGGTCGGAGATTCGCACGATCGTGATCGATCCGGGCCACGGCGGCGCCGACGAGGGAGCGCAGGGACCCGAGGGCACGCTCGAGAAGGACGTTACGCTCAGCGTGGCGCAGCGGTTGCGCACCCTGCTCGAGCGCCGCCTGGGCGTCCGCGTCATCCTGACCCGCACCGGCGACACCTTCGTCACCCTCGACCGGCGCGCCGCGATCGCCAACAACGACCGGGCCGACCTGCTGATCAGCCTGCACGCCAACTCGGCGCTGCGCGACGTCGCGACGGGAGCGGAGGTGTACTACCTCGACATCGACGAGTACGGGGCCGAGGCGCGCGAGCTCGCCGACCGCGATGGACGCTACCTGCCGGTGTCGGGCGGCGGCCTCCGGGAGATCGACGTGATTCCGTGGGAGCTGGCCCAGGCGCGCCATCTCACGCCGTCCGCGGATCTGGCGGAATTCATCGGCGACGAGCTGCGCCTCCGGGTTCCAATGAGCCCTCGGCCTGTCCAGCAGGCCCCCTTTCGGGTCCTCGTTGGGGCGAACATGCCCGCCATCCTCGTCGAGATGGGGTTCATCTCGAACCCGGAGCAGGAGCGCCAGATGGCGCAGCCCGGATTCCAGACGCGGGTGGCCGAAGCGATCGTGGCCGGGGTCGTTCGTTTCCGGGACTACCTGGCGACGTACCCCTATGCGCCAGACGAAGAGACCGCCGCCGACCCCGGCGGCGCCGCGCCGGCCGGCGCCGGCCAGGACGCGCAGGGCCGCGACTAGGAGCTTGCGCCGCAGAACGCAGCCATAGCGGACAGCGATGGAATCGTCGAGCCCGGAGGGGCAGCGCACGGCGCACGGAGGCTTTCGGCGCTCGTACCGGATCGCCGGCAGCGTGCTGCTGGCCCTGACCATATGCGCGGCGACACTGACGCTGGTCCTGGTCGAGCGCTGGGAATCCGCGGCCGGCGGGTCATCGGAACTGGACGGTGCGGGAGGGCTGGGAGGCGCCGGCTCTCCGTTCACGGCGACCATGTACTACGTGGCGGGCAACGGCCTGGGTCTGGTCCGCCGAGAGATCGACGTCCCGTACTCGGCCGATCCGCTCCTGCGGGCGCGCATCATCGTGGAACGGCAGCTCGAGAGGCCGCCCCGGCGCCTGTTGTCCGCGTTTCCCACGGGAACGCGGCTGCGCGCGGTGTACCTGGCCGACGACGGCAACCTGTTCGTCGATCTGAGCGGCGAGGTGACCACGGAGCATTCGGGCGGCTCGCTCGACGAGCTGCTCACCGTCTACGCCCTCGTCAACGCGGTCACGACCAACGTCCACGAAGTCGCGGCGGTACAGATTCTGGTGGATGGCCGCGAGGTGGACACGCTCGCGGGCCATATCGACCTGCGCCAGCCGCTCACCCCGAACCTGACGTGGGTCATGGACCTTCCTCCTCCACCCGACGGCGAACCGGCGGCGGCCGATGACGGCAACCAGCCGCCGGACGAATCGGCAGGCGAGGACGAACCGGGCGCCTCGGCACCCGCTCCCGCCGTTCCCTGACCGGATGCCCGCGTATATCGGACTGCTAAACTCTCCCCAATGGCTACGCCGAGCTCGCTGACCGACGCGCCCCGTTTCGACGGCCGTCACGCTGACGAACTGCGCGAGACCCGCATCACGCCCCACTACGTCGTGCACGCGGAAGGCTCCGTGCTCATCGAGGCCGGCCTTACGCGCGTGATCTGCACCGCGAGCGTCGAGGACCGCGTGCCGCCGTTCCTGCGCGGCAAGGGCACCGGCTGGGTGACGGGCGAGTACGGCATGCTCCCGCGGTCGACCTCGACGCGCTCCACGCGCGAATCCTCGGCAGGCCGGGTCGGCGGCCGCACGCAGGAGATCCAACGCCTGATCGGACGCTCGCTGCGTGCGGTGACCAGGCTCGACGAGTTGGGCGAACGCACCGTCTGGGTCGACTGCGACGTGATCCAGGCGGACGGGGGCACGCGCACCGCGTCCATCACGGGCGGCTTCGTCGCCCTCGCCCTGGCCCTGCAGAAGCTCCGCGCGACCGGCAAGATTGCACGCTTGCCGATCACGGACTACGTCGCGGCCACCAGCGTGGGAATCGTCGACGGCCGGCCGCTGGCCGATCTGGCCTACGCGGAGGACTCGCGGGCCGAGGTCGACATGAACGTCGTGAAGACCGGCGACGGCCGGTTCATCGAGGTCCAGGGCACGGCCGAGGGCGAACCCTTCGATCGGCGCGCACTGGACGCCCTGTTGGAGCTTGCCGGCGACGCAATCGAGCGGCTCGTCGCCATGCAGCGGGAGATCGTCGGCGGGCCACTCTCGTCGAACGGCGGCTGAAGGGTCGCCACGCGAGCCACGCGATCGTGCACGCCCAGACCGCCCGGACCGTAGTCGTCGCCACGACCAACTCTCACAAGCTCGCGGAAATCACGCGCATTCTCGACGGTCTGGAGTATGCGGTCCGCCCGATGATCGCATACTCCCCCGGACCGGCGCCCGAAGAAACCGGGCAGACCTTCGCCGGGAACGCGAGGCTGAAGGCCCTGCACTACGCGCGGCTCGTACCGCATCTGACGGTGGCGGACGACTCCGGGCTCGAGATCGAGGGTCTCGACGGCGAACCGGGCGTCCACTCGGCGCGATTCAACGGCGCGACGTACCGCGAGAAGTTCGACATCATCTACTCGCGCCTGCGCGCTCGCGGCGCGCTGGCCAGCCCCGCACGGTTCGTCTGCGCCGTGGCGGCGGCCGAGGGGGACCGCATCGTGTTCGAAGCCACCGGCACGATCGAGGGCCGGGTCGCGGAGATGCCGGCCGGCGACGGCGGCTTCGGCTACGACCCGATCTTCTTCTATCCGCCGTACGGCTGCACGCTCGCCGAGGTCTCGACCGACCGGAAGGCCACGGTCAGTCACCGCGGGCGCGCGTTCCGCAAGCTGCGGGTCTTCCTCGAGTCGGGTACTACGCCGTGAGCCGTCGTTCCGCGAGCGTCCCGTCGCCGGCCGCACGCAGCGGCAGGACGATCGTGAAGACGGAACCCCCTCCGGCGCGATGCGCCGCCTCGACAGTTCCGTCGTGCAGGCCGACGAGGTGCTTCACGATGGCGAGACCGAGTCCGGTCCCTCCGGGATTCCGGGCCCTCGAATGCTCGACACGGTAGAAGCGTTCGAATACGCGCGTCAGGTCGGTGTCCGGGATGCCCGGCCCGCGATCGGACACCCGCAGGATCACGCCGCTCCCGGAATCGCCGGCCACGGCGTCCAGCTCTATCGCGCTGCGCTCGGGCGCGTAGTGCGCGGCGTTCTCGACGAGGTTCCTGATGACGTCGTGGATCTTGACGGCGTCGACCACCAGCCGCTCCGCGCCCGGCTCGATGCGTGACTGCACGCGTTGCTGCTTCACCTCCAGCACGCCCGCAAGCTCGGCGGCGACGCTCGAAAAGACCGTCTCCGTGCTGCACGTGTCGGGATGCAGGACCTCCTGTCCGGCGTCAAGGCGGGCGAGGCGCAGCAGATCCGTCACCAACCTCTCCATGCGGTTCGTATGACGCGCGACGATATCGAGGAACCGCTGGCGCACCGCGATGTCCGTCTCGTCCGCCAACGCGTCCACCGCGCCGCGAATCGCCGTCAACGGCGTCCGCAGTTCGTGGGAGACGTTGGCCACGAAGTCCTGGCGGATCTGCACCGCACGGCGGTAGTCGCTCACGTCGTGCAGGACGATTACCACGCCCGGCTCGTCCTGTTCGGTGTACGGCGCGGCGCTCGCCAGACAGACTCTGACCGGCTCCGTGCTCAGCGTGATCTCCGTCTGGCTGGAACCGCCGGCATCGAGCGCACGCCCGATCTGTTTCGCGACCTCCGGATGGCGGATCAGCTCGACGTAGTGCCGGTCGACGGGCGTCTCCTCGATCTGCAGCAGGCGGCGGACCGCTTCGTTGGCCATCTTCACCCGCCCGCGCGCGTCCACGACCAGCACGCCCTCGGTCATGCTGCCGAGAATCGCGTCCGTCAACCGGCGGTTCCGCGACAGCTCCGCGAGCCGGCGGCCGAGCTCCTGGACGGAGCCGTCGAGCGCCCGGGCCACGGTGCCGATCTCGTCGTCCCCGTACGGACCGATCTGCGGCGTCAGGTCCCCTGCCGCGTAGCGGCGCGCCACCGCCGCGATCGCACTGACACGCCGGCTCATCGCCGCCGAGGTGACCCAGGCCAGGACGAGCGCCCCGGCCAGTGCCAGCAGCAGCCCACCGGCCGTGCCCCGCTGCACGGTCGCGATCTGGTCGTCGACCGCAGTCAAGGGCAGCGCCAGCCGCACGAAACCGACGCCGGGATCGTCCACGCGCACCGCCGCGTACAGCAGGTCACGCTCCACCGTCGTGCTGTAGCGGCGGGTCACGCCGACACCGGCGGTCCGGGCGAGCTCGATCTCGGGCCGGGCGCCGTGGTTCTCCATCGCGACCAGCGAGGGACCGTCCTCGGCCGTATCGCCGACGACGCGCCCGCCCGGCTCGATGATGGTCACCCGTGCGCCGAGACTCATGCCGAGCGAGTCGGCCTCCCGGTCCAACTCGACGACGGTGGGAGTCGGACCCATCCGCGCAACGAGGTCGGCCACCAGCCGCGCCTCGGCCAGCAGGTCCGTCGTGATGCGGTCGAGGAGCTGGCGCTCCAGCAGCCATGCCACGAGCGCGGCGGCCATTAGCAGGCTCAGCCCCGCGATGCCGAACGCCGCCGCAAACAACCTGGTGCGCAGTCTCATGGCCGGGCCGGCAGGCCTGGGTCTTCCTCGATCAGCTTGTAACCGAACTGCTTCACCGTGACGATGGCGCCGGCCAGTGCCGGAAGCTTCTCGCGCAGCCGGCGGATGTGGACATCGACGGTGCGCGTGCCTCCGGTGTAGGCATAGCCCCAGACGTCGGAGAGCAGGACGTCTCGCGAATGGACCCGCCCGCGATGCTCGATCAGGTAGCGCAGGAGCAGGAACTCCTTCGCCGTCAGCCGTACGTCGCGGCCGTCGCACGTGACCAAGTGCCGATCGATGTCGACCGTGACGGGCCCGAAGCGGAGCAGGCTCGGGGGCGGCTGCTCGCGCCGCGCCCGCCGCAGCACGGCGCCGACGCGCGCCACCAGCTCCTTCGGACTGAAAGGCTTGGTGACGTAGTCGTCGCCGCCCAGCTCCAGACCGACGATGCGGTCGGTCTCGTCGGTCTTGGCCGTCAGCATGATGATCGGCACGCCCGACGTCTTCGGATCGGCGCGGATGGAGCGGCAGACGTCGAGCCCGTTGCGGCCAGGCAGCATCAGGTCGAGCACCACCAACGCCGGCGGCCGCTCCCGGACCAGCGGCATGACCTCCGAGCCGGAAGTGAGGATCTCGGACGCGTAACCGGCCTTCTGGAGCTGGTGCGCCACCAGCTCCGCGATGTCCCGATCGTCCTCGACCACGAGCACGAGGTCGGCACTGTCGGTGGACTGGCGGTTGGAAAGTGCTTCCGCGGCGGACGGTACGACGGCCAGCGGTTCAGTGCTCAGTGGGGTCCCTCCCCTCCTGCGCATGATGCCGGACGTCGCGGCCCGACACCATGAAGATCACCTCTTCGGCGATGTTGGTGGCGTGATCGCCGATGCGTTCCAGATGGCGGGAGATCAGGATGAGATCGAGCGCCGGTTCGGTCGTGGCCGGGTTCTGCACCATGTACCGCAGCAGCTCGCGAAATACCTGGTCCTTGAGCCCGTCGAGGGTATCGTCGCGGTCGAGCACGTCGTAGGCCATATCGGTGGCGTGCCGCACGTACGCGTTGAGCGCGTCCCGCAGCATGCCCTGCGCGTGCTCGGCCATCCGGGGGATGTCGATGAGCGGCTTGACCGGCGGGTGCTGCAGATAACTGAAGGTCGCCTCCGCGATGTTGACGGCGACGTCGCCGATGCGCTCGAGATCGCTGTTGATCTTCACGCCCGAGACGACCACCCGCACGTCGGTGGCTGACGGATGATGCTCGACCAGCAGATCGTAGCAGCGCTTGTCGATCTCCATGTGCAGGCGATCGATCGGTTCGTCGCCGCAGAGGACCCGTTCGGCAAGCCCCAGATCGCCGTCGACGAGCGCCCGCACCGCCGCGCGCACCTGCTCTTCCGCCTCGCCGCCCATCGCGAGCAGGCGCGTCTTCAACTGGTTGAGTTCATCGGTGGCGCGCGGTACGGCGCCCTGAGCCGAATCCAAGTCGCACCCCTTCGAGAACCTCGGCCCGAGCGTAACGCAGCGTTGCACGAACCGCAACACCGAAGCCCGTCGCCACTGGCACTGTCCAGGGTCGCCGGGTCGAGCCAAGCCAACCTTAGACCGCGCCGTTTGCCGGGCCGTAACGAAACGGTGAATTGTGCGTAAACCGCTCGGACGGTTCGAGGAGAGTCGCAACGGGCGCGCACGAAACGGGTCGCGGACGCCACTCAGGACAACGCCAGCGCCTCTATCAGGAGATCCAGAACCTCGGTCACCTCGCGGGGGTCGCGCACGCGATAGCGCGCGCTCGTGGGACGGTCTCCGTGCTCGACGACGATGGGAACTCCGGAGCCGTCGAGCAACTCGAAGGCGTGCTCGTCGGTTTCGTCGTCGCCGATGTAGGTGGCCGCCCCGGAGTCCAGCGCCATGGCGGAGAGCAGCCACGCGACGGCGCTTCCCTTGTCCCACGCCACGTCCGGCCGCAGCTCGAACACCTTCTTGCCCCGCTCGCGGCGCAGCTCGGGGTGACGGCGAGCCACGGTCGCGACGACCTCCTCCACCAGGGAGGTATCCCCCGGCGCGACGAGCCGGTGGTGGGTCGAGACGCTGTAGCGCTTGCGCTCCACGAGCGCGCCTGCGATGCCCGACACTCCCCGCCGCAGGTCGGCCTCCGCGGCGTCCAGCGCGGGCAGCAAGGTTCCCGCCGCCTCGTAGCGCAGGCCGCTGCCGGCCGCCCCCTCGATGTCCAGGCCGTGGCAGCCGGCGTAGCCGATCTCGTCGAGTTGCACGAAGTCGCGCACGACGGCGACGTCGCGGCCGGTAACGATGGTCACCGGACAGCGGGACGCCAGTCTCGCGAGCCGCGCCCGCGTGGACGCGCTGAGCGTGGCCTGCTCCGGCCGGTCGGCGATAGGCGTCAGGGTGCCGTCGTAGTCGAGGAACACGCCCGCCGCCCCGCGCGTGACCGCGGAGAGCCATACAATGCGCACGTCCGGATGCAGGGCCCATGGCAGAGCATGCGTGGTGCGCGCTACGACTCGCGCCGGCCGGGGCGACGCCGGCAGACTCGTGCTGGACATGGTGAATGCTCCGCCCGGTCTGCTACCGGCCGAGCCGCGCGGCCACCTCTTCCGCCTCGCCCCAGACCCGCAGCAGATTACCGCCCCACAGCCTGGCGATGTCCTCCTCGCTGTAGCCGCGCCGCACCAGCTCGACGGTGACGTTGAGCGTCTCGCTCGCGTCGTACCAGCCGAGAACGCCGCCGCCACCGTCGAAGTCCGAGCTGATCCCGACGTGACCGATGCCGATCAGGTCGACCGCGTGGTCGATGTGGTCCACGAAATCGGCGACCGTCGCATCGGGCCAGCGCGCGTCCAGAGCCTCGATCCGGCCGATGTAGTCCTCGTACGGCTCGGCGCCGAGCTCTTCGGGCGGTTGGCCCGGAATCATGCCGAAGGCGCCCCGGATGTTGCGGTACTCCACGGCCCGCCGGGCCGCGACCTCGGACAGAAACGCACCCAGGGCCACCGTCTGGACCACGCCCCCGTTAGCGGCCAGCGCCCGGAGCTGTTCGTCGTCCAGGTTGCGGGGATGCGGCATCAGGGCGTGCATGCTCGAATGCGAGGCGATGACCGGCGCCGCGGACAGCCGGACGGCGTCGAGCATGGCCGCCTTCGAGATGTGCGACACGTCGACCAGCATGCCGAGACGGTTCATCTCGGCGATGACCTGCTCGCCGAACGCGCTCACGCCGTCGTGCTCGGCCTCCGCATCCCCCAGGTTCTCCCGCGGGGTCGCGGAGTCCGCGATGTCGTTGTGTCCGCCGTGTGCGAGCGTCATGTAGCGGGCGCCGAGCTCGTGGTAGGTCTCCAGCAGAGAGAGATCGCGGCCGATGACGTAACCGTTCTCGATGCCGATCGCCGCCACCAGCTTGCCGCTGCCGGCAATCCGCTCCACGTCGGCCGCGGTGTACGCGATCTCGATCTCGTCCGGGTACAGCTCTTCGGCCATGCGGTGGATCGCTTCGAACTTCGTCATCGCGTCCGCCCTGGCCTGCGCCTCGTTCTCGGGCGTGCGCTCCGTCTGGCCGACGTAGACGATGAAGAAGCCGGCGTCGAGCCCGCCGGCGCGCATCCGCGGCAGGTCCACCTGGAAGTCGCCGAGCACGCCGGGATCGACCTCCCGGGTGGCGAAGTTGAACGGGATGTCGATGTGCGAGTCGAGCGTCAGCACGCGCTCGTGAATCGCCGCCGCGCGGTTCGCGAGCGCCCTCTCCGCGCGCTCTTCCGGCGTCCCGAGGGCGCACCCGCCGGCGACCGAGGCGGCCAGCGCCAGCGCCAGTGATCCGTTCGCCGTCCTGGAGGCCATGGCAGACTCCTGAAAACGGATGAGCATACCACCGGCCGCGCGCCCGCGGACGGTAGTAAGCTGAATTGCATGGCGTCAACCGGCAGAGCGGTCGCCTCACCGATCTCCCCGGGGCTCCGCAGTCCCCCGGGCCCGAACGCGCACCGCGCGCTCTTCTCGCTTCCGGCCGGTCTCCACTATCTCAACTGCGCGTACATGGCGCCGGCCTCGAAGCGGGTCGCGGACGCCGGACGCCGCGCGATCGACCGCATCGCCGTCCCCAGCCGCCTGGAGACCGGCGACTTCTTCGAGCC
>JAGWAH010000034.1:0-8133 GCA_021296515.1 Acidobacteriota bacterium | reverse complement strand
ACCGGGTGGCGATCGTGCCGTCCGTCTCCTACGCCATGGCGACGGTGGCCCGGAATACGCCGCTCGCCGCCGGCCGGACCGTGATCGTCGTCGAGGAGCAGTTCCCGAGCGCGGTCTACACGTGGCGGCGGGCATGCCGCGAAACCGGGGCCACGCTGCGCACCGTGGCCGCCCCGGACACGGCGGGATCGCGGGGCGAGGCCTGGAACGGGGCCCTGCTGGACGCCATCGACGACCGGACGGCGGCGGTCGTGCTGCCGCCGCTGCACTGGACCGACGGCCTGCGGTTCGATCTCGACGCCGTCGGCGAGCGGGCGCGCGCGGCTGGAGCCCGGCTCATCGTCGACGGGACGCAGGCTGTCGGAGCGCAGCCCTTCGACGTCGCGCGCACCTGTCCGGACGCGCTGATCTGCGCCGGCTACAAGTGGCTGACCGGTCCCTACGCGATCGGCCTGGCGTGGTACGGCCCCGCGTTCGACGGCGGCGTGCCGATTGAGGAGAACTGGATCACCCGCGGCGGCAGCGATCGATTCAACGAGCTCGTCAACTACCGCGACGACTACCAGCCGGGAGCCATCCGCTACGACGTGGGCGAACGGTCGAACTTCGTGCTGCTGCCGATGCTGGAGGCCGCGTTGGAGCAGGTTCTCGACTGGGGACCGGAAACGGTCGCGGCCCACACGCGCGAGCTGACCGCCGCTGCGGCCCCGCGCCTCCGCGATCTCGGCTGCCGGTTGGACGACGACCGCTGGCGGGCCGGTCACCTGTTCGGGGTGCGCCTGCCGGCCGGCGTCGACATTCCGGGACTCGGACGCGACCTCCGGGCGCGGCGGGTGTCGGTGTCGCTTCGCGGGGGCGCCATCCGCATCGCGCCGCACCTTTACAACGATGCCGCCGACTTCGACGCGCTGATCGACGTCGTGAGGGGCGCGGTGCGGGCCTGACCGGCCGAACCACGTCGCGGCAACGAGAGCCCGACTTCGACTCCGGGGTTCCTTTGAATCGGCCGCCGCGTCAACGCGGCGCGGCGGGCCATGGCCCGGCCACGATTCGGTCGAGCGGTCCGAGGACCGGTCGCGGGCGATAGGCTTCGCGGGTCGCCAGGTCGTATGCGTCGCCCGGCGCCAGCAGGTAGAACAGCCCGCCTGAATCGAGCAGGCGCTCGTGGTCGTAGATGGCGACGTAGCTCCGACCGATGACCTCGAAGCGGTCGCCCCGCACGACGATGGCGGTGTCCTCGTCGATGCCGATGCCGAGCAGATCGGGGCGTGCGCGCACGACGTCGATCAGGTCGAACTGGCGGTTGCGCCGCAGCAGGTGCTGATCGACCCCGACGCCCCGGAGCAACCCGAACCCTTCCTCGTGATCGCCCATCATGATCGTGTTGGTCCGCGTATCGCCGCGCACCAGGTAAGAACCCAGGATCGTCGCTCCCGCCGAGGATCCACCGATGACGCCCCCACGTTCGAGCACTTCGCGAAGCGCCTCGTGCACCTTCGTGTCCAGGTACGCGTCGGCCAGCCGCCACTGGCGCCCGCCGCCGAACCAGACGCCGCCGGCGCCGCGCAACGGTTCGACGAACGCGTCGGTGTTCGCCGTATCGCGGTCCGTGGTGTGCAGGATCGTGAGGCGCGTCGCGCCGGACGCCCGAAACGCCTCTGCGCCCTGCCATGTCCGGTCGTACGACTCCGCTCCGCCTGCCGTCGGGATGAGCACCAACGGGGCGTCCGGACCGCCGGCGAGATCGAGAAAGCGCTCGACGATGGCCGGATCCTGCATGCTCCCGCCCACGAGCACGAGAGACCCGCGCGCGGGCCCGACCTGCTGTGCAGCAAGGGGCGACGCGGCGACGACCAGCCCTGCGAGGATCGGCCAGAGAATCAGCCGAGGCGCCATGCGTCCCATCAGCGTCCGCCTTCGGCCGGAAACAGCTCCAGCAACGCCAGCGGGTCCACGCGGGCGTCGTTCAGGCGCACGGTCCAATGGAGATGCGCGCCGGTGACGCGGCCGGTCGCGCCGACCTTGCCGACCACCATGCCCTTGCGGACGCGGTCGCCTTCGGCCACGTCGATCGCGGACAGGTGCGCGAAGTAGGAGTAGAGCCCCCAGCCGTGGTCGATGATCACGACGTTGCCGGAGAAGTAGAGATCGGCGGCAAGGACGACCACGCCGTCGTTGGGCGCCTTGATGGGCGTGCCCGTCCCGGCCCGGAAGTCCGCCCCGCTGTGCGGGCTCCGCGGCTGGCCGTTGAAGACGCTGCGGCGCCCGAAGGCGCTGTTCGCACGCCCCGGCACCGGGCGCAGGAACCCGCCGCGCCAGTACCGCACGGCGGTGGAGACGGGGAACAGCGCCGCCTGTTGATCCCTCTCGCGCAGGATCCGCTCCACGACCTCGGGGGGCGGATCGACGTAGCGCGGCTCGACGCGCAGTCTCCGGGTCGCGAACTGCTTGGGCTCGACCGCGAGCGTGTAGTCGGTCTCGGACAGCGAACCGTCGACCCCCGTCGCCCGCACGGCGACCGCGTGCTCTCCCGGCTCCACCTCGAGATCGATCCCGATCAGCGCCGACCAGACGTTGGCCGGCCCGGCCGGAAAGAACCGTATCTCGGCGCCGAACGCCGTGGCCCCGAGCGACGCCGGCGCCTCGGAAGTCCGGACGTTGAGAACGACGATCTCTCCCGGGTGCAGGGCGCGCGCCCGATGGGTGACGTTGACGATCAGACCGCTGCCGCCCTGCCCGGCGGGTGCGGCCGAAACGCCCAGCAGCAAGGCCGCGACGACCGCGCAGACGCACTCCGCCGTCGCGCGAACTCGACGTCGTACCGAACGATCCGGGCGCCTGGCCGGTCTAGTTGCAGCGTGGGCTCTCACCACGGCCTCCTATCCGAAGAGCGTCACTCCGAACACGCGGGCGAGGATGACGACTGCAGTCAGACCGGTGAACACGACGAGGCTGAACCACGCGAAGGCGCGCACCGCTGGCGAGGGATAGAAGGCCGTGTCGTTCTTCGGAATCACCGTCACGCAGTAGTACAGATTCAGGAAGAAAATCACCGGCGCGATGAAGAACGCGAGCGCCGACGAGACCAGCACCAGGAACACCGGGCGCGGCAGGCCGGCGAGGATGAGAACGGCGGCGATCAGCGAGTAGAACATCGTGATGCGGTAGATGTTGTACTCGGACGCTGCCGTCCGGCGGCGTTCGTCGGTCAACTGGTCGGCGGCGATGCCGGGCAGCGCCGCCGTGGCGCGGAACAGGTTGCGGCAGCAGGCCGCCACGACCCGCGGCCAGCCGTCGAAGTAGTTGAAGGCGGTGGAGAAGGTGGCCGCGAACGCGCCCAGCAGAAAGATCAGCATCATGCCCGGACCGATGCTGTCGGTGAAGATGCGTGCGATCTCGCCGATCACCCCGTTGCCCGCCACCTCGCTCGGATAGAGCCAGACCGCGGCCAGCAACAGGAAGATCACTGCGAGAAAGAACGACACGACGTGACCGAGCGTGAAGTCCCAGAGCCCGATCCGGAACCAGCGCCGGCAGTACTCCTGCGCGTGCGCGGGCAGCTTCGAAACGTCGACGGCCAGATCCCGGCTGCTGGAACCGAACGGATCGAACCGCTTCGCCAGCCCGTCGCGTTCGAGCTGCTCGCGGATGCGCCCCATGCCGACCCGCTTCGCCTTGCCCCACTCCGAGGCCTGCAGCGACACGTCGATGCCGGTGGGCAGCAGCCCCAGAAACGCGGCGATGACCAGCCACGAGCCGACCGGCGTCTCGAAGACGAAGAAGCGGCCCATCGCCGACATCGGCGCCGGCTCGAAAAGGTAGACGCCGACCGTCGACACGAACAGCAGTCCGGCCAGCACCTTGGTGGACAGCTCCACGGCGGCGTAGCGCCCGTAGAGGATGATGCCGACCGACAGCGCCCCGAGCCCGAGCCCGTACAGCCACGCCGGCAGCCCGAGCCCGAGATACTCCGAGAAGACGTAGAACAGCACCGCGGCGGCGGCCGCGAGCCGTCCCGCCTGACCGAGTGCGCACTGGATGATCGTCGTGATCAGCACGTACCAGACCGGCCATTTGCCCGGCGCGGTGGTGTAGGCGTCGAGCATGCTCCGGCCGGTCGCGTTGGTGAAGCGGAACGCCATCTCGAAGCCGTAGTACTTGAAGATGTAAGCCACCGGAATGCACCAGAGCAGTGCGTATTCGAAACGTCCGCCGGCCACCGGAGCGGTGACCAAGTGACTCGTGCCGATCCCGGTCATCATCAGGATCAACCCCGGCCCGAAGTGGCGCAGGAGCCCGCGCGGGTTGGTGTCCGGCAGCGGAAGCCGACTCAACGCATCGGACGCCGCGGATCCGGACGGCGCGGAAGCGGACGGCTGGTCGTTCGGCATGGCGGCAATCGTATCAGACCGCCCGCGGCCCCCTGGTCCGACGTCGAGTACGGGCACCGTCTCCGCGGCGCTGGCTCCCGGTCCCTTACGTGGAAGTCGAACCGGGGAGCGGCGACTGGTACAGCGCCCTGCCGACGAAGAACGGCCCCATCTGCTGGATGAACTCCGAGGTCTGCCGGGTGGCGCGCATGTCCTTGACCAGGCGCGACAGCGGGTACAGCTCCGGCCCGATGAGGCCGATCACGAACTCGTTGTCGTCCCGGTCGAGCCCGTGGCACTCGAGCCGCACGTCCACCGCGTAGCCCGCCTCGCCGTAGCGGCGCCCCAGCATCCCGTGCTCCATCAGGATGCGCCCCTGCTCCGCACGGGGAAGCTGGTTGAAGGCGCCGATGCGCCGCAACGGATACCAGACGGCCCAGGGGTGGTCCGGACTCAGCACGTTGCGGGGGACCTTGCGCAGCAGGAAGTCCTCGAGGTCGGCCTCGCGCCCGGAGGAGTAGGTGCGGCCGATCATGGTCATCTCCGGCCGCCGCGTCAGGTTCCTGAAGGACATGCCGGTGAGCAGGCTGCGCCCCGCCTCGGCGAAGCAGGCCGGATCCTCGCTCATCAGCACGACCCCGAGGCCGCGCGGGTCGTTCAGATCGGCGTAGACGGCGGCGTTGAGGCCGCTCCGCCGCACCGCGTCGACGACGCCGTCCGGCGGCGGACAGTCCGTGAACACGTGGAGTTGCACGAACAGCCGGCGGGTGGAGGTCTGCGGCACGCCGCGGACCGGCGCGCCATGCTCCCGCAGGTCCGGGGCGCCCTCGTCGTGACCGACGCCGCGGGCCGCGACGCCGGGGGGCGGCCCGGCGGCGGCAGGCCGCTGGGCGGCGGCGGGATCGTGGGTCGTCGTGTCGGACATCGCAGCGATCTTATACTGGCGGATTGCACGGACCGCAGCCCCCGGATCCCGGAACGGAGGCGCCTCCGAGGCGGGCGGCGTAGCATGGCCGCATGAACCGGCCGCATCTGATCGCGATCGCCGGCGCCTCCGGGAGCGGCAAGACGACCCTGGCGCAATGCCTCGCCGCGGCCCTCGGCCCGCCGGGCCCGGCCATGCTACCGCTCGACGCCTACTACCGGAATCGCCCGGAGGCAACCGCCGAGGAACTGGACACGGCCAACTACGACGCGCCGGAAGCCGTCGACGCGGCCCTGCTCGAGGCGCACGTGCAGCAGCTTCGCACCGGACGCGCCGTCGAACGCCCGACCTACGACTTCCGCACCCACCGGCGCACAACCGCCACCTGGACGGTGCGGCCGGGCCGCTACGTGATAGTGGAAGGGATTCTGGCCCTCCACTGGTCCACGCTGCGGAACCTGTACGACACGAGCGTCTTCCTGCGCATCGACGAGGCCACCGCGCTGGCGCGGCGCCTGGCGCGGGACTGCGAATCCCGCGGGCGCAGCCCGGCGTCGGTGCGACGGCAGTGGGAGAGGACCGTCTGGCCGATGTACCGGCGCCACGTCGAACCGACGGCGCGCTTCGCCGATGTCATGGTCGACGGCGCCGCGCCGATAGCCGCGTGCCTGACCGCCGTCCTGACCCACGTCCGCGCCGGCGAGAGCAAGAGCGAGCGCACCGGCCGTCAGCTCCGCTGAGACCCCGCGCCCGGCGACACCGCGGGCGCGAAGGCGGCCCGCTCGCGCTCGATGACGTGGGCGAGCTGCCCGACGGCGCTGACGATGAGCCGTTCCCGGGAAGGATCCGGGGCTGTCGAAGTCGCCGCGAAGAGCTCGACCACGGCGACCACCCGGCCTGCCGACGAGACCGGGACCGCGCAGACCGATCGGATGCCGCCCAGAGCGTCCCGCCGCGCGTCGGACAGCCGCGGATCGACGGTCACGTTCGCAATCCAGGTCGCCGTCGAGGAGGCGACGGTGCGCCTCAGCACCTGATCGTCCGCATCGTCGCAGCAGGCGTCTATCGCGGCGCGGGTCGCGAGGGGTGCGACCTGTTCGTTCGCGACGTGCCACACGCCGGTCGAGACCAGCGCGCCGCTGCCGTCGGCCGCGGCGAGATAGGCAGTGCCGGCGTCCCATCCCCCCGACTCGGCCAGCAGCCGCGTCACGTCGCGGACGGCCTGGTGGAACGACCCCGCCTCGCGACCGACGGCCATGCGCCGCCGCCTGCGCGGTCGCCGAAGGTGCGGCAGCGGCAGCACCGACCGCGGCGGTCCGGGCAGCGGTGACGTCGGTGTAGACGAGCAGGGTCTCTCCCTGTTCGGTGGGCCGCATGCGGATCTCGATCCAGCGGTCGTCGGGCGTGCGCCGCGTCTCGGTCGACGCCTCGGTCCGACGGGCAAGCCGCTCCTCGATCCAGCCTTCGATCTCTTCCTCGGGCACGATCACCACCGCCCGGGTGGCGGTGTAGCGCACGAGATCCTCGAACTCGAGACCGGGCTTCAGAGCCACCGCGGGATGGAACTCCCGAAAGCGGCCGTTGCAGGCGACGAGCCGGCCGCCGGAATCCCAGACCGCGAGCCCCGCGGCGTCGCTCTCGAGCAGCGCCGCGAGCCGCGCCCGGGCCCTGTCGTGGCTGGCCCGAACGACCCGCAGCCGCCAGACCAGGCCCGCGAGAAGAACGAGGAGCAGACCGATGAGCACACCGGCTGCGCCGAGCAGGGTCACGCAGCGATCTTACCGGCAGCGCGCCGCGAGCAGGGTGCGCTCTCCAACCGCCGGAGGCGAGCCGCGTGGCGATCTTGACAGCCCGCCCGAGCCGTCGTACGTTGAGGGTTGGCTGCAGGCCGAGGACACATGCGACTTGTGCACTTCAGCTTTACCGTGGCTCTCGGGATGGGCCTTGCCGTACCGGCGGCCGCCGGTATGCAGGAACCGAAAGCGCCGAGCGCCGTCGAGACGGTGGACGCCCCGAGCGCCGTCGAGACGGTGGACGCGAGCAGGTTGCCCGTGTCGCTCGAACGCATCAAGCGCCGGATGGCGGCGACCGAGCGCACGCAGGAAGGACGCCGCGGCCTCCTCGACCTGAACTTCTACGTCGACGTCTACGCGCGGGCGCCGGCCATCGAGCTCCTTCGGAACTTCGATCTCGACAGCGAGACCGTCTCGTACGGCTCACCGACGCACCGCGAGATGCTGGAGGCCGCGACGCCGCGCGAGTGGCGCCCCCGCGCCATCAGCACCGGCAACCTCTTCGGCTGGCGCTGATTCGGTCTTCCACGGGCTCCCCCGACGCGACCCCTACGCGTCGCGGGTCCAGTGCCGCAACGGGACGGACACCAGCAGGTAGCGGCGGCGCAGGGCTACGACGTGGCCGGAGTACGCCTGCCTCGGGACCTGCCGCGCGCGGAGCCGCCGCAACTCGAAGCGATACAGGTCGCTGACGAACTCGTGCACGAGCTCCGGACGGGTGGCTGGGGTCGGGCGGACGCCGTGGGCCGCCAGGGCCTTCAACACCTGCGGCCGGTAGCGATAGCGCACGCCCACCCCGGCGAGCTTATCCTGCGTTGGCCGATCCGTCCCCCGGCGCGCCTACGCCGGCTGCGGCTCGACGGACTCGACCCCGTAGGCCCCGAACCACGACGTCGCGCCGCGCAACGCGTCGTTGACGTTGCCGATGTTGCGCACACCCTCGGTATCGAGCCATTCGCGGAACGCATCGCCGCCCTGCGTGGCGTACACCGGAATGCCCTCCTTCCAGGTCGCCCGCCCGCACAGGACGCCGGCGAACTCGACA
>JAGWAH010000033.1:636-19746 GCA_021296515.1 Acidobacteriota bacterium | reverse complement strand
CCGTAGAAACGGCGTAGACTGCTAGTCAGGCCCGGTTGGGCGGCAATCGGCGCCGGCGGCGACGATTGTCGGGCTAGCGTGGAAACGCCGTGCCGGGTTCCGTACCCGCGATGAACGCTTCCTCGACGGGACGGTAGGTTCCAGGCCCGGCAGGCTCGCCGGTCTCCGGATCCACGGAGACGAAGACGATGTTCGTCGGCGGATCGAACACCGGCTGTTCCGTGCGGTCTCCGACGTAGGCCTCCATGAAGTCGATCCAGATGGGCAGCGCCACCCGCGCGCCCTGCTCGTTGTAGCCCATCGTCTTCTTCTCGTCGTGCCCGACCCAGACGCCGACCGTGATATCGGGATCGAAACCGACGAACCAGGCATCGGTGTAGTCGTCCATCGTGCCGGTCTTGCCGCCGATGGGCCAGTTCAGCGTGCGCCGCGCCCGCTGCGCCGTTCCCCGCTGCACGACCCCGCGCATGAGGCTCACCATGATGTAGGCGGTGTCCGGACGAAGCGCGTCGCGGGACTGCGGGCGGTGTTCTTCGAGCAGGAGCCCGTTGCGGTCGATCACCCGTTCGATCAGGAACGGCAGCATGCGCCGGCCCTGGCTGGGGAACACCGAGTAGGCGCTGGTGACCTCCATCAGCGTCGCCTCGGCCGAACCGAGGGCGACGGACAGGTACGGCGGGATGGGGGAGCTGAAACCGACGCGCCGCGCGAAGTCGATGACCACCTCCGGCCCGACCTCGTTCATGAGCCAGACGGCCGGCACGTTGCGCGACGTCTCGAGAGCGTGACGAAGGGTGACCGGTCCCTTGAACTCGTAGTCGTAGTTGCTCGGACGGTACCTGGGCTGGCCCGGGCCGACGTCGAAGCTGACCGGCTCGTCCCGCAGGATGCTGGTCGTCGTGTGGCCCTGGTCGACGGCGGCGGCGTAGAGGACGCCCTTGAACAGGGAGCCGAGCTGCCGGAACGCCTGCGTGGCGCGGTTGAAGCGGCTGCGGTTGAAGTCGTAGCCGCCTACCATGGCGAGCACGTGCCCGGTCCGGTTGTCGATGGCGACGAGCGACCCCTCGACCTCGGGCTCCTGGTCGAGCGTCGCCGTGCCGCGGGCGTTCGGTCCGTCGGGGAGCGTCACCAGCGTCACGTCGATCAGGTCGCCGGTCTCCACGAGAGCGTCCGGCGAGGACTTCCTTGTCCAGGCGAAGCCGTCGGCATCGATGTCCGCGGCATGCGGCCCGACCCGCACCCGAATCGTGTCCGCGGTCGTTCCCGTCACCACCGCCGGCACCATGTCGCCCTCCGCGATGGGCAGCCGCCACCGGAAGTGCTCGAACGCCTCGACGGACTCGACCGCATCGTCGCCTTGCAGGACGTTGCGCCGGGCGCCGCGAAAGCCGTGGCGCTTGTCGACGGTGCGCAGTCCCTCGGAGACCGCCTTGTTCGCGGCGCGCTGCATGTCGATGTCGAGCGTCGAGCGGACGACGAGGCCGTCCTCGTAGAGCCGCTGCGCGCCGTAGCCGGCTTCGAGGTGCTGCCGGATTTCCTCCAGGAAGTACGGCGCGAT
Source organism: Acidobacteriota bacterium (assembly GCA_021296515.1). Taxonomy (GTDB): domain Bacteria; phylum Acidobacteriota; class Vicinamibacteria; order Vicinamibacterales; family UBA8438; genus WTFV01. Next base: position 18,188 of record JAGWAH010000033.1, on the reverse strand, counting down.
CGTGTTGGCGCGCTCCCGGCGCGGCGCGAGGACGATCGGCTTGGCGATCTCCGCCGCGGCGACGTCCTCGGCCAGATAGCCCTCCTCCGCCATGCGCTCGAGCACGTAGTTGCGGCGGGACGTTGCGAAATCCATGTTCACGAGGGGGCTCTGGCGCGCAGGCAACTGGATGATGCCGGCTATCACCGCAGCCTCGCCGAGCTCGACGTCCCGGGCGGACTTGCCGAAGTAGAGCTGGGCCGCCGCTTCGACGCCGTGGGCGGCGTGCCGCGCCGTGCCCAGCCACATCTGGTTGGCGTAAAGGGCGAGGATCTCCCGCTTCGTGTAGCGCTTCTCGATGAGGAAGGTGTAGTAGGCCTCCAGCAGCTTGCGCTGCACCGTCTTCTGGAGTCCGAGGCTCTCGCCGCCGACCTCGATGTTGCGGGCGAGCTGCATCGTCAGCGTGCTGGCGCCGTAGCGGCGCTGCCGCAGGACGTTTTGGACGGCGGTGCGGACGATGGCCGAGAAGTCGAAACCGTTGTGCTCGAAGAAGGAGCTGTCCTCGGCCGCGATGATCGCGTTGCGCAGCACGTCGGGGATGTCGTCGTAGCCGATGAGGTCCCGCCGCTCGGTGGCGAACTCGCCGATCAGCTCGCCGCCGCGCGCGTACACGCGGGTGATGGTGTCGGGGACGTAGTCGTCGAGCGCCTCGATCTCCGGCAGATCCGGCGAATAGGCGAACAGCACGCCGGTCACGATCCCGAACAGGGCGGCGACGGCGAAGAGGCTCAGAACGGCGGCCTGACGCACGTAGCGGTTCGGTGCAGGAGCCACGCGGATCTCCTTGTTGATGTCACGGGGAGCGATCCCAATATAGCACGGGCACGCCGCGGCTCGCCGAGCCGAACGGTTGCCCTGTACTTGACAAGAAACAACTAAGATTATATATTTCATGCATTGTGTGGTTCGGGTCGCAACGCGCCAGTGGGGCGCGCTGATTGCGCGCGGCGGCAACGCCGTCGCGCGCGAAGGAACAACAGCAGATGAGCAAGATAATCGGGATCGATCTGGGCACGACGAACTCCGTCGTGGCGGTCATCGAGGGCGGCGAGCCGACGGTCATCGCCAATCCGGAGGGGAGCCGGCTGACGCCGTCGGTCGTGGCGTTCGCGAAGTCCGACGAACGGCTCGTGGGTCAGGTCGCCAAGCGGCAGGCGGTGACCAACCCCGAGAACACGGTCTTCTCGATCAAGCGGTTCATGGGGCGCCGCTTCGATGAAGTGAACGAAGAGATGGCGATGGTGCCCTACGAGGTGGTGCGGGCGAAGAACGGCGACGCGCGGGTCAGGGCGGGCGGCAAGGAGCTGTCGCCGCCCGAGCTGTCGGCGATGGTGCTGCAGAAGCTGAAGCAGGCGGCCGAGGAGTACCTCGGTCAGTCCGTCACGAAGGCGGTCATCACCGTGCCCGCCTACTTCAACGACGCGCAGCGCCAGGCCACCAAGGACGCGGGGCAGATCGCCGGGCTCGAGGTGCTGCGGATCGTCAACGAGCCGACCGCCGCCGCCCTCGCCTACGGGCTCGACAAGAAGACCGACGAGACCATCGCGGTGTACGACTTCGGCGGCGGCACCTTCGACATCTCGATTCTCGAGGTGGGCGAGGGCGTGGTCGAGGTCAAGGCCACCAACGGCGACACCCATCTCGGCGGCGACAACCTGGACCAGGTCGTAATCGACTGGATCGTCGGGGAGTTCAAGCGCGAGGAGGGCATCGACCTCAGTCGCGACCCGATGGCGCTCCAGCGCCTCAAGGAGGCGGCCGAGAAGGCCAAGATGGAGCTGTCGACGGTAGTCGAGACCGAGATCAACCTCCCGTTCATCACCGCCGACGCGTCCGGACCGAAGCACCTGCAGAGGAAGCTGACGCGGGCGCGGTTCGAGCAGCTCGTCGAACCGCTGCTGCAGCGGACGGTCGAGCCGGTCAAGCGCGCCCTGCGGGATGCCGGCCTCGATCCGTCGCAGATCGACGAGGTGGTGCTGGTCGGCGGGTCGACGCGGGTCCCGCGCGTGCAGGAGATCGTGAAGGAGCTGTTCGGCAAGGAGCCCCACCGCGGCGTGAACCCGGACGAGGTGGTGGCGATCGGCGCGTCCGTGCAGGCCGGAGTCCTCGCCGGCGAGGTCAAGGACCTGCTGCTGCTCGACGTGACGCCGCTGTCGCTCGGCATCGAGACCCTGGGGGGGGTCATGACGTCGCTGATTCAGCGCAACACGACCATTCCCACCAAGAAGAGCGAGACCTTCTCGACCGCCGCCGACAACCAGCCCAGCGTCGAGGTGCACGTCCTGCAGGGCGAACGCTCGATGGCGAAGGACAACCGCACGCTCGGCAAGTTCCATCTCGACGGCATTCCGCCCGCCCCGCGCGGCGTTCCGCAGATCGAGGTGACCTTCGACATCGACGCGAACGGCATCGTGAACGTGTCGGCCAAGGACCTCGGGACCGGCAAGCAGCAGCAGATCACCATCACGGCGTCGAGCGGTCTCGGCAAGGACGAGGTCGACAGGATGATGCGGGAAGCCGAGGCGCACGCCGACGACGACAAGGCCCGGAAAGAAGAGGTGGAGACGCGCAACCGGGCGGACCAGGCGGCCTACGCCGCCGAGCGCATGCTGAAGGACGCCGGGGACAAGCTGTCGGCGGAGGAGCGGAAGCCGGTCGAGGAGGCGGTCGCGGGGCTGAAGAAGGCCATCGAGGGCGGCGACGCCGCCGCGATCGACGGGGGGGGGGGGGGGGGGGGGGGGGGGGGGGGGGGGGGGGGGGGGGGGGGGGGGGGGGGGGGGGGGGGGGGGGGGGGCGCCGGGGGGGGGGGGGGGGGGGGGGGGGGGGGCCGGGCCGCGCGCGGCGGCCCGGGCGGGCCGCGGGTCGGGAACGCGGGAGACGTCATCGATGCGGAGGTCGTCGAGGACGGGAAGCCGTAACTGGCCGGACGGTGGAGGTGGCGCCCGGTGGGCCAGGTGGACTTCTACGTCGTGCTCGGCGTTGAGCGATCGGCGACGCGGGACGAGGTGAGCCGCGCCTACCGCCGCCTCGCCCGCCGCTATCATCCGGGCATCAATCCGGGCGACGGCGAGGCCGCGGCGTTCTTCAGAATCGTGACCGAGGCGTACGAGACCCTGCGCGATCCGGCCCGGCGCCGGGAGTACGACGCGCATGGCGCGCCCGAGCACGTCCCCCGTCCGGCCTCGATCGAGTTCCAGGGGTTCGACTTCTCGCCGAGCGGCAGCGGCGGCGGGAGCTCCGCGACGTTCGAGGAGTTGTTTTCCGACGTGTTCGCGGCCCAGGTGTCGCGCGGGGCGCCGGCCGGCGGTCAGCCCGAGCGCGGGGGGGATTTGTTCGGGGAGATCGTGCTGTCGTTCGAGGAAGCGGTGCGCGGTACCGAACGCCGGCTGACCGTCACCCGGCTCGACGTCTGCGGCGACTGCGGTGGAACCGGCCGGCGCCGCGCCGCCGAGACGCGCTGCGGCCGTTGTCAGGGCACCGGCGCGACGCGCCGCCGCCGCGGGCACATGGTGTTCGCGATGCGTTGCGCCTTCTGCGAGGGAACGGGAAGCCTCCGCTTCCGTCCCTGCGCGGCCTGCCGCGAAAGCGGCATCGCGGCGCGCGACGAGGAGATCGCCATCCACGTGCCGGCAGGCGTGGACGACGGCTCGCGGCTCAGGATAGAGGCCAAGGGCAACGCCGGGACCCGGGGTGGCAAGCCGGGCGACCTCTATATCGTGGCGAAGGTCGGCCGTCACCGGGTCCTGCGGCGCGAGGGACCGGACCTGCATGTCGACCTGCCGATCGCCATTCACGAGGCGGCGCTCGGCGCCGCGGTGGACGTGCCGACCCTCGACGGCACGGCGCGTCTGCGGTTGCCGCCCGGGACGCGCTCCGGCCAGCGGTTTCGGCTGCGGGAGTACGGCGTGCCCTCGCCGCGCGGGGACGGGGACCGCGGCGATCTCGTCGTGGCGGTGAACGTCGTGCTGCCCGCCGTCGACGACGAGCGGTCGAAGGCGCTGCTGCGGGAGTTCGGCCGGATCCACGGGGCGGACGTCCGCAAGGACCTTTTCGAAGACTGACGCATATGCCGGCCAAGCAGACGGGTGCGGGACCGTACATGATCAGCGTGGTGGCGCAACGTTACAAGATTCACCCGCAGACGCTGCGTCTCTACGAGCGCGAAGGGCTGCTCAAGCCGTCGCGCACCGACGGCAACACGCGGCTCTACGGCGAGGAGGACATCGAGCGGCTCGAGACCATCCTCTCGCTGACCCGCGACCTCGGGGTGAACCTCGCCGGCGTGGAGATCATCCTCAACATGCGGGAGAAGATGGCCCGCATGCAGCACGAGGTCAACGAGTTCATGCACTACGTCAAGCAGGAGCTCACCCGCGGCGTGGGCGACTGGGAGCAGCGTCTCGGGACCGCGCTCGTCAAGTCGCCGCCTACCGAGCTCGTCCGGCCCGCTCCGGCCGAGCCGACGGAAGCGCCGGACGCCGACTCCCCGGGGCCCCGCGCCCGCCGGACGCCTGACGCCTGAGCTCTCACTCGAGGGCTGCTAAGCTTGTCCCATGGCGGTGGAGGGACGTGCACGGGCGGAGGCGGACTGTCCGGACTGCCGGGGCACCGGCTGGCGTACGCGCTCCGTCGCGGGGGCGCGTCGCGCGGAACGGTGCGATTGCTGGCGCGCCGGCGTCGCGCAGCAGATGCTGGCGCGAGCCCGGATTCCGGCGCGCTACTCGAAGTGCGACTTCTCGACGTTCATCACCTATGAGAACGAGAAGCTGCAGCGTGCCTTCCGGAAGGCGCAGGAATTCGCCGCCGCGTTTCCCGTCGTCGACAAGGGGCTCCTGTTCATCGGGCCTCCCGGCATCGGCAAGACGCACGTCGCCGTGTCGGTGCTGCGCGAGGTCGTGCTGAAGGGCATGCGGGGCGTCTACTACGACACCCGCTCGCTGTTGAGCACGATCCGCAGCACCTACAACCCGGTCACCCGCGCCTCGGAGGCTGAGGTCCTCCAGGAGGTCATGCAGGCCGAGCTGCTCGTGCTCGACGATCTGGGGGCGGAGCGGCTGACGGACTGGGTCGAGGAGACGATGCATCTCATCGTCAACACCCGCTACAACGAGAAGCGTCCGACGGTCTTCACCACGAACTACGAGGACGTCTCCGACGTCCAGAATCTCGACTCGTTGTTCGTCCGCGTGGGTTACCGCCTCCATTCACGGCTGCGCGAGATGTGCGAGTTCCTCGAGTACGACGGGCCCGACTACCGCGATTTCGAGCACCCGCCGACCGCGGAGTTCCTGTACCAGAAGTGGAAGCTGGCGCCGAGCCGTCCCACCGGGCCGTCCGGCCTGCCGCAGCGGACATCGAGGCGCGCCCGCGCGCGGTTGCCCGAAGGGCAGCTCGATCTCGGCTGGGCGGGGGGCAGGGCCGGCACCTGATCGGGCCCGCGGGCCGCGGCGCACCCGGAGTCGGGGAGGACGAAGTGGGCGTGCCGCGCAACGAGCGGGTCCGGCGCGACGGAGATGTGGAGGGTGACGGCGCTCTCGGCCTCTACGTGCACGTGCCGTTCTGCGCGGCGATCTGCGGGTACTGTAACTTCAACCGGGGACTGCTCGACGAAGACCTCAAGCGGGCTTACGTGACGGCGTTGACCCGCGAGATCGAACGCAGCGGCGACGGGCGGCGGGTCGATTCGATCTTCTTCGGCGGCGGGACGCCGTCCCTGCTCGCGGTCGAGGAGGTGGCGCGCGTGCTCGACGCGTGCGGCCGGGCGTTCGACGTCGCTCCGGACGTGGAGACCACGCTCGAGATGAACCCGGAGTCTTGCAGCCCCAGCTACGTGTCCGCGCTGCTCGGAGCGGGGATCAACCGCATCAGCCTGGGCGTGCAGTCGTTCGACGACGGCGAGCTCGCGCGCCTCGGCCGCGCGCATTCCGCGGAGCAGGCCCGCGAGGCGTTCGCGGCGATCCGGGGGGCCGGCTGCGGGAACGTCAGTCTCGACATGATGCTCTGGCTGCCGGCTCAGAGTCGCGCCGCGTGCGCGGCGTCGGTCGAGGCGTTGGTGGCGCTTGCGCCGGACCATGCGTCGCTGTATATGCTGGAGTTGTACCCGAACGCGCCGCTTCGGGAGGAGGCGGCGCGGCGCGGCTGGTCGCAGGCGCCCGACGAGGACGCGGCCGCGATGTATCTCGACGCCTTCGCGCGGACCGACGCCGCCGGGTACGAGCAGTACGAGATCTCCAACGTCGCGCGCCCGGGCCGCCGGTCACGCCACAACCTCAAGTACTGGCGGGACGGCGAGTGGTTGGGCTTCGGGTGCGGCGCCCACTCGACCCGGGGCGGCGTACGGTGGAAGAATCTCTCGGAGACGGCGCGCTACGTGGATGCGGTCGAGCAGGGTGCGCGGGTAGCGGAGACACGCCGCCGCCTGTCGGTGGAAGAGCGGCTCGGGGATGCTCTGTTCACCGGCCTGCGGCTCGCCGAGGGGATCGACGTCGCCGTCGTCGGGAGGCGTTACGGTGTCGACCTGGAGGCGAGATACGGGTCCGACGTCGGCCGCTTCGTCGACGCGGGCTGGATGACCGACGCCGGCGGGCGGTGGCGCCTGACCCGCGCCGGGATGCTGATTTCGAACGCGGTGCTGAGTACTTTCGTCTAGCGCGGGCGGTACGGTAAAGTACCCGCTCTTTTTCCGGGCACGGGGGATCCAATGGAGGACACGAACATGCGTTGGTTTCGCAAGGAGCGGTCGATGCGGCGGATCTTTCTGGGGGGCGCGTTCGCGGCGACGCTGGCCGCAGGCGTGATGCTGGGAACGTTGATCCCCTCGCAACAGGTGGAGGCGCAGCCGCAGGTCGCGTTCTCCGGCGATGCCGCGGTCATGCTGCACTTCGTCAGGCCGGGATCCACTGCGGCCTATGAGGGCGTGATGACGCGGCTTGGGGAGGCGCTGCAGAGGAGCGAGAACACCGAGACCGACCGGCAGGCGCAGGCCAGGGGTTGGAAGGTGTATCGAGCCTCGGCGTCGATCACCGGCGACGGCGTAATGTACGCCTGGGTCATCGACCCGGTCGTGGGCGGCGCCAACTACGCGGCTGCGACGATCTTGAACGAGGTGTTCCCGGGCGACATTCAGCAGCTCTTCGAGACGTACAACGGTGCGTTTACTGCCGGGCAGATCAAACAGTTGCCGATCAATCTCACGCTGGTTCGGGACTTCTAGGGTCGATCCTCTTCCGGGGTAGATTCGGTTCGCACGTCTCTGCGCATTGGCAGAGCCACGGCGTTTCCTGCGCGGTCGGGTCGCAAGCCCGTCCGCGCCCTTCTTTTTGCGCCATCCCGCGTGAAGCCGCCGCATCCGAGCCGGTTCGAGTCGGGAGGCGGCGGTCGGGACAGGAGCGCCGCCGGCTGCGGCGCCGGGGAGCCATGGGCTGATGCGTCCGATGAACACCCGCCGGCTCGGCCCCGGCGGGTCCCGTTGCGCATGGGTGTCGTCCCCCGGGATGCTCCTCGGCATCGTGGCGGGCATCGCGCTCCCGTGGTTCTGCGAACCCGTCTCGGCGGCGCAACAGCCGGCCGAGACCCAGGCCGTGCAGCCGGGCGAAGCCCAGGATCCGCCGGTCGTGGATTCGGGGCCGGGAGACCCTGCCGCGGCGACCGAAGAGTCGCCGGAGACCGACGAGGAACCGGCTCCGCCGATCGCCGTCCGGACCTTCGAGGGGCCGGCCGCGATGATCATCAACTACGTCCAGTCCGGCAGCGCCGACGACTTCGAGGCCTTGACCAGGCGCATGGTCGAGGCCCTCGCCGAGAGCGAGGACGCGGAGCACCAGGCCCTGGCGGCCGGTTGGACGATGTACCGCGTGTCCGAGCCCGGCCCGAACAACAACGCCGTGTACGTCTGGCTCTTCGATCCCGTGGTGGAGGACGCCAACTACGCCGTTGCGCAGCTTCTCAACGAGTTGTTCCCGGCGGAGGTGCAGCAGCTCTACGAGACCTACATGCAGTCCTTCGGAGTGGGGCAGACGCCGCTGGAGCTCGAGCCCGTGGAGCTCGTGGAAGATCCGGGCTGATGGACGGGAGCGGCCCGCTGGCCCGCAGGAGGACGCGGTTCTCAGCGATCGCTGCGGTCAGAACGGCAGGTTGAGACCGACGTACACCCGCCGCGGGCGGCGGTCCACCCGTGCCCCTCGCAGCACCAGCAGCCGGTAGTCGATCCGGAGACGAAGCGGTCCGCGGAGCGAGATGTTGACGCCGGCGCCTGCGCCCGCGGCCAGATTGGTCCGCGCGTGCGTCCCGGTGCGGTCGCGGTACAATCCGCCGCCGACGGCGCCGTAGAGCGCGAGTCGGCGGTGTCGGTCCAGGGGCGCGCCGAAGACCAGGTTGAACAGTCCCGTCTGCCGCGCCGGGTCGGAGTCGGATCCGGCCGAGGGCATTCCGGCGTACTCGAACTCCAGACCGACCGGCCGCAGAGAGATTCCGAGGGCGGCTCCCCGCGTCACGCGGTCCGGCGTCGCATGTCCGGCGAAGACGGTGAGATCGGCGGATGCCGGGCCGGCGCCGGCGCCGAGGAGCAGAAGCAGCGCGAAGGACAGCCGGTGGCCGGCGCGGCGGTCGTGCATGTCCTTCCTATTATCGACAGTTGGAAGGGCCGGGGGCAGCGCGGCGGCCTGGCGGGTCGGCGCGGCCGCGCATGATAGAGTCTCGACGGCCAATGGACTTTCGCCCCACCGAAGCGGAGGAGGTGACGCGCCGGGCGGTGCGCGAGTTCGCGGAGCGGGAGATTGCGCCGCACGTGACGGACTGGGACGAGGCGCAGGCGTTTCCCGTCGAGCTCCTGGCGCAGCTTGCCGAGCTGGGGTTGCTGGGCATCCAGTTCCCGGCCCGTTACGGAGGCGCCGGGCTCTCGGCGGTCGAGTACTGCATCTGCATCGAGGAGCTCGCGCGCGTCGATCCGACGATCGCCCTGACGGTCGCCGCGCACAACGGGCTGGCCGCCGCGCACGTCGGGATGTTCGGATCCGAGGCGCAGAAGGAGCGCTGGCTGACGCCGCTGGCCCGCGGCGAGTACCTGGGGGCCTGGGCGCTGACGGAGCCCGGTGCGGGCAGTGACGCGGGCAGCCTGCGCGCGCGCGCCCGGGCCGACGGCGACGACTGGGTCCTGGACGGCACGAAGACGTTTACGACCCATGCGGGCCTCGCCGGGCTGACCGTGGTGATGGCGGTCACCGACCCGACCGCACGCCGGCACGGCATCTCGGCCTTCGTCGTCGAGCGCGGCACGCCCGGCCTGTCGGCAGGCCGCAAGGAGAGCAAGCTCGGCATGCGCGCGAGCACCACCGCGGACACGCGCCTGGACGGATGCCGGGTGCCGCGCGATCACCTGCTGGGCGGCGAGGGTCGCGGATTCGCCGACGCCATGGCGGTGCTCGACGCAGGCCGCATCGGCATCGCCGCCCTCGCCGTCGGGCTGGCCCAGGGCGCCTTCGACGCCGCCCGCCGCCACGCCGCGGAGCGGACGCAGTTCGGCCGGCCGCTCGCGAGCTTCCAGGCCATTCAATGGAAGCTGGCCGACATGGCCGTCGGGATCGATGCGGCCAGGCTTCTGACCTACCGCGCGGCGTTCCTCAAGGACCAGGGGCGGCCGACGACGCGCGAGTCGTCGATGGCCAAGCTCTACGCCAGCGAGGTCGCGGTGCGTGCAGCCGGCGAATGCGTCCAGATTCACGGCGGGTACGGTTTCGTGAAGGACTATCCGGCCGAGAAGCTCTACCGGGACGTGAAGCTGCTGACCATCGGCGAAGGCACGAGCGAGATCCAGCGGCTGGTGATCGCGCGGCAGTATCTGGGCTGACGCCGCTCGCAGGACGCCGACCTGATGGATCTCGCGGAACGCGTGCTGGCCGGAGATTTTCGCGCGATCGCACGCGCGATATCCGTGGTGGAGCGGGAGGACGCCGGGTCGGCCGCCCTGGTCGGCCGGCTGTTCGGGCGGACGGGGCGCGCTCTGGCCGTGGGCCTCACCGGGGCGCCGGGGGTCGGCAAGAGCACGCTGGTCGACCGCCTGACCGCCGCCTTGCGCCGGGAGAGCCTGCGGGTCGGGATCCTGGCCGTGGACCCGACCAGCCCGTTCAGCGGCGGCGCCATTCTCGGGGACCGCATCCGGATGCAGGGCCACGCGGGGGACGGCGGCGTATTCGTGCGCAGCATGGCGACCCGCGGGCAGCTCGGCGGCTTGGCGCGAGCGACCGACGATGCGCGGATCGTCCTGGACGCGGCGGGGATCGACGTCGTGCTGATCGAAACGGTCGGCGTCGGCCAGGGCGAGATCGACGTCAGCCGGATCGCCGACGTTTCGGTGGTGGTCCTCGCTCCCGGCAGCGGCGACGACGTGCAGGCGATCAAGGCCGGCATCATGGAGATTGCCGACGTGTTCGTAGTGAACAAGGCTGACCGCGACGGCGCCGACCGCGCGGTCGCGGAGATCGAGGGGATGCTCTCGCTGCGCGAACCCGGGACGAACCGGTGGCGGCCGCCGGTGGTCAAGACCTGCGCGGCGACCGGGGAAGGCGTCGATGACGCCATCGCCGCCGTGCGCCGCTTCGCGGATCGGGGGCTCGCCGCCGCGGACCGTGCGCGGCGCCGGGCGCGCGCGAGGCTGGAGGCGATCCTGGTCGGGCGGATCGTGGCGCGTATCCGGGAGGGGCAGGATCTCGACGACGCCATCGCCGCCATCGCGGCCCGCGAGAGCGATCCGTATGCGGCCGCGGGCGATCTCGTGCGGCGTTTCGTGCAGGAGGGGCCGGACTCATGAAGGCGGTGCTGGACCACATCGGAATCGCGGTGGACGACCTCGACGCGGCGCTCGCATTCTATACGGACGCCCTCGGCCTGGAGGTCGACGCGACGGAGGACGTCCCGTCGCAGGGTGTGCGCGCGCATTTCGTGCGCGTCGGAGCGGCCGCGCTGGAGCTGCTCGAGGCGACGACGGACGAGTCGCCCATCCGGCGCTTCGTGACCCGCCGCGGCGCCGGGATACACCACATCACGCTGCGGGTCGACGACATCGCGGCGGCTCTGGCGCGGCTGAAGGCGCGCGGGGTCAGGCTGATCGACGAGACGCCGCGCGATGGGGCTGAGGGGGCGCTGGTCGCCTTCGTGCATCCTTCCAGCGCGCACGGCGTCCTCGTCGAGCTCAAGCAGGAGAGGAGCGCGCAGGCTGCGCATCATGCACGCTGACGAACGGATACGCATCGGCATCATCGGCGGGAGCGGGCTGTACGATATGGCCGGGCTCACGGACCGCGAGGAACGCGAAGTCGCAACTCCCTTCGGGGCGCCCTCCGCTCCCTACGTGGTGGGCACTCTCGCGGGGCGGCGCGTCGCGTTCCTCGCGCGTCACGGCGCCGGGCACCGCATCCTCCCGTCGGAGCTCAACTTCCGGGCGAACGTCTTCGGCATGAAGACGCTCGGTGTCGAGTGGCTCGTGTCCGCGAGCGCCGTCGGGAGTCTGCAGGAGCGTTACCGGCCGCAGGACATCGTCGTTCCCGACCAGTTTCTGGACCGCACGCGGGGACGCATCGGCACGTTCTTCGGGCGGGGCATCGCCGCGCACGTCTCGCTCGCGCACCCGGTCTGCGCGGCCCTCAGCCGGCTGGCCGCCGACGCGGCGGACCGCGTAGGCGCCACCGTGCATCGCGGAGGCGCCTACGTCTGCATGGAGGGCCCGCAGTTCTCCACCCTCGCCGAGTCGCGCCTGTACCGCTCGTGGAACATGGACGTGATCGGCATGACCAACCTGCAGGAGGCGAAGCTGGCGCGGGAGGCGGAGATCTGCTTCGCGACGCTCGCCCTCGTCACCGACTACGACTGCTGGCATCCCGAGCACGACGAGGTGACCGTCGAGATGGTCATCGAGACTCTGCAGGCGAACGCCGTGACCGCGCAGAAGACGATCGCCGAGCTGGTGTCGCACCTGCCGGTCGAACGCGGATGCGAGTGCGGCACGGCGCTGGCGACCGCGATCATCACGCGGCCCGAGGCGATTCCTTCCGAGACCCGCGCCGAGCTGGCGCCGCTCATCGGCAGGTACCTGCCATGACCCAGCCGGTGCTGACCGTCGGTTCGGTCGCCTTCGACTCAATCCGGACGCCCTTCGGCGAGGTATCCCGCGTGGTCGGCGGCGCAGCGACCTTCTTCAGCATCGCCGCGTCGTTCTTCAGCGACGTGCGTCTCGTGGCGGTGGTGGGAGAGGACTTCGACGAGCGCCACATGCAGGTTTTCGGCGGCCGGCGGATCGACCTCGAAGGCCTGCAGCGCGTGCCGGGCGACACCTTCCGCTGGAAGGGGGAGTACAAGCTCGACCTGAACACGCGCGAGACGATCTACACGCATCTGAACGTGTTCGAGGACTTCTCGCCGCGCGTGCCGGAGCGCTTCCGTTCCACGCCGGTGGTGTTTCTCGCCAACATCCATCCGGCGCTGCAGATGGAGGTCCTCGACCAGGTCGAAGCGCCGCGGTTCGTCGCTCTCGATACGATGAACTACTGGATCGACGGGACCCCGGCCGAGCTGCGCCAGGTCCTGCGCCGCGTGGACGCGGTGGTGATCAACGACGAGGAGGCGCGGCAACTGAGCGGGAAGGCGAACCTGGTGAAGGCGGCGCGCGAGATCCGCGCCATGGGTCCCCGGCGCGTGATCGTCAAGCGCGGCGAGCATGGCGTGCTGTTGACGCGGGGGGACGACTTTTTCGCCGCGCCGGGGATGCCGCTCGAGGAGGTCTGCGACCCGACCGGGGCCGGAGACACTTTCGCGGGCGGCTTCATCGGGTACCTCGCCGCGGCGGGCGACCTCTCCGACGACGCGGTCGTGCGGGCGGCCATCTGCGGCAGTGCGATGGCTTCGCTGTCGGTGGAGGACTTCGGCCTCGGCCGGCTGCTCACCCTGACCGACGAGGACGTCCGCGCCCGGTTCGATGCCTTTCGGCGCCTGACCCACTTCGATGCGCTCGCGTTCTAGGGTGCTGCTGTGCGGGTTGATCGCGGGCGTCGTGCTCTGGAGCGCGGCGCTGGCGGCGACGCCGTACGCGTTGCGCCACGGCGCGGAGGGAGTTGCGCTGCTCGCGGGCAGCATGGTCTACCTCGCCGCGAGCGCCATCTGCCATCAGCGCGCGGATCGGTCCTTCCATCCATGGGGGGTGCAGTTCCCGGTCTGCGGGCGGTGCGCCGGGCTCTACGGAGGGGCGCTGCTCGGCGTCTGCGCCGCGGGAGTCTGGCGCCGGCGAAACTCCCAACGCGACCGCAAGGTCGCGCACGGCCTGCTCGTCGTCCGGTCTTTCCGCGGCCGGGCTGCGGCGCTCGTGCTGGCGGCGGCGGCGCTGCCGACCGCGGCGACCGTGCTGCTCGAGGCGGGGGGGCTGGTCGATCCCGGCAATGTCGGTCGCGCGGCGTCCGCGGTTCCGCTCGGTGCGGCCTCCTGCGCGTTCGTGGCCGGCGTGATTCGCGGAAGGGTACACTAGAGGTGATGCGCAACCGTCCGCAGTCGGCCGATCCGGGCCGCGTCGCCGTGATCTGCGCCGTCGCCTGGGCGTTGCCCGGCGCCGGGCATCTCTGGCAGGGGCGTGGGTCCAAGGGAATCGTGTTCCTCCTGGCGCTGCCCCTCATGTTCATGATCGGACTCGGTCTCGACGGGGAGCTGTTCGCCATCGATCCGTCGCAGCCCCTGGTCGCGCTGGCCGGACTGGCCGATCTCGGCATCGGGGTCCCCTACCTGCTCGCGCTTGCGTTCGGCGCCGGGGGCGGCGACGCGGCGGCCGGCACCTACGAGTACGGCAACACGTTTCTCATCGTCTCCGGGCTCCTGAACGTCCTGGTCGTCATGGACGCGTTCGACATCGCCCAGGGCAGGAAGTAGGCGGCGGGATGGCCAGCCATTTCATCCTGATGGTGCTGTTCGCCGGCTTCGTCTCGCTGGTCTTCTCCGTCCTGATGCGCGACGAGCCGGCAGAGCAGGCGCGTTTCGGTGGGGTGCTGTTCGCCGGCTTCGTGCTGGCGGCCACGGTGCTCGCCTGGCTGATGTATCCGTTCCCGCTATGACCGTCCGGCGAGGCGCAGCTCCGGGTCGGTTGCGGGGGTTGTTGTGGGCCTGGGGGCCGGCGGCCGGTCTGATGGCCGCCATCTGGTTCGTGTCCGGCACACCGTCGCCGCCGAGATTGCCCGGCTCGGTGTCCGACGTCACCGCGCACTTCCTGGCGTACGGTTCGCTCGGGGCGGCGATGCTGCGGGGCGTGGCCGGAGCGGAGTGGGCCCGGGTCAGCATCGGCGGCGCGCTGCTGGCCGCCGCCCTGGGCGCCGCCTACGGAGTGACCGACGAGTTCCACCAGTCGTTCGTGCCCGGCCGGACGCCCGAGCTGCGGGACGTGGCGGCGGATGCGCTGGGATCGGCAGCCGGCGCCGGGCTGGTGTGGGCGTGGAGTATAGTTCTTGCCGTTCGAACCAGACGCCATGCCGGATGAGAACCTGACCATCGAGCGCGACGGGGCCGTGGCCGTGCTCACCGTCACGCGGCCCGCGGTGCTGAACGCACTGAACAACCGGACGATCACCGAGCTGGAGGGCGCGGTGAGCCGGCTGACCGCCGACGACGAGGTGCGGGTGGTGATTCTGACCGGCGCCGGGGACAAGGCGTTCATCGCCGGAGCCGACATTCGCGAGCTGGCGGAGCTGAATCCGGTCACCGCCGAGGCGCTGGCGGCCCGCGGGCACGCGTTGTGCCACGCGCTGGAGCGGATGGGCAAGCCGGTCATCGCGGCCGTGAACGGCTACGCGCTGGGCGGCGGCTGCGAGCTGGCCATGGCCTGCACGCTGCGCATCGCGGCCGATACGGCGAAGCTCGGCCAGCCGGAGATCGGGCTCGGCCTGTTGCCCGGCTACGGCGGCACGCAGCGGTTGCCGCGGTTGGTCGGCGCCGGACGAGCACTGGAGATGACCCTGACCGGCGATCCCATCGACGCGCAGGAGGCCTGGCGGATCGGGCTGGTGAACCGTGTCGTGCCGCGGGCCGACCTGATGGCGAGGACGATGGAGCTCGCGCAGCGGATCGCCGCCCAGGCCCCCGTCGCCGTGCGCTGCATACTGGCGTCCGTCCGCGACGGGCTCGGGATGACGCTCGCCGACGGGTGCGCTCACGAGGCGAGCCTGTTCGGGCTGGCCGCCGCGACGAGCGACTGGGGCGAAGGTACGCGCGCGTTTCTCGAGAAGCGCCGGCCCCGGTTTACCGGCTCATGAGAGACACCCCTGTCATCGAGGGGGCGACCGACGCGTCGGGCTTGCGGGTCGGCCTCGTAGTGTCCGCGTACCATCGCGCGGTTACCGCCGCCCTGTGCGATGGCGCCCTGGAGGCGCTCCGCGATGCGGGCGCGCGCGGCGCGGGGACAGAGGGCGCCGGCTCGACGACGGTGATCGAGGTGCCGGGCGCTTTCGAGATTCCGCTTGCCGCGCGCCGCGCCGCGGAGTCCGGACGCTTCGACGCGGTCGTCTGCCTCGGCTGCATCGTGCGGGGAGAGACGCCGCACTTCGACTATCTGGCATCCGCGGTCGCGCACGCGATCGCTGCGGCGTCGCAGGCGACCGGCGTGCCGATGACGTTCGGGGTGCTGACCACGAACACCCTGGAAGAGGCCGCCGCGCGCGCCGGCGACGGGCCTTCGAACAAGGGACGCGAAGCCGCATTGGCCGCCGTGCAGTTGGCCAACGTCCTCGGCTCGCTGCCGGGGGCGCACCCGGCCGGGGCGTGACCGTCGATTGTGAAGGAACGCGATGACGATCTCCAGTTTCTTCAGGGATCGCCTCGGCGCGCCCCTTGTCGACACCGGGTGGTCGGGGGGGGCGATCTCGCCATCGACCGGCCATGTCTACCTGCGCGTCTGGGACGACGAGCTCGGGACGTTGAAGGGGCGGCGCTGCGTCCGGATTACGGACAGCGGGCTTCCTGACCCGGCCGATCCGGGCGACCGCGAGCGGCACGCGCACGTGCAGGAGATCGAGAGAGGCGTCAAGCCGTACTGCGTCGTGCTGACCGCTGTCGACCCGCAGGAGAGCCCGCGCAGGATCAAGTCCTTCGACGAGACTGCGTTGCTGGTCGGGGGAGAGCTGCTCAAGGATTCCGAGGGGTGCTTCTGGCTGGAGGACGCAGGCCGGTGCCCCGTCCCGGCGTCCGGCGAACAGCCTCGCGCCGCGTCGTCCCGCCCGGCATCCGGGGAGCGGCCGCGCCTGGTGAAGCGCGTCGCTCGGGGCGTGCCGGGAGCTTCTTCCGACCGTCCACCGCGTCAAGAGCCGTCTCGCGCCGCCCGCGCGCCCGGAAGCCCGACGGAGGTCCCCCGTGAGAGCCTCGGGACACCCGGGCATGGGGCTCGCGGGCACGGGACGGTCGCGGGAGCGCAACCGGGGCGCCGGCCGGTTCGGGAGGCGGCGCTCCAGTCGCTGCATCGGACTCTCGATACGCCGGAGGGAGTGTTCGGCGCCGGGGAGTCCCGAACGGACAACTCGCGCGAGCGCCACAGGGCTCGCGAGACCGCCCTCCAGTTGCTGTACCAGTGGGACGTCGGCCGCATCGGGGCCGGCGACCTCGACGACGCGCTCGACCTGTTCTGGACGGTGCATCCGGCTCCGGCCCCCCGGCGGGAGCTCGCGGTCGGCCTCGCGCGCGGCGCCGTGGCTGCGTTGCCGGAGATCGACGCGCTGATCGCGCGACACATCGACAACTGGCGGTCGGAGCGCCTGGCCGTCGTCGACCGGCTCATCATGCGCCTGGCCGTCTACGAGCTGCTGTTCGAACGGACGCCGGCGGCGGTCGTCATCAACGAAGCGCTGGAGCTGGCGAAGACCTTCAGCGGCGAGCGCGCGGTCTCCTTCGTCAACGGCGTGCTCGACGCCGTGCGGCGCGCGGTCACGGAAGAGCGCGACCGGAGCAGCGCGCTGGGCACGTGATGGGAGTCGAAGCCGGCGGGCAGGGTGCCACGAGCGTGGGTGAACAGACCAGCGACGCCGAGGTGTGGGCCCGTGTGCGTTCGGCGCTCGAGAACCCCAAGTACAAGTTCGGGAGGACCGTCAAGGGTCTCGCGAAGGAGAGCGGACTGGACCAGGAACAGGTGGAAGGCCTCCTCGTCCGACACCATTCCGACGTCGTTCGGAGAGAGGGGAAGGGCGGGCGGAGTCACTATGCGTTGAGGGAGCGCGTCGACGAGAACCGACGCAGACACGCGAAGCAGCGAACGGGCACGCCGGGCGCAGGAAGCCCGATCAGCGATGCGGATGCACGGACCAGGGTTCGCAAGTTGCTCAGGAAGGCGCAGAGGGACCCGAGGTTTCCCCAGGGCTGTAGATCCCTCGATGCCATCTTGAAGTCGACGAAACTGCGCCGGGATCTGGATCCCGAGAGACGCCGGCAGTATGTGGAGGAGCTCCTTGCCGGTCAATCCGACATCGACAGATTCGAGCGCAGAGAAGACGGAGAGATTCTGTTTG
>JAGWAH010000033.1:0-546 GCA_021296515.1 Acidobacteriota bacterium | reverse complement strand
CGAGCGATCCGCTAATGTAGCTTCAATCGTCGACGCACACCGGAATCGATCGGCGGAGGAACTGGAGGGCGCGCGCCCGGAGGTTGTCACCACCGGTCGCATCGTCGCGATTCGCAGCTTCGGGAAGGCGAACTTCCTCGTACTCTCGGATGGCAAGGAGCGCCTGCAGGCCTACGTCCGAAAGGACTCGGTCAGTTCGCGGGACTTCGACCTGTTCAAGCTGCTCGACGTCGGCGATCTCGTCGGCGTGGCGGGCCGCGTCTTCCGCACGCGGACGGACGAGCTGACCGTCTGGGCCGATCGCCTGGAGTTCCTCGCCAAGTGCTTCGAGCCGCTGCCGGAGAAGTGGAACGAGCTGACGGACGTCGAGACCCGCTACCGGCAGCGTTATCTCGACCTCATCGTCAACCCGGCGTCCCGGCAGGTCTTCGAGACGCGCAACCGCGTCATCCGGGCCGTCCGCAGGTTCCTCGACGCGCGGGACTACCTCGAGGTCGAGACGCCGATGATGCAGCCGCTGCCCGGCGGCGCGCTCGCCCGGCCGTT
>JAGWAH010000003.1:72574-88097 GCA_021296515.1 Acidobacteriota bacterium | reverse complement strand
GCCAGCGTGTAGCCGAGGTAGTTGCCGACGAACAGATCGAGCCGGCCGTCCCGGTCGTAGTCGAAGAACGACGCCGGAACCCCCCATCCGGGATCGCCTGTGCCGCTCCGTTCGGTGACGTCCTCGAAGGTGCCGTCTCCCCGGTTGCGGAGCATGCGGTTGCGTCCGAAGCGGGTCAGGTACAGGTCGGTCCAGCCGTCGTTGTCCATGTCGCCGGCCGCCACGCCCATGCCGTAGCCGCGCACGGCGATGCCCGCCTCGGCGGTCACGTCGGTGAACCGGAGCCGGCGCTCGCCGTCGGCCGCGACCTCCAGATCGTTGCGGTAGAGCCGGTCACCGGGCGGCTGATCCGCGGGCGGCGGAAGCAGCGGTTCGCCGTCGCCCAGCCGATCTCCCTGCACCAGGTACACGTCGAGGTCGCCGTCGTTGTCGTAGTCGAACAGGCCAGCGCCCGGTCCGGCCATCTCGGGCTGGTAGAACCTGCCGGTCATCCCGTTAAAGTGCACGAAGTCGAGTCCGGTCTCGGCGGCCCGGTCCACGAACCACTCCACGTCGGGCTCGGACACGGCGGCGGATTCCTCGCCGGGGGCCGGCCCCGGCGAGGAATCCGGACCGCAGGCAGCCAGACATATGGCCAGCCAGAGGCGCGGCGCAATTCGGAGGGCAGTAGCGTGCATCGGGAACGGCGGTCAGATTACGCCCGCTGGACTCCCGGTGTCCATCAGCCCAGCAGGCGAGCGGCCACTCGCGCGTAGTAGGTGATGACGATGTCCGCCCCGGCGCGCGTGATCGCGGTCAGCACTTCGCGCATCGCCCGCTCCTCGTCCAGCCAGCCGTTGCGGGCGGCCGCTTTCAGCATGGCGTACTCGCCGCTGACGTGGTAGGCCGCCGTCGGGCAGCCGAACTCCTCCTTGACCCGCGCGATGACGTCCAGATAGTGGAGTGCCGGCTTCACCATGACGATGTCGGCGCCCTCCTCCAGATCGAGCGCCACCTCGCGCAAGGCCTCCTCCACGTTGGCCGGATCCATCTGGTGGGTCCGCCGGTCGCCGAACGCGGGCGCCGAGTCGGCCGCGTCGCGGAACGGACCGTAGTAGGCCGAGCAGTACTTGGCGGCGTAGCTCATGATCGCGACGTCCGCGAAGCGCGCGGCGTCGAGCGCCTCGCGGATCGCGCCGACCCGCCCGTCCATCATGTCGGAGGGGGCGACCACGTCGGCCCCCGCTTCCGCGTGCGAGACGGCCGTGCGGGCGAGCCGGTCGACCGTGGCGTCGTTGACGATGACGTCGCCGTCGACGATGCCGCAGTGCCCGTGAGACGTGTACTCGCAGAGGCATACGTCGGTCACGACCAGCACGTCCGGCGTCTCGTCCTTGATGGCCCGGATCGCGGCCTGGACCGGCGCGCCGGGGTCGTCCGCCGGGCTGCCGATCTCGTCCTTGTCCTCGTCGTGCGGCAGGCCGAAGAGCAGGACCGACCGCACGCCGTCTCCTGCGGCGGCGGCCGTCTCGGCGACGGCCTGATCGACCGACAACTGGTACACGCCCGGCATCGACGGCACCTCCCGCCGCACGCCCTCGCCCTCGCAGACGAACAGCGGATAGACCAGCCCTTCGGGGGAGAGCCGCGTCTCGCGCACCATGCCGCGGATCGCGGCAGAGCGGCGCAGGCGCCGGGGGCGGCGGCGCAGGTCCAGCGTTTCGTCGGGGGCCCGCTTCCGCGCGGCGCCCGGGGGTGAGGAAGCAGCGGTGGCAGTCATGGCATGGTTCCCGATTCAGGCGGAGTGCGCTGCCGGCGTTCCGGTGAAATGGTCCGCGAGCGCCTCCGCGAGCGCCTGCGTAGTGTATGTGGACGGCATCACCGTCGTCTCCACCCCGAGCTGCCCCGCGGCCCGGGCCGTGACCGGACCGATCGCCGCCACGACGGTCGGGCGCAACAGCTCGACGGCCTGCACCGCGCCGAGCGATTGCGCGACGGCGCGCACGGCAGACGCGCTGGTGAACGTCACCGCATCGATCCCGCGCCGGTCGAGCAGCTCGCGCACGGCGGCCCCCGGCCATGCGGTCGCGGCCACCGTACGGTACGCGGTGACCTCCGTCACCTCGGCCCCCGCCGCCCGCAATGCGTCGGGCAGATGCGGCCGTGCGATGTCCGCCCGCGGCAGCAGGATGCGCGTCCCGCGCAGATCCAGCGCTGCCCGGAGCGCAGCGCTCACGCCTTCGCCGCGATGGTCGGACGGCGCCAGATCCACGGACAGTCCGTGCCGTGCGAGCCGTGCGCCGGTCGCCGGACCGATGGCGCAGATCCGAACCCCCGCGAGCCTCCCGTCACACCCGCCGGCGGCGGCCAAGCGCTGCAGGAAGGCGTCGACGGCGTTGGCCGACGTGAACACTATCCAGGCGAACGAAGCCGCGGCGGCGCACGCGGCGTCGAGAGGTTGCATGTCGTCCGGCGGCACGATGCGGATCGCCGGCGCCTCGATCGACTCGGCGCCCAGAGCGTCCAGCCGCTCGGCCAGCTCGGGGGCCTGCGCGTGCGGGCGCGTCACCAGGATGCGTTTCCCGGCCAGCGGTCGTGTTTCGCGAGCCATCAGGTCCGGGCCGCCTCCAGCAACGGCCCGGCGCCCCCGGCCAGCAGTCCGGCCGCGACCCGGGCGCCCAGATCGGCGGGGGCCACCAGCGATCCGGCGGCGTCGCGACGCACCAGCCTGGCGCCGTCCGGCGAGGCGACGACGCCGCGCAGGAGCAGATCGTCTCCGTCGACCGTCGTCACGGCTCCCAGCGGCACCTGACAGTCCACGCCCAGCGCAGTGACCAGCGAGCGTTCGGCCTCCAGCGCGGCAGAGGCGTCGCGATCCGCGATCGTTGAGAGCAGATCGCGCGTCTCACGGTCGCCGCTGCGATACTCCGCGCAGACGATCCCCTGTCCGGGGGCCGGGACGCAGACGTCCACCGGCAGCCGGACGGCGATGCGGGCGGCCAGGTTCAGCCGCACCAGTCCCGCCGCGGCCAGCACCAGCAGGTCGAAGCCTCCTGCCTCGAGCTTGTCGAGCCGCGTGCCGACGTTGCCGCGGATCGGTGCGACTTCGAGATGGGGATACGCGTGCCGCAGTTGCGCGGTTCGGCGCACGCTGCCGGTGCCGACCCGGGGAGCCCGGTCGGGTGCGAAGAGCGCTGCCGGGTCCGCGGCGGGCCGCTCGCAAGAGCGCGGCGCCACGACCGCGTCGCGCGCGTCCTCGCGCGGCAGCACCGCCTGCACGTTCAGCCCCGCCAGCCGTTCGGCCGGCAGATCCTTGGCGCTGTGGACGGCGAGGTCGACCCGCCCGTCGACGAGCGCTTCTTCGATCTCCTTGACGAACAGCCGCTTGCCTCCGGCGCTGGAGATCGGCTTCGAGGGCAGGCGGTCGCCGCTGGTCCGGATGAGCACCAGCTCGGCGGCGGGGGCTCCGGCCCGCACGAGGGCGCCGGCCACGGCTTCCGCCTGCCAGCGGGCGAGGGGGCTGCCGCGCGTCCCGATCCGCAGCCGTCTCACCGGTTCCTCGGGGCCGGAGGCGGTTCCGCGCCGGTACCCGCGGCCTCGCGATCGCGCAGCGTGCGCCGCCGCTCGTCGGCCGCTCTCTCGTCGAGTCCGAACAGCCGGCTGAGCGTGTCCGCGTCGGCGGCCACGGCCTCTTCGTCCGGCGCGGCCTTGAGCTGCTGGGTCGGCGACGACAGCAGCTTCTCCACCAGCAGCCGCGTCACCTCTTCCACGCGCGTCTGGGCCGCCGGCGGCAGCGAGGCCAGCCTGGGCGCGAGCCGCTCCAGCTCCTGCCGCCGCGTCCGCTCGAAGTGCTTCCGCAGCGCGACTACCGTGGGAATGGCGCCGCGCGAGCGGAGCCAGCGCATGAAGCCGTCGACCTCCTCGCGCACCATCAGCTCCGCCCGGTCGACCTGGGTCTGCCGCCGCGCCAGGTTCTCCCGGACTATCGACTGCAGATCGTCGATGTTGTAGAGGAAGACCTGCTCCACGTCGCTGGCCGACGGTTCGACGTCGCGCGGCAGGCCGATGTCGATCATGAACAGGGGTCGGTCGCGCCGGGGCCGCATCGCCTCGGCGACCTGTGCGCGGGTGAGCAGCCAGCGGGGGGCGCCGGTGGCGGTGAGCACGATGTCCGTGGTCGTCAGCTCGGCCGTGATCTCTTCCCATGGCACTGCCACGCCGTCTACCGTGGCGGCGAGAACGGCGGCGCGCGCCGCACTCCGGTTGGCGACGCCGATCCGCCCGACGTTCTGCGAACGCAGATGCGTGGTGGTGAGTTCCGCCATCTCGCCCGCGCCGACGACCAGCGCCCGCCTCCCGGCGAGATCGCCGAATATCTTGCGCGCCAGCGAGATTGCCGCGTAGCTGACCGAGACCGCGCCCTCGCCGAGCCCGGTCTCGCTGCGCACGCGCTTGCCGACCGTAAAGGAGGTGTGAAACAGGCGGTTCAGGGCCGCCCCGGTGAATCCCCGTTCCGCGGCGATGGAGAAGGCATCCTTGACCTGGCCCAGGATCTGCGGCTCGCCCACCACCAGAGAATCCAGCCCGGCGACCACGCGGAACAGGTGGCGGGCGGCGTCGCCGCCCTGGCGGCTGTAGAGGTGCGGGGCCAGCTCCGGTTCCGGCACGTCGTGGAACGCACTCATGAACCCCGCCAGCCCCTCGGCCAGCCGCCCGTGAGTCTCGGAATGCGCGTATATCTCGGCGCGGTTGCAGGTCGAGAGGACCACGACTTCGGCGAGACCGGTGGTCTCCACGATCGCCGCCAGCGCTTCCGGGATGCCGCGGTGGGCGAAGTCGATCCGCTCCCGCAGGTCGACCGGTGCGCTGTGGTGGCTCGCCCCGAGCAGAAACAGATGCATGCCGCGTGTCCGGCGCGGGCCGGGAGTCGTTTTCAGTAGAAGTTGTGGCTGCTGGTGCCGAAGTACCCTATCGGCACGAAGTTCAGCATCAGGATCGCGAACCCGAACGTCGACAGCCAGGCCGCACGACGTCCTCCCCAGCCGAACGCCCGCCGCGCGTACAGCGAGAACGTGTACACCAGCCAGCAGAGCAGCACGGTGAAGATCTTCGGATCGAGCAGGGACATCGCCTGCACCCGCGGGTCGGCGGCGCCCGGCTGCACCTGGACCAGCCAGATGGCGCCGACCGCCAGTCCGAGGGTCAGGAACACCCAGCCGAACGTGACCGCGCGTCCGTTCATGCCGTCGAGCACCTGCAGGGACGGCAGGCGGGCGTAGAAGACGCCGAGATGCTTGCCCTTGAGCTCCTTGAACAGGAGCACGTAGGTGACGCTGATCACGCAGGCGAGAGCGAACGTCGCGTACGCCACGAGCAGCGAGAACACGTGGATCTCGAACCAGCGGCTCTCGAGCACCGGCGGTCGGGCCGTCACGTTGTTGCTGATGGCCGGAATCAACTGCAGGACGACCATCAGCGGGACGATGAAGATCCCCATGGCCCGTTCGTCCGTCGTCATCTCGGTGTAGAGATAGGCAAGCGCCAGGACCCACACGAACGCCGAGATCGCGCCGGTGGTGCCGACCAGCGGCACGTGGCCGACCTGCATCGTCTGCATGCCGATGATGAAAGTGTGCACGAGGGCTCCGAACACCAGCGACACTGTCGCAATGCGTCCGGAGGAGGGGCTGCGGGTCCCGAAATGGACGGCGTAGGCCACGCCCGCCACCAGATAGAGTGCGAGCGGCGTGGCGTTCATGGGTAGCCCTCCCGGCAGGTCAGGCGTCTCAGCCCCGGGGGGCGTAGTAGCCCTGCTTGGTCCGTGCGGACACCGCGTCGCGGTCGACGCGCACGACGACCCGCCGCCACTGGCCGTTCCGCAGCGGGTTCGCGGAGATGTACCCCACGGAGTACTGGCTGGAGAGCTCGTCGGAAATCTGGCGGTAGATCGCGGGCAGCTCTTCGATCCTCTCCGGGAAGAACGCCCGTCCGCCGGTCTCCTGCGCCAGTTGCCGCAGCACGAAATCCGCTTCGCGGAAGCCGGTGCGGGACCGGCTCTCGTCGGACTGCAGGCCGATGGAGAAGATGGCGGTGTTCGAGCGCTTCGACAGCTCCAGGACCTCGTCGAAGCTCACCAGGCTCGAGGTGTCCTCGCCGTCCGACAGCACGATGATCGCCTCGCGCCGCAGGTCGGCCTGCCGGAGCGGCGCCTTGGCCAGCTCCCGCAGAGCGATGTAGATCGCGTTGTAGAGGGAGGTCGACCCGCCGGCCGCGGTCCGCTGGATGGCGCGCTCGAGCTGCTCCACGTCGTTGGTGAACGGTTGCAGGATGTTGACGCGGCCGTCGAAGTCGACGATCTCGGCGAGGTCCTCGGGACGCAGCCGTTGCGCGAAGCCGATGGCCGCCTCCTGCGCCGTCGCCATCTTCTCGTCCATGCTCGCGCTGGTGTCGATGAGCAGTGCGAGCGCGATCGGCAACTGCGTTCTCGTGAAGAAGTTGATGTCCTGCTGGACGCCGTCCTCGTAGATCCGGAAGCTGGATTCGTCCAAGTCGGTGACGAAGCGCCCTTCCCGATCGGTGACCGTCACGTTGAGTGAGACGACGTCGACACCGGCCCGGAACGACGGCGGTTGAGCCGGCGTGTCGGGTGGTTGGACGCCGGCCGCACCCAACCCGATGATGCATGCGATTGCGATGAGCGCGGCGGCGGCTGTGGCTCGGAGAGTCATGTCGGCTTCCGTGCTGCCCCGGTTGGATGCCGGGGCCTAGCGGTTACGGTTCCCCTGGCTGCTGAGCACGATTCCGCGCGCTGTGAGCCCGGACCTGTCCACGGTCACCGTGACCTCCTCCGGCGGAATGAGGGCGTCGGGCCGCGAATAGGCGACCAGGTACTGGTTGCGGAGCTCGGCGACGAGGTCGAGCATCGCCCGCTCGACGGCCGAGCTCGCGAGCAGATCCCGATGCCGCCCGCCGGTGCCGGCCGTCCCGCGCGACAGGACCAGATCCCGCTCGAACTCCTGCTGGCGGGCGTCGAAGCCTCCCCCGAACCCGCCCGTGGGCCGCCCGATTTCGAAAGCGGCGCGGCGGGCCTCCACGGACAGCGTGTAGACGGCGGCCCCACTCTCGTCGATGCGCTCGAGCACCTGCCGGGCCCGGCGGTTGCTGTAGTCGGCGCCTTCCGTCGTCAGCACGACCATCACCGGACGGTCGGCGCCGCGGCGCTCGAATCCCTCGGCGACCTCGTACACGGCGTCGAGCATGTACGCCGCCTGGCCGGACTGCGGAAAGATCCTGCCGACTCCCTCGCGGAGCCGCTCGCCGTCGCTCGTCGACGGGGCGAGAATGCGGGGCGGCCCCCCGAAGGAGATGATCGAGATCTGATTGTCCCCGTGCATGGCGTCGATGAAGGCCGACAGCCCGCGGCGGAAGTCGGACGCCGCTCGCACCGCCGCCTCGCTCGTGTCGACCAGAATGGCGATCTGCCGGCCCGCACCGGCGGAATCGACGCGCAGCACCTCGCGCGCCGCGTCGTCCTCGCGAATTTCGAAATCGGCCGCGTCGAGGTCCGTGACCGGCGCCCCGTCGTCGTCGAGCACGGAGACGATCATGAGGCGTTCCACCGACTGGGCCCCGGCCGCCCCGACGGCGGCGATCAACACTGCGAGGGCGAGCGAGAACGTGACGCAGGCGTGTCCTTGAGGAGCCATTCCGTACACCGGCAGTATAGGGTCTGCTTTCCGGCCCCGTCAAGGTCGTCGCCTTACGAAAACCCCTGTAAAAACGGGAGTTGCACGACGATTGGGGCTTCCGCGGCCCGTTCGGGGTTTCTTGACAGCCTTCCGGGCCCGTGCAATAATCCGCGCGAATTTTCGACCGCACGTCGCACCCTTTCGGCCCGCACGGTTTCCGCCGTGGTGCCTCGTGTTCTTGCGACGAGCCAGAGGGGAGCCACGAGCCGGAGCCGGCAGCGCTTGAAGGGTTCGCGACGACGATGCTAGACGCCTACATTCCGGTCTTCCTGTTCATCCTGGTGGCCATCGGCTTCGCCATCTTCACGCTGATGGTGTCGCAGCTCGTGCATACGAAGCGCTACAACCGGGTCAAGTTCGAGCCGTACGAGTGCGGCATCGAGCCTGAGACCGACGCCCGCGACCGGTACAGCGTCCGCTACTACTTGGTGGCGATGCTCTTCGTCATCTTCGACGTGGAGACGGTCTTCATGTTCCCGTGGGCGGTCGTCATGGACGAGCTGGCGCTGTTCGGCCTGATCGAGATGCTGGTGTTCCTGTTCATCCTGGTGGTCGGCTACGTCTACGCGTGGCGCAAGGGCGCCCTGGACTGGGCCTGACGGCAGGCCGGATCGGATAGATGGCGGACGAAACCAAGTCGCAGTCGGGGCAGGACGGCGCCGATTCCCGGCCGCGGGCCGCGGGAGCCGGGTCCAAGGTCGCCGAGAAGCCCGCCGCAGCCGGCAAGCCCGCCGCCGAGGCTGCGGCCAGGAAGCCCGCGCCCAAGCCGCGGCCCAAGCCGAAGCCGAAGGCGCCGCCGGAGCCCCCCAAGGCTCCCGAGGATCAGGCCCCGCCGGACGGCATGGAGCTGCCGAAGATGGTGACCGCCGTGCAGGCCGGCGCACCGGGCGCGGTTCAGCAGGTGTCCTATTGGGTCGGCGACTGGACGGTCATCGTCGCCGTGGACCGGCTGCTCGACGTGATGCGGTTCCTCAGGGACGACGATTCGACGTCCTTCGACTACTGCTCCGACGTGACCGCCGCCGACTGGCCGCCGCGCGAGAAGCGCTTCGACGTGGTCTACTGCCTGTACTCGACCCGGCTCCGGCACCGGCTTCGCGTCAAGGTGCGGGTCGGAGAGCAGGATCCGGTCGAGTCGGTGACGCAGCTCTGGCCGGCCGCCGACTGGCTGGAGCGCGAGGTCTACGACCAGTTCGGCATCGATATCGTGAATCATCCGGACCTGCGGCGGATCCTGATGCCGGAGCAATGGCAGGGCTATCCGCAGCGCAAGGACTACCCGCTCGAAGGTCCCGGCGAGCTGCTGATGGAGAATCCGCAGGACTGGCTCCGCGTGCGCAACCTGCCGGACGAGGCCGGCGCGGGCGCCGATGCCGACGTCGAGATCGAGTAGACCGCAGGACCCGAGCCGATGACCCTCGAAGCCCCCCGCGCCAGCACGACGCAGTTCGACACGGACGAGCTGGTCATCAACATGGGTCCGCAGCACCCGAGCACGCACGGCGTGCTGCGCGTCGTCCTCAAGCTGGACGGCGAGCGGGTGATCGACGCCGACTGCGTGATCGGCTACATCCACCGCGGCATCGAGAAGCTGTCCGAGAACCGCGACTGGACGCAGATCATCCTGCTGACCGACCGAATGGACTACGTCGCCGCGGCGACGAACAACCTCGGCTACTGCCAGACCGTCGAGAAGCTGATGCAGATCGAGGTCCCGCGCCGGGCCCGCTACCTCCGGACGGTGCTGGCCGAGCTGCAGCGGATCGCCAGCCACTGCCTGTGGCTGGGCACGCACGCGATGGACATCGGTGCGATGACGGTGCTGCTCTACGCGTTTCGGGAGCGCGAGTTCGTGCTCGATCTGTTCGAGGAGTTCTGCGGCGCGCGGCTGACCTACAACTCGATGCGCATCGGGGGACTTCCGCTCGACATCCCGCCCGGCTGGGACAAGAAGGTGCTGTCGTTCTGCGACCTGATGGAAGGCAAGCTGAACGACTACGAGACGCTGCTGACCAACAACCGGATCTGGCTGAAGCGGACCCGCGACGTGGGCGTCATCAGCGGGGACGAGGCGATCGGGCTGGGTCTGTGCGGGCCGCCGCTGCGCGGGTCCGGCGTGCCGCGCGACGTGCGCAAGGACGAGCCGTACGCCGCCTACGACGAGCTGGAGTTCAACGTACCGTTGGGGACGCGGGGCGACACCTACGATCGATATCTCATCCGGATGGACGAGTTCCGGGAATCGATCCGGCTCGTCCGGCAGGCGGTCGAAGGTATCCCGGAAGGCCCGATCATGGGCAAGGTGCCGCGCCTCATCAAGCCGCCGGCCGGCGAGACGTATCACGCGATCGAGTCGCCGAAGGGCGAGCTCGGCTATTTCATCGTCAGCGACGGGAAGTCCACCAACCCGTACCGGTTCCGGGTGCGGCCGCCGTCGTTCTGCAACCTGCAGGGGCTCAAGCGGCTTGTGACGGGGCACCTGGTGGCCGACGTGGTCGCGCTGATCGGCACGATAGACATCGTGCTCGGCGAGGTGGATCGGTAGGTCATGCTGGAAACCATCGTCGTCCCGCTGGCGAAGATCGTGGTCCTGCTGAACGCGGTGCTGGTGGCGGTGACCTTCCTGGTCCTGATGGAGCGCAAGGTCATCGCGTGGGCGCAGTCGCGTCTCGGCCCGATGCGGGTTGGGCCGTACGGCATCCTGCAGGCGATCGCCGATCCCATCAAGCTGATCCTGAAGGAAGACATCACGCCGCGGAAGGCGGACAAGTACGTCTTTACGCTGGCGCCCATCATGAGCCTGGTGCCGGCGCTCGTGGTGTTCGCGGTGGTGCCGTTCGGGCCGGATCCGTTCTACTACCTGAGCGACATCAACGTCGGCCTGCTGTTCATCATCTCGGTGACTTCCATCGGCGTCTACGGGATCATCCTCGGCGGCTGGGCCTCGAACAGCAAGTATCCGCTGCTGGCCAGCCTGCGCGCGTCGGCGCAGCTCATCAGCTACGAGATCGCGGTCACGATGACGCTGGTCAGCGTCATCCTGACCACCGGCACGCTCAGCCTGGTCGGCATCGTGGAGGCGCAGCGGGAGGGGGGGCTCTGGTTCGCGTTCGTGCAGCCCGTGGCGCTGATGCTGGTCTTCATCGGGGGACTGGCCGAAACCAACCGGGCGCCGTTCGATCTGCCGGAGGCCGAGACGGAGCTGACCGGCGGGTTCCACACCGAGTACAGCGGGATGCGCTTCTCGCTGTTCTTCCTGGCCGAGTACGCCAACATGATCGTCATCTCGGCGATCGTCGTCATCATGTTCTTCGGGGGCTGGCTGCAGCCGTTTCCGAACGTGCCGGCGCTGGCGTTCCTCGGCTTCGTCCCGCCCTGGATCTGGTTCATCGGCAAGATTTTCCTGTTCCTCTACGTGTTCATCTGGATCCGCGCCACCCTGCCGCGCTATCGGTACGATCAGTTGATGGCGCTCGGGTGGAAGGTTCTCATCCCGGTCGCCATCGGCAACCTCGTGGTGACCGGCATCCTGAAGGTCGCGTTGTAGCCCCGCAGGCGTAACCGATGGCCGAAGCGATTGTGTTCTGGACGCTCGCGGTGCTGATTCTGGGCCTGGGGATCGCGGTGATCTCCGCCCGCAGCGCGGTGCACAGCGTGCTGTTTTTGGTGGTGAACTTCCTGCTCGTGGCGGTGCTCTACGTCACGCTGAACGCGGAGTTCGTCGCCGTCATCCAGGTGCTGGTGTACGCGGGCGGCATCGTCGTCCTGTACCTGTTCGTGGTCATGCTCGTGAACCTGAAGAAGGCGCCCGAGCGCTATGCCGATCCGCGCCGCGTGCCGTGGACCGGCACCCTGCTCGCCGGCGCGGTGCTCGCCGAGGTCATCGCCATCGGCGTCTACTCCACCGTCAGCAGCGACGGCGCGGCGGCGACCGGAGGCGGGTTGGGCGCGGATACGCCGTTCTCCGACTGCGGGTCGCTCGTGAGCTGCAATACCGAGCAGCTCGGCTGGGTGCTCTACACGAGCTACCTGATTCCGTTCGAGCTGGCGTCGATGCTGCTGCTGGTGGCGATGATCGGGGCCATCGTCCTGGCCAAGCGGCACTTGTAGAGGGAAGCGCGTGCTCGAGATCACACCACTGCACTACAGCCTGCTGTCGGCCGCGCTCTTCATGATCGGCGTGATCGGCGTCCTGGTACGGCGCAACGTCATCATCATCTTCATGTCGATCGAACTCATTCTGAACGCGGTCAACATCAACCTGATCGCGTTGTCCGATCAGCTTCAGGATCTCGCCGGACAGGTGTTCGTCGTCTTCGTCATCGCGGTGGCGGCGGCCGAGGCGGCCGTCGGGCTGGGCATCATCATCGCCTTCTACCGGAACAAGGAGACGGTGAACATCGACGAGATCCAGATCATGCGCTGGTGAGCCTGCTGTCATGGAATCAATCTGGCTGATCCCGCTCCTGCCCGGCATCGGCGCCGCCATCAACGGCCTGGTGGGGATTCGCTTCTTCGGCAAGCGGCTCGCCGGCGTGCTGGCTTCGTTCATGATGGGCTGGGCGCTGTGGCTCAGCCTCGTGGCCTTCTGGGAGCTGCTCGGCGACGAGGACCGCTTCCACCAGGTGACGGTGGCGAGCTGGATCCCGCCGATCCCGCTCGACACGGTCGACGGCATCGGCTCGTTCTCGGTGGACTGGTCGTTCACGCTCGATCCGCTGTCGGCGATGATGCTGCTCATCGTCACCGGCATCGGGTTCCTGATCCACATCTACTCCATCGGCTACATCGAGCACGAGCCGCGGGGCGGCGTCGCGCGCTTCTTCTGCTATCTGAACCTGTTCTGCTTCTTCATGCTCACCCTGGTGCTGGGGAGCAACTTCCTGGTCATGTTCGTGGGCTGGGAGGGCGTCGGCCTCTGCTCGTACCTGCTGATCGGCTACTGGTACCAGAAGAAGAGCGCCTCGGACGCGGGCAAGAAGGCGTTCATCGTCAACCGGATCGGCGACTGGGGCTTCGTGCTCGGCGTCTTCCTGGTGTTCTTCACGTTCGGCACGCTCGATTTCCGCGCCGTGGCCGAGGCCGCGTCGCACATGCCGGTGGAGACCGCCGCCGTCGGATTCGGCGTCATCTCGGCCATCTGCCTGTTCCTGTTCATCGGTGCGACGGGCAAGAGCGCCCAGATTCCGCTCTACGTCTGGCTGCCGGACGCGATGGAGGGGCCGACCCCGGTATCGGCCTTGATCCATGCGGCGACGATGGTGACCGCCGGCGTCTACATGGTCTGCCGCAACGCCGTGCTGTTCACCCATGCGCCGATGGTGATGGAGGTCGTCGCGATCGTCGGCGTGCTGACCGCGCTCGTCGCCGCCACCATCGGTCTGGTGCAGACCGACATCAAGCGGGTGCTGGCGTACTCGACCGTCTCGCAGCTCGGCTACATGTTCCTCGCCACGGGCGTCGGCGCCTTCGGCGCGGCCGCTTTTCACCTCATGACCCACGCCTTCTTCAAGGCGCTCCTCTTCCTCGGAAGCGGCTCGGTCATCCACGGGATGAACGAGGAGCAGGACATGCGCCGGATGGGCGGGTTGCGGCAGTACATGCCGGTGACCGCGCTCACGATGGCGATCGGCGCGGTGGCGATAGCCGGCATCCCGCCGTTCTCGGGATTCTTCAGCAAGGACGAGATCCTGTTCCGCACGTACCTCCACCACGGTGTCTTCGTGCCGGACAAGGTGCTCTGGGGCCTGGGCGTCGTGACGGCGATGCTGACCGCGTTCTACATGTTCCGGCTCATCAACATGACCTTCTTCGGCGCCTATCGCGGCCCGGCGTGGGGGCATGGCGCCGAGGACCACGGTCACGACGAGGATGGGCACGGACACGCGTGGCACGGTCCGCACGAGTCGCCCCGGTGGATGACGATCCCGCTCGTGGTGCTGGCGGTCGGCGCCATGCTGGCGGGCTTCGTCGGCGTGCCGATCGCTTTCGAGGCCGTCTGGCCCTGGACGGCGACGATCGAGCACTTCCTGCATCCGAGCTTCGTGGCGGAGGGCGCGCACGCCGCCGAGGAGGCTCACCACATGTCGCTGCTCGGCGAGCTGGGCCTTATGGCGTTTTCGGTGCTGATCGCCCTCGGCGGCATCTGGTTCGCGTACCGGAACTACGTCGAGCGACCCGAGGCGGCCGAGCGCCTGGCGGAGAGCCTCGCGGGACCGCACCGGGTGCTGACGAACAAGTACTACGTCGACGAGCTGTACGACGCGACCGTCGTGCGCGGAACGATGGGCAGCGCCGGTGGCTTGTGGACCGTCGATCGCCAGGTCGTGGACGGCGCCGTCAACGGGACCGGCTGGACGACCATCGCGGCGTCCTGGGTGTCGCACGTCCTCGACAAGTACGTCGTGGACGGCCTCGTCAACCTGACCGCCTGGCTCTGCGGGGAGGCCAGCTACGCTTTCCGCCGGGCGCAGACCGGCCTGATTCAGAATTACGCGTTCGTCACGCTGCTCGGCGTGTTCGCGTTCGTGACCTGGTTCCTCGTCGCCCGGTAATCAGACACTGTCATGAGTAATGACTCCAGCCTGCTGTCGTTGATCCTGTTCACGCCGCTCGTCGGCGCGCTCGTGCTGCTGTTCGTGCCGAAGCGGCAGGAGGACGTGATCCGCTGGATCGCCAACCTGACCGTCGTCATCGGCTTCCTGGTGTCGTTGCCGCTCTGGTTCCGCTACGACACGGCGAACCCGGACTTCCAGTTCGTGGAGCGCCTGCCGTGGATTCCCTCCATCGGCGCGGAGTACTTCCTCGGGGTCGACGGCTTCAGCGTGCTCCTGATCCTGCTGACGACGCTGATGGGCGTCATCGCGGTGCTGTCGTCCTGGACCGCGATTACCATGCGGGTCAAGGAGTACTACATCTTCCTGCTGATGCTGCAGACCGGGATGATCGGCGCGTTCGTCTCGCTCGACTTCCTGCTGTTCTTCCTGTTCTGGGAAGTGATGCTGGTGCCGATGTACTTCCTGATCGGCATCTGGGGCAGCGACAACCGGCTGTACTCCGCCATCAAGTTCTTCCTGTTCACGCTGGTCGGCAGCGTCGTCATGCTGCTCGGCATCCTCGCCGTCTACTTCTACAACCACAGCGTGACCGGGGTGTACACGTTCGACGTCACCCAGTTCCATCAATTGAGCATCCCGGCGGACATGCAGTGTCTTCCTGGGCTTCGCGGTCAAGGTGCCGATGTTCCCGTTCCACACCTGGCTGCCCGACGCCCACACCGACGCGCCGACCGCCGGATCGGTCATCCTGGCGGCCGTCCTCCTGAAGATGGGGACGTACGGCTTCATCCGTTTCAGCCTGCCGATCCTGCCGGAAGGGACAGCCGCGTTCGTGCCGCTGGTCGCCGCACTGTCCATCATCGGGATCGTCTACGGGGCCCTGGTGGCGATGGCGCAACGGGACTGGAAGCGTCTGGTCGCCTACTCCAGCGTCAGCCACATGGGGATGGTGATGCTGGGCATGTTCGCCCTGACCCCGGTGGGCATCACCGGCAGCATCGTGCAGCAGCTCAACCACGGCATCTCGACCGGTGCGCTGTTCCTCATCGTCGGCATCGTGTACGAGCGCCGGCATACCCGGCTCATCGCCGAGTACGGCGGGCTGTCGAAGGTCATGCCGGTGTACGCCGCGGTGTTTCTCATCATGACGATGTCGTCCATCGGGCTGCCGACCCTGAACGGGTTCATCGGCGAGATCCTGATCCTGCAGGGCGTCTTCGTCGTGCAGAAGACCTGGGC
>JAGWAH010000003.1:16661-72522 GCA_021296515.1 Acidobacteriota bacterium | reverse complement strand
ACGGTGGACAATCCCAAGAACGAGAACCTGCCGGACCTCAGCATGCGGGAGTTCGTCACGTTCGTCCCGCTGCTGGTGCTGGCGGTCTGGATTGGCCTCTATCCGAAGCCGTTCCTCGACCGGCTGGAGACCTCGGTCGATAACGTCATGATGCGCGTCAACAGCGACTACACGCCGCGCTTCGCGGCCGTAGTGGTGGACGCGGACGGGCCGGCGCGCGCCGACGCCGGAACGCCGGTTCTGGTCGAGGCGCCGGTACGAGGCGGCGGGCGCTAGTCCTTTTCGCGAGGAGCATCAGGAACAAGCATGCCTGCCGGGTTCACTGCCGCCGACTTCTATTACCTGCTGCCCGAGTTGCTGCTCACGGGCGGGGCGTTGCTCGTCCTCGTGGTCGACCTCCTGTTTCCGCGGCGCGAAGAGGCGACCCTGGGCATGACCCTGCTCACCCTGGCGGTGACCGGGGCGGCGGTCGTCGGGTTCACCGGCGTGGACACGACGATCTCGGCCGGGCTGCTGGCGGTCGACGGTTTCGCGACGTTCTTCAAGGTGATCGTCATCGTGTCGGCGCTGCTGACGGTCCTGATGTCGCCGTCGTACCTGCGCGTCGAGGCCGTCCGCGCCGGCGAGTACTACTTCCTCATCCTCTGTGCGACGCTCGGCATGCTGTTCATGGCGAGCGGCATCGACCTGATCACGCTCTTCATCGGGCTCGAGACGATGGCCATCTCGTTCTACATCCTGGCGGGGTATCTGAAGCCCAACCAGCGGTCGAACGAGGCGTCGGTCAAGTACTTCCTGCTCGGCGCGTTCTCTCTCGGCATCCTGCTCTACGGCATGTCGCTGTTCTACGGCGCCACGGGTACGACCAGCCTCGGCGGCATGGCCGAGGCGCTGGCCGGCGGCGAGCGGAGCCTGATGTTGTCGCTGGCGCTGGTGCTGCTGGTCGCCGGGATGGGATTCAAGATCGCGGCGGTCCCGTTCCACATGTGGGCGCCGGACGTCTACGAGGGGGCCCCCACCCCGGTGACGGCGTACCTGTCGGTGGGCTCGAAGGCCGCTTCGTTCGCGATGATTCTGCGGATCTTCATCGAGGGGCTGCCGAGTCTGGTCGCCGACTGGCAACTGCTGTTCTGGGTGCTGGCCGCGGTCACGATGACCGTGGGCAACATCGCCGCTATCACGCAGAGCAACATCAAGCGCATGCTCGCCTATTCGTCCATTGCGCACGCCGGATACATCCTGATCGGCGTGGTGGCGGCGACGGAGCGCGGGGTCGCGGCGGCGCTGGTGTATCTCTGGGTCTACGTGTTCATGCAACTCGGCGCCTTCGCCGTGGTCGCCATGCTGCGGCGGCAGGACGTCATCGGCGATGAGCTCAAGGACCTGAGCGGGCTGTATCTCCGCAAGCCCTTCGCCGCGGTCGCCATGCTGATCTTCATGCTTTCGCTCGGCGGCATTCCGCCGACCGCTGGATTCATGGGCAAGCTGTGGCTGTTCGGGGCCGCCATCGAGTCGGGTTTCGTATGGCTCGCCGTCATCTTCGTCGTCAACAGCGTCATCTCGCTCTACTACTACTACCGGGTCATCGTCTTCATGTGGCTGAAGGACGAGACGGCCGGCTCGGACATCGTGATCAGTCCCGCCATGGCGACCGCACTGGTCATTGCCGTCGTCGGTTCCCTTCTGTTCGGCGTCTACCCCCAGGTCCTGTTCGACCACGCGCAGATCGCCGCCGACATGTTCGGCTCCGCCGTGTCGACCGCCGCACTCCGGTAAGCCTGGACTTTCTTCCGGACGCTCGATCCAGCGAGAGTCCTGCGCGCCGCAGGAAGCTCACCCGGCGATACGCTCAATGCGACCGTCAGGTCTGCACAGAGGTGTCTTCCAGACCGGCGCCCTTGTTGGGGCGCAAAGGTACGGGGACGGCTCCGTTGCAGAGTGAGTGATGCTGCGCGACGGGAATGCCTGCCGTCGCTGACCGCATGGTGCTCAGCGATGCCAACGGGTCGCTGAGCCGGGCGGCGGCCGCCGCCCCGCATCAGGGGGCGGCGGTGCTGCCTCATTGAAGGCGGTTGGAGTCGACCTGCTGCAGCGCGTCGTCGATGAGCGCCGCGTTGTCTTCCTGGGTGAGGTTCCGGCGGATGAGCTTCGAGGCAATCATCACCGACAGCTCCACCGCCTCCCGGCGAAGCTCGGAAACGGTACGGTCCCGTTCCAACTGGATCTGTTGCTGAGCGTCGCGCTTGATTGCCTGCGCTTCCTGTTGCGCGAGGTCACGCAGTTCCTGTCGGATTTTCGCACCGTCCGCCCGTGCCTCCGACAGGATGGCGTCGGCTTCGGTGCGGGCCTTGCCGATGAGGGCGCTGGTCGTCGACTGCAGCTCCGCCAGCTCCCGCTTGGCGGTGTCGGCGTCGTCGAGTGACTTGCGGATCCCGGCCTTCCGTTCCTCGAGCGCCGCAAGGAGCGGCCCCCACGCGAATTTCCGCAGCAGGAACAGCAGTACCAGGAAGACCGCGATGGTCCAGAAGAACAGCCCCGGATCGGGCTGGACGAGCGGGTTGTCCATTGTGGGTCCTCTAGCGGAGCAGGACGACCAGCAGCACGAAGACCTCGGCCAGAATCGCGACGCCTTCCAGCAGGAAGAGGGGCAGGTTCACGGCGCCCGTGATCTGCGCGGCCGCGTTCGGCTGGCGGGCGATGCCCTCGGCGGCGGCGGCGGCGAAGCGCCCGATACCCAAGCCCGCGCCGATGACGATCAGCCCGAGTCCGATTGCGGCGCCGAAGTAATGCAGAACCTCCATGCAGGTAACCTCCGTGTGCGATGCGTTTCGCTTAGTGGTGCACGTTGATGGCCATGCCGATGAACACGGCCGACAACAGGGTGAAGACGTACGCCTGGACGAGAACCACGATGATCTCGAGCGCGTTGATGCCGACGGCCAGCGGGACCGAGACCAGGACCCCGACGCTGATGCCGGCCAGCGCGCTCTCGAACAACTCGGTGAACAGGAAGACGAAAGACAGGATGGCCAGGATCGCGATGTGGCCGCCGGTCATGTTGGCGGCCAGACGCATGGTCAGCGCGAAGGGCTTCACGAACATGCCCATGACCTCAATCGGGATCAGCAGGATGTAGAGAGGCCACGCGAGACCGTGAGGGACCAGGTTGATCCAGTGCTTGATGAAGCCGTGGGCCAGGGTGCCGGCGATGATGATCGAGATGAACGTGATCGTGGCGAGCGCCGCGGTGACGTTGAAGTTGGCCGTCGCGGTGGTCCCGCCGTGGA
This sequence comes from Acidobacteriota bacterium, assembly GCA_021296515.1. Lineage (GTDB taxonomy): Bacteria > Acidobacteriota > Vicinamibacteria > Vicinamibacterales > UBA8438 > WTFV01. The sequence goes on along the minus strand of JAGWAH010000003.1, from coordinate 69,235 downwards.
TGACGTTCTTGACCAGAGAGTGCTCGCCCGTGTGCAGCACGTAGTGGTCGATCAGGCCGACTACCTCGAAGATCGGGATCAGGCCGACCACGTTCGCCGCCAGTATGAAGAAGAAGAAGGTAAGCACGAGCGGCGCCCAGGTCCTGACGTACTTCGCGCCCACGTTGGGCAGCACGATCGAATCGCGGATGAACTCGACGATGAACTCCAGGGCGTTCATGAAGCCGCCGGGAACGAGCCGGTCCTGCCGCAGGTAGCGCCGCACCGTCGTCGTGATCAGCAGGAACACGGCGGTCGCGACGAAGAGGAGCATGAAGACGTGCTTCGTCACCGAGAAGTCGATGCCGAAGAGCACGGGCAGGTGCAGGATCGGGTGCTCGAACGAGCTGTTGGCGACGTGCTCGATGATCACCTCGCCGGCATCGAATCCCTCGGCCGCGTGCTCGGCGGCTTCGGCGTGCTCGCCGGCCTGTTCCGTCGGTTCGGTATGGTCGGGTTGCTGCATGCGTCTGTCGAAGTCGAGTTCGTGAAGGTCCCGGTCCCGCCGGCTCGCGTGCGATCAACCGGTGAACAGGCGTTGCAGTTCCACCGCCTCCGCGAGGTGCAGGACCACGAACGATATGGCGAAGCTGCCGATGAACCACGCTGCATCCAGCGCGAGCACGCCGACGGCCAGGGTGACGTAGATGCCGAACAACACGAGCTTGCCCACGAACGCGCGGACCATCAATCGCGCCAACTGTTCCGGACTACGTCGGTACGCACGTTCCATCATCCGCCACGAGCCGAGGGTGACCGCGAGCGGAGCCAGCAATCCGAGCAGGATTTCGACCGCCGCATCGGACACCGCCAGCGCAACCAGTGCGCTTCCGGCGGCCAGAATCACGGCCGCTGTCCAGACCGTCCCCATTCGGTCACCGCTTCCAGACCGTCTTTGCCAGTTCGTAGAAGCCGACGACCAGCCCGGCCAGCAGACCCGTCAACAGGCCCCAGGGTTCCGTTCCCTGCCAGCGGTCCAGCAGATGTCCTCCGCCGCCGAGCAGGAGAATGGCTCCGATCAACGAATAGCTGGCCGTCGCCGCCGGTCCGGCCCTGCGGATATTGTCCTGCAGATGCCGCAGGGACCCCGATACGAACGGCTCCCGCTCGCCCGGCATTCTCTCTCCTGCCGCCGACGCGCTTCGAGCCCGCCTGTCCCGTAGCCGATGCGATCCGACAAGGCGACCACCCTCGGCGACCGAACAAACAGCCAATGATAGCAGGGGGCCCACTCATGAGGCAACGGACGCGGACAGTCCGTCGCGCGGGCGCGCCGGGACGGCGCTCGCGGTGAGCCGCGGGGTCCCGCCCCGGTCACCACACGGTGAATTCGTAGCATCCGGGGGCGACCAGCATCCGCCGGTCGTCCGGGAAGTGCAGGCTCGACGGGTGAATGACGCCCGCCGCCTGCAGGCGGACCGTGCGAATCTTCTCGCCGGATGGATCGTAGACGTAGAGGAACGGCGTCGACAGGGCGACCCACAGGTTGCCGGCACGGTCGACGGCGGCGGTGCGGACCGTGGGCGGAACCAGCGGCAGCTCCCGGCCGCGCTCGTCCGGGCGCGTGGGCCAGACCGTCGGGAGCGCGTTGATCAGTGGATCCAGCTCGACGCCTTCGATGTGACGTTCGAAGAGCAGTGTCCCGGCGCTGTCGTACTTGCGGAAGAGCGGCCGGCCCGACTGGAAGACGAAATAGTGTGCGCCGTACGGGTCCGCGAGCGGCAACCCGCTGTTCAGGGCGAGATGCAGGTCGCGATTGGCTTCGTGACCCGTCGAGCGGAAGGAGCCGAACGTCTGGTACGGATGCCCGTTCAGGCTGAAGCGGGTGATCAGTCCGCCGATCTCCGGCTGGTTCATCAGCATCGACCGGCCGGTGAACTCCAGTGAGCCGACGCCGTTCAGGACGATCGGGCCGACGGTGAGTCGCGGCGCGGCACGACCCGGCAGCCGGAAGCTGCCCAGGCGCCTGCCGTCGAGATCGAAGATCTGGACGCGTTCCCGGCCGCCGGGCGCATCCGCGACGACGAACCGGGAGCCGGGCCCGAGATCGAACGTGCTCGCACCCAGGATCCGGCCGTCTTCGGGGCCGACCTGTACGAGCCGCGTGGCCACGGTACGGTCGGCGGCGATCCGATGGACCGCATGCCCGCGCCGGTCAAACACGAAGTAGCGCCCGTCGGGCGCCTGCTGGAAGACACTCGGTTCACGGAACGTGCCGACGATGTGCGGTGGCAGACCGCCGGTGGAGTGCAGGATCTCGACGTGGCGCGAGGCCTCCGGCGCGAGGGTGAGGAGCGGTGCGAACGTCAACGCCAGGGCCGTCGCCCCTGCGAGCCGGCAGATGCTACCGATCGCGCGGGCACGGGCCGGTGGGTTCAGCGGGGCCTCCTTCGTCAGTAGCGAGCGGTCGCTCTGATGGTGTCCAGCACGTCGTCCGCCTGCGGCAGGATGGCTTCTTCGAGAACGGGGCTGTAGGCGACCGGGCAGTCCAACGCCCCGAGGCGCTTGACGGGGGCGTCGAGGTGCTCGAACAGCTCGTCGGCAATCCGTGCAGCGAGCTCGGCCCCGAAACCGCATGTCAACTGGTCTTCGTGCGCGATCACGACCCGGCTGGTCGCTCGCACGGCCTCGGCGATGCCCTCCCAGTCGTACGGTACGATCGTTCGCAGGTCGATCACCCGAACGTCGATTCCTTCCTGGCTGGCCCGCTCGGCGGCCAGCAGCGACCTCTGAACGAGAGCGCCCCAGGTCAGCACGGTGACGTCGGCGCCGTCGCGCCGGACGGCGGCCCGCGCGAACGGCAGCGTGTAGTCGGCTCCCGGATAGATCGCCTTGTTGTAGGTCTGGCGATAGAGGTGCTTGTGCTCGAGGAAAAGGACGGGGTCGTCGGCCCGGATCGCCGTGCGGAGCAGGCCGGCCGCGTCTTCGGCGGTCGACGGAAAGGCGATACGCAGCCCTGGGCAGTGTGCGAAGATGCTCTCGCCGGACTGACTGTGATAGAGGGCGCCGCCCTTCAGGTAGCCGCCGATCGGGACACGGATGACGACCGGGCAGGACCAGTCGTTGTTCGAGCGGTAGCGCAGCATGCAGAGCTCGTCCCGTATCTGCATCATGGCCGGCCAGATGTAGTCGAAGAACTGGATCTCCACCACCGGCTTCAGACCGCGCACCGCCATGCCGATCGCCCGTCCGACGATGTTCGCCTCGGCGAGCGGAGAATTGAAGACCCGCTCGCGGCCGTACTCCCGTTGCAGTCCGAGCGTCGCCTTGAACACGCCTCCCTTGCCGGTTACCTCGGAGAGGATCTCCGCGCGGCTGGCGTCGGCGACGTCCTCGCCGAAGACGACGATACGAGGGTCGCGCGCCATCTCGTCCCTGAGCGTGCGGTTGATGGCGGAGACCATCGTGTCCGGCGTGCCGGATGGGGCCGGGGCGGCCGAGGCCTCGAACGCGTCGGAAGCCGGGTCGACCGTTGGGGAGTACACGTACAACGCGGCCGTCGACGCATCCGGCTTCGGGGCGGCGACGGCGCGGTCCGAAGCGTCCTGCACCTCGCGGTCGACGTCGGCCGCGACCGCGTCGAGCTCGACCTGGGTCGCATGCCCGGCGGCCACCAGGAAGTCGGCGAACCGGCGCAGCGGATCGCGCGCGGCCTCCGCCTCCCGTTCGACGGCGCTCTTGTAGTGACGCTCGTCGTCCGACATCGAGTGCGAGTACGGACGCGTGACGTGAGCGTGGACCAGTGCGGGGCCGGAGCGGCCCCGCGCCCACGCTACGGCTTCGCTCATGGCGCGGAAGCTGGCGACGCCGTCGGTTCCGTCGACGCGGATGACGTGCAGCCCGGGGAACGCCTCGATCAGATCCGAGATATCACCGCCGGGCGTCTGCACCTCGACCGGAACGGAGATCGCGTATCCGTTGTCCTCCACCAGGTAGACCACCGGAAGCCGTCCCGTACAGGCCGTATTGAGCGATTCCCAGAACTCGCCCCCGCTGGTCTGGCCGTCGCCGAGCGAGACGAGCACGACGTCGTCGGGGGGCGACGAGTCCGATTCGATGCCGACAAGCCGTGGCAGGAGCTCGCCCGCCTCCGCCGCGCCGACCGCGTGCAGGCACTGCGTGGTGCACGCGCTCGAGGGGGACACGATGCGCAACGTCGGCGAGCTCCAGTGGGTCGGCATCTGCCGGCCGCCGGAGTTGGGATCGTCCTTCGCGCCCACGGCGTTGAGCAGCATGTCGTAGGCCGTCAGACCGAGCGTCAGGCACAGCGCCCGGTCGCGGTAGTACGGGAAGACCCAGTCGCGGCCCGGCCGCAGGGCCAGTCCCGCCGCCACCTGAACGGCCTCGTGTCCGGCTCCGCTGATCTGGAAGTAGCTGAGGCTCTGGTTCTTGAGCTGCAGCTCCCGGTCGTCGAGACGGCGCGACAGCAGCATCGTGCGGTAGAAGCCGATGAACTGCTCGCCCGACAACTCGTCGATGCGGCCCCCGACCGCGAGGGCTGCGCGGGCGGCAGGCTCGTTCGTGAGCGCTGGTCCCTTCATGGTGCGGAGTCCTTGCGGTGGGCGGGTGCGGGCGACAGTCGGCTCGATCGAGTATCGTGCACGACTCTCGATTATATCACGCGGTCGCGGCCCCGCGGCCCTTCGCGCGGGCGGCGTAAACCGTTCCCTGTCAACAGTTACGATCAGGTGACCCAGGCTGCGGGGGAGGAACCGATGCCGTCGAACGCCGTCGTTCATCGTTGGGCCGCGCTCGATCTCGACAAGGTCACGGAGTTGATCTCCCGGAAGATCGTGTCGGGAGAGCGGCAGATGCTGGTGCAGGTCTATCTGAAGCGGGGTGCGCACGTGCCGGCGCACCGGCACGTGAGCGAGCAGTTGCAATACGTACTCGAGGGCGCTCTGCGCTGCGTGGTCGGAGGCGAGGAGATCGTCGTGCACGAGGGAGAGGTGCTGGTGATCCCGGCCGGCGTGCGGCACCAGGCCGAGGCGCTGGCGGATACCTTCGCGCTCGATCTCTTCTGTCCGGTGCGGACCGAGTGGCTGGTCCCCACCGTGGGCGGCCCTGCCGGCGATCCGCGGCAGTAGTGCTCAGTGCACGCGATCGTTCCAGTTGCCGCCGCCGCGCGGAGAGTCGTCCCAATCCCGGCCGCCCCGGCCCTCGTAGACGTCGAAGCGTTTCCGGAGACGCGCCATCTTCCACTTGAAGTAGCGGTACTTGATGTCGGCGATGACGCCGATCCGTCCCAACCTCATCCGTCCACCGCCGATCCGACCGGCCGCCGCGCCGCGCATCCGCAGGTACAGGAAGCCGACCGCCAGCCCGCCGAGATGGGCGATGTGCGCGACCCCGTCTCCGCGGGGCACGGAGAGGAATGCGACGGCGCCGATGATCATCACGAAGTACTTCGCCGGTACGGGAAAGAGGAAGAACATCAGGATGGGCGTTTCGGGGTAGGTCAGCGCGAACGCCATCAGCAGGCCGTAGACCGCTCCGGAGGCGCCGATCGTCACGGCCGCGTAGGTCGGATCGGCGAACGCGAACGGCAGCAGCGACACCGCGATGGTCGAAAGTCCCGCCCCGATGCCGCTGACGAAGTAGTAGCGCAGGAAGAACCGGGAGCCCCAGAGCCGCTCCAACTGCACGCCGAACATCCAGAGCACCAGCATGTTCAGCAGCACGTGCCCCATGCCGCCGTGCAGAAACATGTAGGTGACCGGTTGCCAGATCCAGAACCGGGTGAGGACCGCCTGCGGCGTCAGTCCGAAGACGCCGGTGATCCAGTAGAACAGCGACGGGGCGAGCGCGGTCAGCAGGAACGGACCGACGTTGGCCCACAGCAGCATCTTGACCGCGGGCGTCATCAGGCCGGGTCCGAAAGAGTAGTGGCTGCCGCCGTAGTGCATCGGTCGCATCGCACCCATCGTACCATTCCCCGGGGGCCGATGCGCTGGATTCGGCGGCCGGGAGTCGCGCCGGCGGACCGGCTCGCGCTCCCGTTGATCATCTGCGAACCAGGCGGTCCAGCACTTGGCGTCCCACCTGCTCGAGCTCCCGAATCCGGAGTATCAGCGACGCCGTGGCCAGCACGGCGACGCCGACGGCGATGCTCGTGGAGACCCTGCCCAGGCGCGTGACGAGCTCCGCGCCGGGCCAGGCTTCCGCCAGCCGCGCGTGCGTCATCCAGGCCGCCGCTCCCATGGCCGCCGATGCGGCCGCGATTTTGGCGAAGACCGTGAGTACCCGGTGAAGATCGAGACCGTGCAGCCGCCGCCGCAGCACGGCGAGGAGGGCGACCGCATTGGCCAGGGCCGCGATCGAGGTGCCGAGCGCCAGCCCGCGGTATCCCATGAGCTCGACGAGCAGCAGATTGAGCACGATGTTCAGGGTCACGGCGGCCATGCTGATGGTGGTGGGGGTGACGCTGCTGCCGAGTGCGTAGAAGCAGGGGACCGCGATGCGGACGGCCGAGTAGCCTGCGAGCCCGGGGGCATAGAAGAGGAGCGCGGCGGCCGTGGCTGCCGTGTCCTCCGGCGTAAAGCTGCCGCGTTCGAAGATGAGCTGCACGATCGGTGTGCCCAGCGCGATGAGGCCGACCGTAGCCGGCACGTTGACCACCAGCATGAGGCGGAGCGCCCGTGAGACGGCGCCGCGGATGCCGTCGATGTCTTCGCGCGCGGCGTGGCGCGAGACGACCGGAAGCGTCGCGGAGGCTATCGAGACGCCGAACAGGCCGATCGGCAGGTACATCACGCGAAACGCATAGCCGAGCCAGGAAACGGCCCCCGTGCCCTGTCCGGTGGCCAGCACCATGTTCACTAGCAGGTTGATCGGGACGGCGGCGCCGGCCAGCGTGCCGGGTCCCATCAGCCGGAGGATGCGCCGCAGTCCGGGATCCGCCGGGTCGAGGGCCGCCCGGTATCGGAATCCCTCGCGGTGGAGGGCGGGAACCTGCAGCGCGACCTGGCCGAGCCCTCCCAGCAGCGCGCCGATGGCGATCGCGACGATCGGATCGAGCCCGAGTCCGGGCATCAGCGGAACGAGCAGCGCGCCGCTCAGGATGATGCCGACGTTGTACATCGCGGGCGAGAGGGCCGGCACGAAGAAGCGGTTGAGCGAGTTCAGCATTCCCATCAGCGCCGCGGCGACCGCCACCAGCGTCAGAAAGGGCAGCAGCAGGCGCGTCAGGAACACCGTCAGCTCCAGCTTGCCGGGCACTTCGGCGTAGGAGCCGGCGAGCAGTCGCACGAGCGGTTCTGCGAAGAGCATGCCGGCGAGGACGCACGCGCCGGTCACCACCACGAGCGCGTTCAGAAGCTGATTGCCGAGCCGCCAGGCCTCCTCCCGGCCGGCGTGCGTCAGACGCCGCATGAAGGCGGGCACGAACGCGGCGCTCATCGCGCCCTCGGCGAACAGATCCCGCAGGAGGTTGGGGATTCGCGTCGCCACGTTGAAGGCGTCCATGGCGTTGCCGGCGCCGAACAGGTACGCGAGGACCTGGTCGCGGACGAGCCCGAGGAGGCGGCTGGTCAGAGTCGCCGCTCCCACCAGGCCGGCGGACCTGGCGAGCCGCGTCGCGGCCGAGGCGGCGATCGGCTTGGACGGCGGCGGGGGCGCGGGCGTCGACTCCGGGGGAGTCATGTGGCGAAGCGGACGTTGATGACGTCGCCGTCTCGGACCACGTAGTCCTTGCCTTCGAGTCGGACCTCGGCGTGCTTGCGGCAGGCGGCGAGGGAGCCGCGGGCCACCAGGCGCTCACAGGCGACCACCTCGGCGCGGATGAAGCCCCGGGCCAGATCCGAGTGGATCTCGCCGGCCGCGGCCTGCGCGACGGTGCCCGCCGGGATGGACCACGCGCGGCACTCGTCCTCGCCGGCGGTGAAGAAGGACACGTAGCCGAGCAACTCGTAGGTGGCGCGGATCACGCGGTCGAGGCCGGTCTCGCGCAGGCCCAGATCGGCCAGGAAGGCCGCCGCATCCTCCGGCTCCAGCTCCGCGATCTCCAGTTCGATCTTCGCGCAGACGGTCAGCGCCCGCACCGCGGGTCCGTGAACGAATCCGTCGAGGCCTGCCGCGCGCACCGCGTCCTCGGTCGAGATGGCCGCGTCCGCCTCGTCGACGTTGACGACGAGCAGGAGTGGTTTGGCCGAGAGGAACTGGAATCCGCGAAGCCGCCTCGCGTCCGCGCGATCGAGCTCGAGCGCCCGCAGCGGCGTGCCGGCCTCGAGCACGCCCGCGCAGCGTCGCAGGACGTCGAGCTCGGCCGCGTCGCCCTTCCACGCGCCCTTGCTCCGGTCCTTCTCGATCCGCTCGATGCGCCGCTCGGCCACCCCGAGGTCGGCCAGGATCAGCTCGTCTTCGAGGGTCCTGGCGTCACGCCCGGGGTCGATGGACTCCGCCGGATGCGGAACCGCGTCGTCCCGGAACGCGCGGACGACGTGGAGCAGCGCATCGGCCGTGCGGTACGGCGCGACGTCGAGCAGCGTCGCCGCGCCGCTGCCGCGGCGGGCCGCCATGTCGACGAAGGTCACCGTGGCCGGCGTGTGCTTTCGCGGCGAGAACATCGCGCTCAGGCGGTCGAGACGGGGATCGGGCACGCGCGCCAGCCCCATGGCCGCGTCGTCCCGACCGGAGGCGCGGCCGCCCGTGTCGGCGGCCCGCGTGAGGAGCTGGAAGAGAGTCGACTTGCCCGCCGAAGCGAGCCCGATCAGGCCGGCGCGCAGCATCGTCGCCGGAAAGTGTCGCACATCCATCGCGAAACGGCGATTCTCCCGTTGACAAGGGGAATGTGGTCCCCTACGATTCGTGTGTGGACAAAAGTGGCTTATAAGGGAATAAACTGGACTGCAGTGGAGCAGAGACGTGAGGGGGAACAGGCCCGCGAAGATCGACGACAAGGGGCGGCTGAAGGTGCCGACGGTCTTCCGGTCGGCAATCGCGGCGCAGTACGGCGACGACGTGTTCGTGACGAGCACCGACGGCAAGGCCGCGTTCATCTACCCTCTGCGCGTCTGGACCGACATGGAGGCGCAGCTCGCGCAGGCTCCCTCTGCGGACCCCAAGGTCCGCCGGTACAAGGAAGCGGTCAACTACTACGGGCAGGAGGCGACCTTCGACAAGCAGGGGCGCGTTCTGATTCAGGGCTTGCTCCGGGAGCAGGCGGAGATAGTCGGGGAGGTGATGGTCCTGGGACTGGGCAATCACCTCGAGGTCTGGAACAAGGAGCATATCGGCAAGCGGCAGAGCGAGCACCCGCTCACGCCGGAGGAACTCGGCACGCTCGCGGCGGACTACGGCATCTGAGTGGGACGGCATGACGCAGAGTCCGATGGTCACGCACGAACCGGTCATGGCGGCGGAGGTGGTGACCGTCCTCGATCCGGCGCGCGGCGGTCTGTTCGTCGACTGCACGGTCGGTGGCGGCGGCCATGCCCGCGCGCTCCTCGAAGGCGGCGCAGATCGCGTGCTGGGGCTCGACCGGGACGGTGAGGCGCTCGCGGTGGCGGCGCAAACGCTGACGGGTTGGACCGATCGCGTCGAGCTCGTCCACACCGACTTCCGCAACCTCGATGCCGCGCTCGCCGAGCGTGGCATCGGCGACATCGACGGCGGCGCCCTCGCCGACCTGGGAATCTCGTCGTTGCAGCTCGACGGCGCCGGACGCGGCTTCAGCTTCCGGCGCGACGAACCGCTCGACATGCGGATGGATCGTTCGACCGGCCCGACGGCCGCCGACCTGCTGCGCGACACGCCCGAGTCGGAGCTCGCCGACGTCATCCACCAGTACGGGGAGGATCGTTACGCGCGGCGCATCTCCCGGGGCCTGGTCGCCACGCGTGCTCGCGCGCCGCTGACATCCACCGGTCAACTGGCGGACGCGGTCCGCCGCGCCGTGCCTCACCGGAGCCGCCAGCGCATCCATCCGGCCACCCGCACGTTCCAGGCGCTGCGGATCTGGGTGAACCGCGAGCTCGATGGGCTCGACGCTTGGCTGCTGGCGCTTTGCCGGCGCCTGCGGTCCGGGGCGCGGCTGGCCGTCATCACCTTTCATTCGCTGGAGGATCGCATCGTCAAGCGGGCGTTGCGCCGATTCGAGCGGGAAGCCGACACCGCCGTCAGGGTGCTGACCAGACGCCCGCTCCGCCCCTCCGAAGGCGAGGTCGCCCGGAATCCGCGGGCGCGGAGCGCGAAGCTGCGCGCCGCCGAGAGGCTGGCATGACCCACGAGGATTTCGCGGATCTCGTTTCCCCGCAGATTCGCAACGCCCCGATCGTGCGCGAGCTGGACGGGGTTCGACAGCGCGAACTCCGGGGATCGTTGATCCTGGCCGTTTCGCTGGTTGCAGTTCTGGTGTTCTCGGTCTGGCAGCACTTCGAGCTGTTGCAGCATGGCTACCGCATCGAAGAGATGCGCCAGGAATACGCCAGGCAGCAGGAGCTGAACCGCCATCTCCGTCTGGAGATCGAGACTCTCCGCTCACCGGCCCGCATCGAGCGCGTCGCGACCGGGCAACTGCGCATGGTCGTCCCGGCCGGCGACCGCGAGCTGCTCGTGGGAACGGGTGGTGGGCGAAGCGGTGCCAGAGGTGCCGGAATCGTCGGTCGTGGCGACACGGCAGGAGGTGTCGGGTGAGCCGACTCGCGGACTCTATTAGGCCGCCCTGGGGCCGGCGGAGCACTCGGCGCCGGCGTGCCGCGGCGCGTGCGCCGCGGCCGGAGTGGCGCGACACGTTGAAGCGTCGCGTGCTGGTGGCGGCCTGCGGGTTCGCGGTTTGGGTCGCCGCCATCGAGGCCAGGCTCGTGCATCTGCAGGTCGTGCAGCACGCGGAGCTGGTTGCGAGGGCGGGAAGCCAGCAGCGGCGGACCATCGAGGTGCATTCGAAGCGCGGCGAGATTCTGGATCGGAACGGGCGCGTGCTCGCGTACAGCGTCGACGCCGACACGGTCTACGCCGTGCCCACCGACATCGATGAGCCGGCAGCCACCGCCCGCGCGCTCTGCAACGCGCTGAACGAATGCACGCCGGCGGACCGGGACGCCCTCGAGCGTCGTCTCCGCCGTCGCAGGAGCTTCGCCCTGCTGAAGTCCGACCCGTCTTCCGAGGAAGCGCGGCGCGTGGCGGCTCTGGGACTGGCCTCCGCGGGGATCGACCCGGATACCGGCGCCGTATACGCCGTGCCCGCCAGAATCGAGGACGAAGAGCTCGAAGCGACTGCGAGTGCGATCTGCGGTGGGCTCGACGACTGCACCGAGGCCGGGCGGGACGCCCTCGCGCGCCGTCTCCGGCGCCCCAGGGATTTCGCGTACGTCCAGCGCAAGGTGTCGCCGGAAGAGGCGCGGCGCGTGGCGGCCCTGGGGTTGGACGGCGTCGGGTTTCTCATCGAAGACCGGCGCTACTATCCCGGCCGCGAGCTCGCGGCGCACCTCATCGGCTACGTCGGGCTCGACAACCAGGGCTTGAGCGGAATCGAGTCGACCTATGACTCGGAGATCGGCGGCCGGGCGGGACAGATCCTGATCCACACCGATGCCCGCCGGCGCGCTTTCAGCCGCATCGACCGGCCGCCGACTGCCGGCGCGACCGTCGAGCTGACCATCGACAAGCATCTCCAGCATATCGTGGAGCGCGAGCTCCGGGCGGGGATTCGAACCTACGACGCGGATGCCGGGGCGGTCGTGATGCTCGATCCGCGGACCGGCGAGGTGCTGGCGCTCGCCAGCGCGCCGTCGTTCAATCCGAACGCGTTCGGCGCCGCGACACCCATGCAGCGCCGCAACCGCGCCGTTCAGGACGTGTACGAGCCGGGATCGACCTTCAAGATCGTCACCGCCGCGGCGGCCTTCGAGGAGGATGCCGTCCAACCCGACGAAGTATTCGACGTGAGCGCCGGCTTCATCCGGATCGGCCGCAACCGGATCCGCGACTTTACCACCTACGGCCCGCTGAGCTTCACGGACGTGATCGTCAAGTCCAGCAACGTCGGGGCCATCCTGGTCGGATTGCGGCTGGGACCGGAGCGGCTCAGTCGGTACGTCGATAGATTCGGTTTCGGACGCGTACTGTCGCGGGACTTTCCGGGAGAGAGCGCCGGCCTCGTCTGGAGTTCCGAAACGCTCAACGAGCGGGCGATAGCCTCCATTTCCATGGGGTACCAGGTTGCCGTCACCCCGTTGCAGATGGCGGCTGCCTTCGCCGCGGTGGCGAACGGCGGCGAGCTGCTCGAGCCTCGTGTCGTGCGCACGGTGGCCCGCAGCGGCGGCCGGGTGATGTCGGAGCGACGGGTGATCAGGCGCGCGATCTCGCGGGAGACGGCGGCTGCGCTGACCGGGATCATGACGCAGGTCGCCGAGCGGGGAACGGCCCGTCGCGCCCGAGTGCCGGGCTATGCGGTCGCCGGCAAGACCGGCACGGCGGAGAAGCTCATCGACGGTCGCTATTCGCACACGGACCACAATGCCTCGTTCGTCGGTTTCGTACCGGCGGATGCCCCGCGGTTCGTGATCCTGGTCATGCTGGACACGCCGCGCACCGCCATGATCAACGGCATCCGCCAGCGGGCGTACACCGGCGGCGCGGCGGCGGCGCCGGTATTTCAGCGTATCGCCGAGGCGGCCTTGCGTTACCTCCGGGTGCCGCGCACGCCGGACTCGACTCGACCGCCGCTGATTGCGCATTCCGCGCCCGCGCCGGATGCGGACCTGCGGCCGGCCGCCTGGTCGGAGTCCGCCGGCGTACCGCTACCGGCCCGCCCTGCCGCCGCCTCCGAAGATGCGGGATCGATCCCCGATCTGCGTGGCCTGAGCGCACGGCAGGCTGTCGAGGTCCTCGGCCGCATCGGTCTGCGAGCGCAGTTCACCGGCGACGGAACGGTGGCGCGCCACGTGCCGGCGGCCGGAGAGGCCATCGACCCGGGCGCGACCGCCACTGTCTGGCTGCAGCGGTATGCGCCGCCGGCCGACGAGGCCGAGGCGCTGGGGCCATGACCATGGTCGACCAAGAGTCCTCGGTTCGGAACGTCGATTGCGGGATGTCCTGCGGGGCATTGCTCGCTGACGCCGGCGTCGGCGGCTCCACGGTTACCGACGCGCGTCTGCTGGAGTCTCCGGTGACCGGCGTCCATTTCGATTCGCGTGACGTCACTCCGGGCGGCGTCTTCGTCGCCGTACCGGGCCGGCGCTTCGACGGCGCCGATTTCGTCGACGACGCGGTCGAGCGCGGCGCGGCGCTCGTCGTCGCCGAGGTGGAACCGCCGGCCGCGGCGCCGCTGCCCTGGGTCCGCGTGCCGGATGCGCGCGCCGCTCTGTCCGCACTCGCCGCGGCCTTCCATGGCGACCCGAGCCGCGACCTGCAAGTCGTCGGCGTCACCGGAACCAACGGCAAGACCACGACCACCTGGCTCCTCGAATCCATCTTCGCGCACGCGGGGATGGCGACGGGGCGGATCAGCTCCATTTCGAACCGGATCGGCCGCGACGACGCCGAGCGACCGGCGGTGCACACCACGCCGGAGGCCCCGCAGGTCCAGGCGTTGCTCGCGGCGATGCGTGATCGGGGCGCACGGGCCTGCGTCATGGAGGTCTCTTCCCATGCCACGGTGTTGCGACGGGTCGAACACGTCCGGTTCGCAGCCGCCGTCTTCACGAACCTGACGCGCGACCATCTCGACTTTCACGGCGACATGGAGGGCTACTTCGCCGCGAAGCGGCGGCTCTTCGATTTGTTGCCGGATGGGGCTCCGGCCGTGGTCAACCTCGACGACCCGCGCGGTGCCCGGCTGGCGGGGCAGGTGTCGCGACCGGTGACCTACGCCCTGGAGCGGACGGCCGACTGCATGCCCGTCCGCCTGGAACTGCGTGCCGACGGGACCGTCATCGAGGCGCGCACCCCGCGTGGATCGTTGCTGCTGGAGTCGCGGTTGCCGGGTCGCGCCGCCGCCTACGACGTGCTCGCCGCGGCGGCCGCGGGCGTGGCTCTCGACCTGCCGTTCGCCGGTATCGCAGCCGGGGTACGCGCTTTGACCGTGGTGCCGGGTCGTATGCAGACGGTGTCGTCGGAGGACGACGACGTGACCGTCATCGTCGACTCCGCGCACACCGACGACGCGTTGCGGGGATTGCTGGAAACCGTGCGCCAGATCGCCGGGCGCCGGATCGTCACGGTGTTCGGTTGCGGCGGCGATCGGGACGCCACGAAGCGGCCGTTGATGGGGGTCGTGGCGATTCGCCTGAGCGACGCGGTGATTCTCACGTCGGACAACCCCAGGTCGGAAGATCCGAAAGCCATCATCGACGACATCGAGCGCGGCCTCGGTCGTTCCGACACCCCGCATCTGGCGATCGTGGAGCGGGCGGCGGCGATCCGCCGCGCGATAGATGACGCGGGGGCCGGCGACGTGGTCGTCATAGCGGGCAAGGGGCACGAGCGTTACCAGGTGATCGGGTCGCGCGCAGTGCCCTTCGACGACGTCGTCGTGGCGCGCGCGGCGCTGGACGCACGGGGCGGGCGGCCATCCGTGGGATGACAGACAGGTGGCGGATCATGGATCGGCGCGGGTGCGGGCGGGGGAACTGGCCCTCGCGGCCGGAGGGCGGCTGGTGGCCGGCCTCCCGGATGTCGAGTTGGGAGACATCTCCATCGACAGCCGGCGTATCCGTCCGGGCGACGTCTTCCTGGCGATTCGGGGCAACCGGCTGGACGGTCACGACTTCATCGCCGAGGCAGTCGGTAGAGGAGCGGCGGGCGTGATCGTCAGCGACACGGCGGCGGCGCCGGTCACCGGGGCGAGCAGGGTCGCCCCGGCGACCATCGTCGTGGGAGACACCACGCATGCGCTGCAGTCGATCGCGCGCGACGTGCGGCGTCGTTCCGGCGCGAAGGTCGTGGCGATTACCGGAAGCGTAGGTAAGACGACGACCAAGGAGCTGACGGCGGCGTTCATCGGCACCCGGCACGACGTGCTCCGCAACGAAGGCAACCTCAACAACCACATAGGCCTCCCGCTGTCGCTGCTGGCGCTCAGGCGCCGCCCCGAAGTGGCGGTGGTCGAGCTCGGCATGAACCATGCAGGCGAGATTCATACCCTGGTCGGCATCGCCGAGCCGAACGTCCGCGTCTGGACCAACGTGGCGGAGGTCCATGCCGAGTCCTTTGCTTCGATCGAGGGGATCGCCGACGCCAAGGCGGAAATTCTCGACGGTGCGACCGCGCGCGACCACCTGGTCGTGAACGCCGGGGACACACTGGCCATGGAGCGAATCGGCGGGTTTCCCGGCGGCGTGACCACCTTCGGAGTCGACACGCAGGCCGACGTACGAGCCACGGACGTCGAAGATCGCGGAATCGACGGCATGCGGGCGGCGGTCGAGACACCCGCCGGCGCCGGCGGCCTGAGCACGCGGCTGCTCGGAGCGGGTCAGGTGGCCAACGTGGTCGCCGCAATCGCGGTTGCCCTTCTGTTCCAGGTCCCGGTGGAGGCGATGCTGCGCGAGGCGGCGGCGTTCGCACCGCCGCCGCGCCGCGGCGAGGTGATCCGCCTGGCCCAAGGGGTGACGGTGGTGGACGATTCCTACAACTCCAACCCGGCGGCGCTCGAGCAGGCGCTCCGGTCGCTGGGGAGCGACAAAGGGCACCGGCGCCGCGTCGCGGTTCTGGGCGAGATGCTCGAACTCGGACCCCGCGCGCGGTTGCTGCATCGCGCCTGCGGCCGTCTGGCGGTAGAGGCCGGGTTCGACGTGCTCGTGGCCGTCGGCGGCCCCGCCGCCGAAGCGCTGGCGGAAGGCGCCCGTGCGGCCGGTCTGGACGCCGGCCACGCCGTCACCTGCGGAACGAGCGAGGATGCAGCTTCTCTGACCGCCGCACTCGTCCGGGCGGGCGACCTCGTTCTCGTCAAGGGGTCGCGGGGCGTCCGTGTCGATCGCGTCGCGGACCGACTGAAGGCGGAGCGGGCGTGATGCTGTATCACCTGCTTTATCCGCTGCACGCGGAATTCAGCCTGCTGAACGTGGTTCAGTACATCACTTTCCGGACCGCGGCCGCGAGCCTGACTGCGTTCACGGTGACGCTGGTGTTGGGCCCCGTCACGATCCGCCGGCTGCGAGCGCTCCAGATCGGTCAGATCATCCGGCACGACGGGCCGCCGACGCACAAGGACAAGGCGGGCACGCCCACGATGGGAGGGCTGCTGCTGCTCGCCGCGGCGTTCGTGCCGACCCTGCTCTGGGCCGACCTGACCAACGTCTACGTGCAGATCGCCCTGTTGTCGACCGCCGCCTTCGGCGCCATCGGGTTCGCGGACGACTGGCTCAAGATCGCGCGCCGCTCGCACCGCGGTCTGTCGGTCCGGGGCAAGCTCATCGCCCAGAGCGCGGTCGCGACCGCGGTCGGTCTGTCGTTGTTGCAGTTGACGCACAGCGATCTCTACAGCAGCGAGATCATCTTCCCGTTCTTCAAGCAGTTCACGCCGGACATCGGCTGGCTGTACGTCCCGTTCGCCGTGCTGGTCCTGGTGTTCTCGTCGAACGCCGTCAACCTGACGGACGGGCTGGACGGGCTCGCAATCAGCATCTTCACGGTGGCGGCCGGCGCGTTCACGGCCCTGACCTACGTGAGCGGCCACGCCGCCATCGCCGAATTCCTGCTGCTGGTGCGGTTTCCTCCGGCGGGCGAGCTCACGATCTTCTGCGGATCCCTCGTTGGCGCCGGGCTCGGGTTCCTTTGGTACAACTCGTATCCGGCGGACGTGTTCATGGGCGACGTCGGCTCGCTCGCGCTCGGCGGGGCGCTCGGAACGGTCGCGCTGCTCATCAAGCAGGAGCTGCTGTTGCCCATCGTGGGTGCGGTGTTCGTCCTCGAAGCGCTGTCGGTGATTGTCCAGGTCGGGTCGTTCAAGCTGACCGGCCGGCGCGTGTTCAGGATGGCGCCGCTGCATCACCACTACGAGCAGATCGGGTGGAGCGAGCCGAAGATCATCTCCCGGTTCCTGATTGCCGCGGTGGTCTTCGCGCTGTTCAGTCTGACGACGTTGAAGTTGCGATGACCCATTTCTCGGTCGTGGACTCGCGTGTCGTCGTGGTCGGCGCCGGCCGCAGCGGGCTTGCCGCCGCTCGGCTGCTGGCCCGTCGCGGCGCCCGCGTCACGTTGAGCGAGGCCGGCCCGGGCATTGCACAGGCCGAAAGCCTGGCGGGCGACGGCATCGTGCTGGAGAGCGGCGGACATCGAGACGCCACGCTGCGGGCCGCCGACCTGATCGTGCTGAGCCCCGGCGTGTCCCCACGGGTGGCGGAGATTGCTGCGGCGCGTCGCCGGGGAGTCCCGGTCATCAGCGAGGTGGAGCTGGCGGCCCGTTGGCTGCGGGGGCGTCTGGTGGCGGTGACCGGAACGAAGGGGAAGTCGACCACCGTGGTTGTGACCGGTCGAATGCTGGAAGCCGGCGGACGCCGCGCGGTCGTTGGGGGCAACATCGGCGTGGCGCTGAGCAGCCAGGTCGAGAGCTCGACGCCGGACGTCGTGCACGTCGTTGAGGTCAGCAGCTTTCAGCTCGAGCTCACCGAGACGTTCCGCCCCTGGATTGCGGTGTGCCTGAACCTGTCGCCGGATCATCTCGACCGGCACGCGAGCTTCGAGGAGTACGCCGGCGCGAAGGCCCGGCTGTTCGCGAACCAGACGCCGGACGACGCGATGGTGATCAACGCCGACGACCCGCACGTGCTGCAGATTGCACGCTCCGGTCGCGCACGGGCGCTCAGGTTCGCCGTGGAGACCCCGCTGGCAGAGGGTGTACAGGTCACCGCGGACGGCATCGCGCGTCGCTCGGCCGACGGGGACGAGTGCCTGGTGCCGATGTCCGCGGTCCGAGTCCCCGGGCGCCACCTGCTCAGCGATATCGCCGCCGCGGCGGCCGTCGGCACGCTGGTGGGGATCGACGCCGGCGCGATGGCGCGAGCCGTTGGTTCCTTCCGCGGCCTCGAGCACACCCTGGAGTTCGTGGGGGAGAGCGCGGGCGTCCGGTTCGTGAACGACTCGAAGGCAACCAACGTTGTCGCGGCGCGAGCCGCGATCGAGTGCTTCGGTCCGGGGTTGGTGGTGATCCTCGGCGGTCGGTTCAAGGGCGGGCGGTTCGAGGACCTGCGCCCCGCACTGGCGGCGCGCGGCGCCTCGGTGGTGGCCATCGGCGAGGCGCGACCCCGCGTGCGACGCGCGCTGGAGCCGGAGGTCGACGTGCTCGAGGCGGAGACGATGGATGAGGCGGTACGTCTGGCGGCGGCGCGCTCCCGCCCGGGCGGAGCCGTGTTGCTGGCGCCGGCTTGCGCCAGCCTCGACATGTTTCGCGACTACGCCGCGCGAGGCGCGGCGTTCAGGGATGCGGTGGCGGCGCTCGGGTCGCCGGTTGCGGAGAACGACGGACGTGAGCAGTGAGCAGTCATCAGTCGGTTTGCGCGGTGAAGAGCTGGCCGCTGGGAGCGCAGGCTATCCCTTGCCTGCGAGGCTGGCGTCTCCACCCGGGTCTGACTGATGACTGCTGACCGCTCACGTGAACGCGTAACCCCTGTTTCGGGTCGACCGGCCGCGAACTTTAGGTCTTGCGACACGACAATCGCCGGTGGCGAGTATGGCGCGGAAACTCAAACCCGACAAGCTGCTCTTCTTCGCGACGCTCGCGCTCCTGAGCGCGAGCGTCATCATGGTCTACAGCGCGTCGGCCCTGCTCGCCATGGATCGCTACGCGCGGCCGTACCACTTCCTGTTCCGGCAGGTGATGTGGGCCGTCGTGGGGTTCGGACTGCTCTGGGGCGTCATGCGGGTCGACTACCGGCGGTTGAAGAAGCCGGCCGTTCTGTCGACGGCGGTCGGCGTCACTCTGCTGGCTCTCATCGCCGTGTTGTTCAGCGACCCGATCAACGGAACCCGCCGCTGGTTCGGCATCGCGGGGTTCGGCGTGCAGCCGTCGGAGCTCGCCAAGATCGCCCTGATCATGTTCGCGGCGGCGCAACTCGAGCGGCGGATGGACCGGGTCAACGACGTCCTCTACGCGTTGCTGCCGATAGGCGGCCTCACGGCCGGCCTCGCCGCACTCATCCTGTTGCAGCCGGACTTCAGCACGGCGCTCACCGCGGTCGTGATCGTGGCGGCGATGGTCTTCGCCGCGGGGCTGAGCTACCGCTACGTGGTCGGAGCGGCGCTCGTGCTGGTGCCGGCCTTGTACCTCGTGTTGTCGAGCGCGCCGTATCGCATGAGGCGGTTGCTGGCGTTCCTCGATCCGTGGGCCGACCCGCTGGGCGACGGGTTTCAGGTCATTCAGTCGCAGATCGCGGTCGGCACCGGCGGCCTGGTGGGCCTGGGGCTGATGCGCGGGCTGCAGAAGCTGCATTTTCTGCCCGAGCCGCATACCGACTTCATCTACGCCGTCATCGCCGAGGAAACGGGGCTGCTTGGCGCAACGGTGATCCTGCTGTGCTTCGCGATCATCACCTGGCGCGGTCTGCTCGTCGCCTGCCATGCCCCCGACCGGTTCGGCGCGTTCCTGGCGATCGGACTCACGACGATGGTCGGCATGCAGGCTTTCATCAACATGAGCGTAGTGCTTGGACTGCTGCCGACGACCGGGATTCCGCTGCCGTTCGTCAGCGCCGGCGGGTCGTCGCTCCTGATCGGGCTGATCGGTATGGGAATCCTCCTGAACGTATCGCAGCATGCGGCGCTCAGACATTGACCCAGGCGATGGAGGAGAAGCGAATCGCGAGTCGTGCGGACCCGGACGCCGGAACGGGAGCGCCCCGGGTGATGTTCGCCGGCGGCGGCACCGGCGGCCATCTGTTTCCCGGCATCGCCGTGGCGCGAGCGCTCGTCCGGCGCCATCCGCAAGCGTACGTAGTGTTCGTCGGAACGGGCCGGGGCATCGAGGAGCGGGCCCTGGCGCGCGAGGGGTTCCCGTTCGAACCCATCCGCACGACGGGGCTCGTGGGCAAGTCGCCGCTCGCCGTCGCCCGGACCGTCGGGATGGCGCCGCTCACGCTCTGCGACGCGGCGCGCGTGTTGCGCCGCGCCCGTCCGGATCTGGTCATCGGGCTCGGCGGTTACAGCGCCGGACCCGTGGTGCTGCTCGCGGCGCTGGCGGGGCGCTCGACGATGGTGATGGAACAGAACGCGGTGCCGGGCATGACCAATCGGATGCTCGCGCCTCTGGTGCGGGCGGCGGCCGTCTCGTTCGAGACGACCTTGTCCTGCTTCGGGGCGAAGGCGTTCCTGAGCGGCAACCCCGTGCGCGAGGGGTTCTTCGACGCTGCGAACGTCGAGCGGGCCGGGCGGACCGGTCCGTCGACGGTGCTCGTCCTCGGAGGATCGCAGGGAGCGCACGCCTTGAACGTCGCGCTGGCCGGCGCCGCCCGCGTACTGGCTTCGGCGCCCGGCGGCGTACGCATCATCCACCAGACGGGAGCGCGCGATCTCGACCGCGTGCGCGCAGCCTACCGTCAGGCCGGCGTGAGCGCCCGGGTAGAGGCGTTCTTCGAGACCATGCACGAGGAAATGCGTGCAGCCGATATGGTGATCTGCCGCGCCGGAGCGACGACGCTGGCCGAGGTGGCGGCGGCCGGCCTGCCGGCGGTGATCGTTCCGTTGCCGACGGCGGCCAACGACCACCAGCGCCGGAATGCCGCGGTGCTCGTTGCGGCCGGCGCCGCGGAGGTCATCGAAGAGGTCGATCTCGAACGGTGTCTCGCGCCCCGGGTGACTGCTCTCGCGGGGGACCGGGAGCGCCGGGCGGCCATGGCCGCGGCGGCTCGGCGTCTGGCGAAGCCGGATGCCGTGGACAGGGTGCTGCAGCGGGCGGAGCAGCTCATGGGATGCGCCGGGGCGGTTGCCGGCGCGGAGAGATAGGGACCGTGTGCTCGAACGAGTCAGACGGATCCACATGGTGGGCATCGGTGGCATTGGAATGAGCGGCATCGCGGAGTTGCTGCACGGCGCGGGCTATGAGGTGAGCGGGTCCGACCTCGAGACCTCGCGGGCCACGGCCCGGCTCCGTTCGATCGGCATTCGGGTCGCGGAAGGACATGCGGCAGCCCACATCGGGGCGTCAGACGTCGTCGTGGTCTCGTCGGCGGTGCCGCCGGACAACCCGGAGCTCGCCGAGGCGGAGCGCCGGAGCATTCCCATCGTCGGTCGCGGCGCGATGCTGGCGGAGCTCACGAAGCGGAAACGGGCCGTCGCCGTGGCCGGGTCCCACGGCAAGACCACGACCACGTCCATGCTGGCGCTGATTCTCGAGGCGGCGGGGCTGGATCCGACGGTGGTCATCGGCGGAGTGGTCGACGCCCTCGGGGGCAACGCTCGGCGGGGGAGTGGGCCGTTCATGGTCGTCGAGGCCGACGAGAGCGACCGGTCGTTTCTGCACCTGGCTCCCGAGATTGCCGTGGTGACCAACGTGGACGACGAACACCTGGAGGCGTACGACGGATTCGACGCGCTCGTTCGCGCGGTCGGGACCTTTGCGGCCAGCGTGCCGGAGAGCGGTTGCATGGTGGCGTGTGCGGATGATCCCCAGGTCGCTCGGGTGGCAGCGCATTGCCCGCGTCCCGTCGTGACCTACGGGATTGAGATCCCGTCTTCGGGCGTGCGCGCGGATCGAGTGGAGCTCGGGCCGTCGGGATCCACGGCCCGGGTGGTCACGAACGTCCGGGGCCGGCGCGCCGAGGTGGAGCTGACGCTTGCGGTTCCGGGTCGTCACAACCTGCTCAACGCGCTGGCGGCCATCGGAGCGGCGTCGTGGCTGGGCGTCCCTCCGGAAACGGCGGCCGGCGCCCTGCGCCGCTTCTCCGGGGCCGCGCGTCGATATGCTCGCCACCACCTGCCCGGTGGCATCGAGATCGTGGACGACTACGCTCACCATCCGACGGAGATTCAAGCGGTCCTGAAGACCGCGCGACTCGGGGCTCCGCGCCGCTTGATCGTGGTGTTCCAGCCGCACCGGTACTCGCGGACGGCGCGTCTGCTCGACCGTTTCGGTCAGGTGCTGGGGCAGGCGGACGCCCTGTTGCTCACCGAGGTCTACGCGGCGAGCGAGTCCCGTCCGGAGGGCGTCGACGCGGCCGCCGTCGCGCGGGCCGTACGGCGCCATTCCGCGATACCCATCGAGATTGCCGCCAGCCTCGACGATGCCGCGTCGCGCGTGAGGGCAATGGTGGCGGCGGGCGATCTGGTAGCCGTGCTCGGAGCGGGGTCGATCGGGCGGTTGGCCCCGCGTCTGGTCGAGCTGCTCCAGGGGCGGGGTGCGTGATGGCGGTGTATGCACGTCCCGAACCGCGGTTTCGACGCGCTTACGTGCAGCCGGTACGGCGCCGGTGGCTTGCGCGCCGGCGGGTGCTCCTCGTGCACCTGGGCCTGGCTCTGGTCGTGGCCGGCGGCTCTACGTGGGCGTTAGAACGGTTGCGCCACGCGGACGTCCTCCGTGTCGACACGATCACGGTCGGAGGCAACGAACGCCTGTCTGCCGGCGAGGTCGCGGGCCTCATGGAGCCGTTGCGCGGCGAGAATCTGCTGGTCGCCGATCTCGAGGCGGGACGCGCGAGCCTGCTCGCGTCCGGATGGATTCGCGAGGCGGCGCTGCGTCGGGTCCTGCCCTCGGCGGTGCACGTGACCCTGGAGGAACGGAAGCCGGTCGGGCTGAGCAGGTTCGGATCCAGCCTCTATCTCATCGACGTCACCGGGCATGTGATCGACGAATTCGGTCCCCGGTTCTCCGACCTCGATTTGCCGATCATCGACGGATTCTCCGCCCGCGGAGGCGAAGGCGGATCGGCCGTCGACAAGCGCCGCGCGGCGCTCGCCGCGCGTCTGATCGCGCAACTGGATGCGGACAGCGGCCTTGCCGCGCGCATTTCGCAGGTGGACGTCGCCAATCCGCATGACGCGGTCGTGCTGCTGAACGGGGATCCGGTCCGCGTGCATCTCGGCGCCGAACGGTTCGTTGCGCGGCTCCGGACCTATCTGGAAATCGTGCCGGCGCTCCGGCAGGTCGTGCCCGATATCGACTATGTGGACGTGAGGTTCGACGAGAAGGTGTACGTCGGTCCGGCGGACGCCGCCGCCGCGGCGCGCCGCATCACGTTGCAGCGGAGATTGACGGAGGCGGCCCGGACCGGGCTTGCGGCGAACAGCGGTCAACGGAGGCAGCGTGGCACGTAGGGAGCAGTACGTCGTCGGCCTCGACGTGGGCACCTCCAAGGTCGCCGCCATCGTCGGCGAGGCGATGCAGGACGGAGGCGTCGACATCATCGGGATCGGAGTCGCGGACGCGCACGGCGTTCGCCGCGGCGTCGTCGTCAACCTCGAGGCGGCCGCCGAGTCGATCAAGAAGGCGATTGAGGAAGCCGAGCTCACCGCGGGTGTCGAGATCGACACGGTGCATCTCGCGCTGTCCGGCAGTCACGTCAAGGCGTTCAACAGCCGGGGCGTGGTGGCGGTCGCCGGGCAGAACCGCGAGATCACGCGCCAGGACGTCCGGCGCGCGATCGACGCCGCGAAGGCCGTCTCCCTGCCGACCGGACGCGAGGTGCTGCACACGCTGCCGCAGGACTTCGTGGTGGACGAGCAGGATGGCATCGGAGCCCCGATCGGGATGACGGGAGCCCGCCTGGAGGTGAACGTCCACATCGTTACCGGCAGCACCTCGACGACGCAGAACCTGGTTACCTGTGTCAACCGGGCCGGCGTCACCGTCGCCGCCACGGTGCTCGGCCAGCTTGCGGCGGCGGAGGCCGTCTTGACGGCGGATGAGAAGGAGCTCGGGGTAGCCCTGGTCGATATCGGCGGCGGGACGACGGACTTCGCGGTATTCGAGCGCGGCAGCCTGTGGCACACCGGCGCCATTGCGCTGGGCGGAGACCACTTCACGAACGACATCGCCGTCGGCCTGCGGACCCCGATTCCGCAGGCGGAGAAGACGAAGCGCCGCAGCGGGTGCGCCCTGACGGCGCTGGTCGACGAAGAGCAGACGGTAGAGATCGCCAGCGTGGGCGGCCGCCAGCCGCGGATCATGTCGCGCCGCATCCTGGCCGACGTGCTGCAGCCGCGCGCCGAAGAGGTCTTTCACCAGCTCTGGGACGAGATCCAGCATCGTGGCTACGAGGGCGCACTGAATTCCGGCATCGTGCTGACCGGGGGCGGCTCCGTCCTCGACGGCATGCCGGAGATAGCCGATCAGATTTTCGATCTGCCGATCCGCCGCGGCTGCCCGGTCGGTGCGGGCGGATTGACGGACCACGTCAACGATCCGGCGTTTGCGACGGCCGTCGGGCTGATCATGTACGCGAACCGGCGGCAGGTGTCCGAGCAGGACCACTACACGGGTGGCGCCTTGAGCAGGGTTGCCGGAAGACTGCGTCTCCTGTTCAAGGAGTTCTTTTAGAGGCGAAGGAGGATGGCATGGCGGAGAGCGGCAGAATCCTGCCCGGGCCCGAGCCGGCGTTGGATGGAGATCTTCGACTGACCTTGGAGGACACGGTTCGAACCGGGGCCCGGATCAAGGTGGTCGGTGTCGGTGGCGGCGGGAGCAACGCGGTGGGCCGGATGGTGGCCGGAGGAGTCAGAGGCGTCGACTTCATTGTGGCGAACACCGACGCCCAGGCGCTGGCGCAGAACGAGTCGCCCGTCCGCCTGCAGATCGGGACGAAGGTGACGAGCGGCCTCGGCGCCGGCGCGGATCCCAACATCGGCCGTCAGGCGGCCCTGGAAGATACCGAGCAGCTCATCGCCGCGCTCAGCGGCGCCGACATGGTGTTCGTCACGGCGGGCCTCGGGGGAGGGACGGGCACGGGCGCCGCGCCGGTGGTCGCCGCTCTCGCCAGCGAGCTCGGCGCGTTGACGATCGCAGTCGTGACGAAGCCCTTCAAGTTCGAGGGCAAGCGGCGGGCGGTGCAGGCCGAGCGGGGCCTGGACGAGCTCCGCGCGTCGGTGGACACTGTCATTGCCATTCCCAACGAGCGCCTCCTCGGACATATCGAGCAGACGACCAGCCTGACCGACGCGTTCCTGCTCGCCGACGACGTCCTGCATCAGGCCATTCGGGGCATCTCGGATCTGATTCTCGTACCCGGCATGATCAATCTGGACTTCGCCGACGTGAAGACCATCATGTCGGGCATGGGCATGGCCATCATGGGAACCGGCTACGGCGAGGGCAAGGACCGCAGCGTAGACGCGGCCAACAGGGCCATCGCGAGTCCGCTGATCGAGGAAGCCCGGGTCGAGGGTGCGCGCGGGGTCATCGTCAACATCACCGGCGGCTCCGACCTGTCCATGCTCGAGGTCAGCCAGGCGACCACGATCATCCACGAGGCGGCGCACGAGGAGGCCAACATCATCTTCGGGGCGGTCATCGATCCTTCCATGGAGGGCAAGGTCAAGATCACCGTCATCGCGACCGACTTCGAGGGGCTTGCGGGTCGAAGCGCGTCGCCGTCGGCGAAATCCGACACGCCGGTCGATCTGCAGCAATATGCCCATCTGCGCCAGGAGGAGAACGCCGCGCCGATGGCGGTGGCGGCGGCCGGGGGAGGAGGCATCACGATGTCCCGGCGCGCCTCGATAGAGTTCTCCCCCGCGTTGGACGCGATCGACGACGACGCCGATGACGACGCGGCGGGTGACGAGGGAAACGACTCCGAAGAGCAACTGGATCCGCCCCTTCCCGCTTTCCTGCGGCGGCCGGTGGAATAGGTGTCGGCGCCGTCACGCACCCCGGCGGACGACGTCAGCGGCCGAGCAGGGCGACCTGGGCGATGGCCAGATTGCGCGAGTGCGTCATCGTGAGCAACGCGCCGGTGGCGCCGAGCGCATCGAAGCGCCGGCGTGCTCCGCCATGCAACGCCAGTTGCGGAGGTCCGCCCCGGCGGACGACCTCGACGTCGCGCCAGAGCACACCCTGCGCCCGCCCCGTGCCGAGGGCTTTCATCGCCGCCTCCTTGGCGGAGAATCTCGCGGCCAGGTGCTGGGCCGGCACCCGGCGCCGCAGGCAGTAGTCGGCTTCTCCGTCCGTGAAGATTCTCGTGATGAAGCGGTCGCCGTAGCGCGCCACGAGATCGCGCACCCGCGCGACCTCCTCGATGTCGATGCCGATGCCGATGACGGCGTGGCCGCTCACGCCGGCGGGGCGGCGGTGTCCCCTGCCGCGATCGGGAAATAGAGGATGCGCTGGCAGCTCTCGCACTGAATCAACCGCTGGTTCAGCCGCACGTCGTTGTTGAGTTGCGGGCGCAGACGGACCTGGCACGATCGGCAGCGCCCGTCCCGCACCTCGCTGACGGCGATTCCCTTGCGGCCGCGCATCAGGGTGTCGAAGGTCTCCAGCAAGCGCCGAGAGAGGCCGCTCACGATCTCCTCGCGGTCACCGGCGTAGCGCTCCACCAGGGCCTGATGGCGGTCTCGTTCCTGTTCCAGCCGGCGTTGTTCTTCACCGACGGTTGCCTGCTCTTCCGCCAGGGCCTGCCCTGCGGCTTCGATGTCGGACGACAGTTCGTCGGCCTCCATCATCCTCTCGAGTATCCGGTCTTCGAGCTTCCGGATGTCCGCGGTCGCGCGCTCGATTTCGGCTTGAACGGCCCAGAGCTCCTTGTTGGTCTTGACCGCCATCGAGTGTTCCCTGGAGGTAGCCAGCTTCTTCTCGATCGCCGCGGTTTCCTTCTCGATCTCGCGGCGGGCGGCCTTGTTCGCCGCGAGCCGCTGTTCGGCGGCTTCGAGGCCGGCGGCATGTCTGGCGAGACGGGCCTCGAGCCTCTCGCGCGTCGCGGGAAAGGACTCGATGGTCTGCCGGGCCGCGGCGACGGCGGTTTCCAGTTGCTGCAGCCGAATCAGTCGTTCGAGGTCGGGAAGCATGGATCACGCAAGAAAAAAGCCCCGCACGGGCGGGGCCTGGTCTTCCGGGGCGCGCGGCCGAGACGCCGGTCGCGCGAGAAAGGTGGTGGGCCCACCAGGATTCGAACCTGGGACAGGCCGGTTATGAGCCGGCGGCTCTGACCGCTGAGCTATGGGCCCCCGGGCAGGCACTAGGTGCCTCCTTCGAGAAACGCCCGCAGCTTGCGGCTGCGGGACGGGTGACGCAGCTTGCGCAACGCCTTGGCTTCGATCTGACGAATCCGCTCGCGGGTCACGGCGAAGTTCTGGCCGACCTCCTCGAGCGTGTGCTCGCTGCCGTCGCCGACGCCGAACCGCATCTTGATCACCTTCTCCTCGCGCGGCGTCAGCGACTTCAGAACCGACTCCGTCTGTTCCTTGAGGTTGAGGCTGATGACGGCGTCCGAGGGTGATACGACCTGCCGATCCTCGATGAAGTCGCCGAGGTGGCTGTCCTCCTCTTCCCCGATCGGCGTCTCGAGCGAAATGGGCTCCTGGGCGATCTTGAGCACCTTGCGGACCTTGGTGACCGGGATGTCCATCCGTTCGGCGATCTCTTCCGAAGACGGCTCGCGCCCGAACTCCTGCACCAGTGCCCGCGACGTGCGCAGCAGCTTGTTGATCGTCTCGATCATGTGTACCGGGATACGGATGGTCCGCGCCTGATCCGCGATCGCGCGGGTGATCGCCTGCCGAATCCACCATGTCGCGTAGGTAGAGAACTTGTAGCCGCGCCGGTACTCGAACTTGTCCACGGCCTTCATCAGGCCGATGTTGCCCTCCTGGATCAGGTCGAGGAACTGCAGGCCGCGGTTGGTGTATTTCTTGGCGATCGAGACCACGAGACGGAGATTGGCCTCCACCAGCTCCTTCTTGGCCCGCTCGGCCGAGGCTTCGCCTCGTTTCATGGTCGCCAGCATGCGCGCCAGCGAGCCGGGCGACTCCTCGAGCCGCGCCAGCGACGCCTTCAGCCTGGCCCGGAGCTCGCGCCGCTGCCGCTGCAGGGGGGCGCGTTCCTCTTCATCGATCCGGGACCGGTTCGTCCTGTCGAGCTGCCGATCGAGTCCTGCAAGGTCGCGCTGCATGCGCTGCAGCGCCGCGCCGGATTCCCGGAGCTCCTCGACCCAGATCTGCTTGACCGGCTCCGTGAACTCCATGCCGCGGACCAGACGTGCGAGCCGTACGCGCGCGCGGAGGGCCAGTCGCTGGCACGCCCGGTGGCGTTGCCGCTCCCGTTTCGGCACCTGGTCCAACTCGGCCTGACGCCTGTCGGCTTCGCATTGCGCCACGCGGATGGCGTCGATCCGGTCGAGCAACTGCTGCTCGCGATCTCCCGCCCGCGTTCCCTGAGGCGTTGCGTCGTGCACCACCACCAACTCGCGCGGCGTGCGGTCGCCGTCCTTCAACTCGTCCCCGAACGCGATGATGGCGCGGGCGACCGAGGGCGTCCGCGACAGGATCTTCAGCACGGAGAGCTTGCCGCGCTCGATGCGCCTGGCGATCTCCACCTCGCCGTCCCGCGTCAGCAGCGGCACCGTGCCCATCTCGCGCAGATACATGCGGACGGGATCGCTGGTCTTGTCGATGGGGCTCGGCGTGAGATCGAATTCCGGTTCGTCGTTCGCCTCCGCGGCGCGCTCGAGGCGCTTCTTTTCCTTGTACTTGTCTTCCGATTCGACGACCTCGATGCCGGCGTTACCGAGCGAGGAGAACAACTCGTCGAGCTCTTCCGACGAGCTCATCCCGGCTGGAAGCAACTCGTTGATCTCATCGAAGAGGAGGTAGCCCCGCTCCTTGCCGACGATGATCAGTTGCTGGATCTCGTCGTAGCGCTCTTCGATCGACAACTGCTTGCCTGGCATCCCGTCACCTCGTGCGGTCGGCTTGCCGTTGCGGATCAGCGCGCCTCTCGGGGCCTTCGCCGCGGGGGGACGCGCCACGGTGGAGATTGTATATGGCGGCGCTCCATCGTGCTCGGCGCCCGCGGATCCCGCACGGTACGCGCCGTGGCGGGGCCGCGTGCGGTCATCCCGCGAGCTCCTCGATACGCTGCAGAAGATCCTTCTTGCGCGTCCAGAGCTCGTCGATCTCCTTGAGGGCGTCTGGCGAACCGTCCTGCTGCCGGTCATCGATGGCCCGCTGCAGGGCGGCCCTCTCGCGGTCGTAGCGCCGTTTTCGCAACTCGATCCCGCAGTCGGCGACGTCTGCCGCCGCCACGGAATCCCGCGCGGTCGTCCTCACCAGCTCCGCGTCCTCCTCGTCGAGGCGTTCGACGAGGGTCTCGGGCAGCCCGGTGGAAGGGATGGTCGCGAGGGTCCGGGCGACGTCGAGGATGCGAGCCGTCTGCAGTCCTTCCAGGTCGGCCGGCTCCAGCTCCGAGAGCACCGGCTGCGCGGCCGCGGCGTCGCGCATCAACGCCCAGATCAGTCCCTTCTCGGCAGGCAGGAGCGCCGTCTGCGCGGCACGGATGTCGGCTTGCACGGCCGACCGTTGCGGCTTCGCCTCCTCCCGCAACTCCGCTCGGAAGAGACCTTCCGTCACCCGGGCAAGGTGCTCCACCCGGTCGACGAACCTGTCCAGGGCGACCGGATCCCGGATGGCCCGGGCTACCGGCTTCATCCGTTCGAGCAGAGCTCGGCTCTCCTGCACGCGGGAGAAGTCGCGCCCGACCACCGCGCGATCGAGCACGTCGTCGAGGTACGGCCGCGACGTCCTGAGCCGCTGCGCATAGGCTTCGCCGCCATGCTGCCGGATGTACCCGTCCGGGTCCTCGCCGGGAGGAAGCTGGACGACGTTGACCTGGAACCCCTGGGCGAGCAGGAGCTCCCCCGAGCGCGCGGCGGCGCCCTCGCCGGCCGAGTCGGGATCGAAGCTCAGGAGGGCCCGGGAGCAGAAGCGTCGCAGCAGCCGCGCATGCCGGTCGGTCAGCGCCGTCCCGCACGTGGCGACGACCGGCTTCACGCCGGCCTGCAGGGCCTGGGCGAGGTCGAAGTACCCCTCGACGAGGACGGCGTAGCCGACCTCTCGCACCGCCTGCCGCGTCAGGTGGAGGCCGTAGAGAGTCCGGCTCTTCGAGTACAGCGGCGTCTCCGGCGAGTTGAGGTACTTGGGCTGCTGATCGGCCGCGAGCGCGCGGCCGCCGAACGCGACTACCGACCCGGTGTCGCGCGCTATCGGAATCGTCAGCCGGTTGCGGAACCGGTCGTAGGGTGCGCCGCCGTCGCGTTGCGCCACGAGCCCGCTCTTGAGCAGCAACTCGAGCGGCTGGCGCCGATCCAGCAGGTGGCGGGTCAGGCCGCCTCCGGGCGGCGCGTAGCCCAGGCCGAGCCGTTCGATCGTCTCCGGCCGGATGTTCCGCCGCTCGAGGTAGCGCAGCGCGGCGGTGCCGGCCGCGGTGCGCAGTTGCGCGCGGAAGTAGGCGTCGGCGACCTCATGCACGTGGAGCAGCGCTTCCCGCTCCGCGCTCTCGGCCCTGTCGCGTTGTGGGTCGTCCGATTCGGGGACGGTCAATCCGAAGCGCTGGGCCAGGGCCTGCACGGCCTCGGGAAAGCTGAGCTTCTCGTAGAGCTCGACGAACTTCAGGACGTCGCCGCCGGTCGAGCAGCCGAAGCAGTGGAAGAAGCCCTTCTCGCGGTTGACGTTGAAGCTCGGGGTCTTCTCGCGATGGAACGGGCACAGGCCCTTGAACGTGCCTCCTGCCTGCCTGAGGGGCACCACGTCCTGGATCACCTGGACGATGTCGGCCTGCGCCTTGAGATCGGCGATGAATCCCGGCGGGAAGCGTGCCATGCGGACTGCTAGTCCTTGAGCTCGATGATCGTCACGCCCCGGCCGCCATGCTCCGGCGCGGCCGCCTGGAACTTCGCCACCAGCGGATGCTCGTCGAGGAAGCCGGCGATGGCGCGCCGCAGTTGCCCGGTTCCGTGACCGTGGATCACCCGTAATTCCCCCAGCCCGCCGAGCAGCGCCTGATCCACGTACTTCTCCACGCGCGACAGCGCATCGTCGACACGGCAACCGATGACGTTGAGCTCCTGCGGGGCATCGGTGTCCGCCGCCACCGCGACCGTCACTCCGCCGCGCGCCGACGGCGTCGCCTCGACGGCGCGGAGGTGTTCGGCGGGCACGTGCAGGCGCTTCCCCCGCGCCTCGATTTCGGCGTCCTCGCCGTGGATCGCGACCAGCGTCCCTTCCAGTCCCAGGCTTTCGACTCGGACGCGGCTGCCCGCGGGGGGCGGGGTGGCAGGCGGGGAGGGTGCGGGCGGTTCCGGCGGAGCCGTGGCGGAGTGGTCCCGGATCCGCTCGAGCGCGTCGATCGCCGCGCGCTTCAATTCACCGGTCGCGCCGGTGGTGACCCGTTTGCCGGGCCGGTCGCCGGCCTGGCCGCCGGCCGGCTTCACGAGCGCCCCCGCACGGGCCCGCAGGTCTTTGACGATCTCCTCGACGACGGAA
The DNA here is from genome assembly GCA_021296515.1 of Acidobacteriota bacterium. Taxonomy (GTDB): domain Bacteria; phylum Acidobacteriota; class Vicinamibacteria; order Vicinamibacterales; family UBA8438; genus WTFV01. The sequence continues at coordinate 37,858 of JAGWAH010000003.1, read as the reverse complement.
CGCGCCGCCTTGATCTCCGCGTCCACGCCGGTTCGAAGGCGTTGTCGCGCGGCCTTCTCCTTCTCGTCGAACGCCTGCCGCGCCCGCTCCAGCGCCGCGCGCTCGTCCTTGAGCTGGCGGCGGCCCGCCTCCAGCTCGGTACGTTGGGCGTTCACCAGCGCCATATCGCGCTCGACCCGGGCGAGGTGCTCGGCGAGCTGCGCCTCGCGGGCGCTGCGCCGGCCGCGTGCGTCGTCGACGATGGAGGGAGGAACGCCCAGGCGCGCCGCGATCTCGAGCGCCAGACTCCGTCCGGGCGAGCCGTACGTCAGCCGGTAGGTCGGCGCATAGGTGTTCGGATCGAATCCGAAGCCGGCGCAGGCGACGCCGCTCGTCGTCGAGGCGTACGACTTCAGCATGTCGTCGTGGGTCGTCGCGGCGACGAGAGCCCCCCGCCGCCGGAAGTGATCGATGATCGCAGCGCCCAGCGCGCCTCCCTCGACCGGATCCGTACCGGCGCCGACCTCGTCGAGCAGCACCAGAGCCGGCAGGACCAGCCGGCTCTCCATCGCGACGATGTTCGTGATGTGGCCGGAGAAGGTCGACAGGCTGTCGGCGATCGACTGTTCGTCGCCGATGTCGGCGAAGACCGCCTGGAACACCGGCAGCGAGGCTCCCCGGCCGGCCGGCACATGGAGACCGGCCTGGGCCATGAGCACCAGCAGGCCGACGGTCTTCAGAGCGACGGTCTTGCCGCCGGTATTGGGTCCGGTGACGATCAGTGCGCCGACCGGCGGCGCAATGTGCAGATCGACCGGTACCGGTCCGTTCTGCGCCGGGTCCTTCCCGTCCGCCCGGTCGTCGCCCCCGGCCCGTGCGCGGACCGCGGCGATGAGCAACGGGTGCCTGGCCTCCGGCAGCTCGATCCGGGCATCGGCCGCGATGGCCGGCTCCACGCCGTCGACGAGACGCGAGAAGCTCGCCCGCGCCTGGATGACGTCCAGCTCTTCGGCCGCGGCCAGCGTCCGCCGCAGATCGAGGGCGCGCTTGCGCACCGTGTTGGCGAGACCGAGCAGAATCCGGTGGATCTCCTCGCTTTCGAGCTCCTCGAGGGCGACGATGTCGTTGTTTATCTCGACGGTGCTCAGCGGCTCTAGGAAGAGGCTTGCCCCGCTGCCCGAGCTGCCGTGCACGATGCCCGGGATCGCGGCGCGGTGTTCGGATCGGACGACCAGAACGAACCGGCCTCCCCGCTCGGTGACCACCCTTTCCTGCAGGTACTTCGCCGTGTCCCGGCCGCGCAGGTACGACTCGAGCGTACCCCGCAGCCGGTTGCGCTGCCGGCGCAAGCGCTCCCGCAGGGTGCGCAGCTTGGGGCTGGCGTCGTCGAGCACCTCGCCCTCGGGATTGATGGCGGCGCGGATTGCCTGGACCTCCCGCTCGAACGACTGCACGGCGCCGATGACAGCTTCCAGCGTCGGATACGGTCCGCCGGCGGCGGTGCCGAACGCCGCGCAGACCGCGTCCATGGAGGCCAGGAAGCGGGCCAGTCCGACGAGCTGGAGCGGCTCGGCGACGCGCCCCTCCACGGCGAGCGCTGCGACTGTCTGCTCCAGATCGGCGGGGGCGTCGAGGCCGAACGGAGCATTCGCGTCGATGTACGCGAGGCCCTCACTGGTGGCCGCGAGCGCGGCGGCGACCCCGCCGGCATCGGTCGCCGGCGCGAGGCGATCGAGCGCCGTCGCTCCGAGCGGCGTGAGCGCCAGACTGCGGACCGCGGCCACGATACGATCGAATTCCAGCGCCTGTAGGGTCCCGTGGTTCATCGTCCTGTCGATCGCGGCTACTTCAGGTGATTGATCAGGCTCGCCATCGCCGCTGCGCCGAGCCCGTTGTCGATGTTGACGACGGCTACGCCCGTTGCGCAACTGTTCAGCATACCGAGCAGCGCCGACAGCCCGCCGAAGCTGGCGCCGTACCCGATGCTCGTCGGCACCGCGATGACCGGCGCCCGGATCAGGCCGCCGATCACGCTCGGCAACGCGCCTTCCATGCCGGCGACGGCGATGACGACGCGCGCGGCGTCGAGGCGCTCGCGCTCGACCAGCAACCTGTGCAGCCCGGCGACGCCCGCGTCGTACACGGTGTCGACCCGGTTGCCGAGGGCCTCTGCCGCGACCCTCGCCTCCTCGGCCACCGGCAGGTCGGAAGTGCCCGCCGCGACGACGAGGACGATCCCCCGGCCGGTCGGCTCCGCGACCGCGCGGCGGGTGATGATCCGGGCCGCGGAATGGAACTGCGCGTCCGGAACGACCGCGCGCACCGCCTCGAACGCGTCGGGCCCGGTGCGGGTGACGATGAGGGTGTCGCCGTTCGCGACGATGCGTTCGGCGATGGCGGCCGTCTGCGCCGGCGTCTTGCCGGCCCCGAACACGATCTCCGGGCAGTCCTGGCGGACGCCCCGGTGGTGATCGACGCGGGCGAATCCGAGATCCTCGAACGGCGCGCGCCGTACGAGATCGAGGATGCGCGCCTCGGCGTCGCGCCGGCCGATCGTGCCGCCCTCGAATTCCGACAGGATCGCGCGCACGTGGTCAGTCGTCATGTCCGCGGATGGCGCGACCACGCAGGCGGTCTCGTTGACTTGACGCCACCGGGATTGTACCGTCGCCGCCAGTGTCGCCGCCGGATGTCCTCGTGGTGGGGCTGTACTTCGCGGTGCTGGTCGGCCTCAGCGTCTACGGTGCTCACCGGGGGTACCTGCTGTATCTTTACACAAACGGCCGGCGCCCCCCAGCCTGCGGCCAGGTGCGGAGCGAGCCGCCGCGCGTGACCGTGCAGCTTCCCGTCTTCAACGAGGTGTACGTCGTCGAGCGGCTGATCGAGGCCGTGGCGCGCCTCCGCTACCCGCGCGACCGGTTCGAAGTGCAGGTGCTGGACGACTCGACGGACGATACCTGCCGTGTCGCCCGCGCGGCGGTCGACAGGTGGCGGGCACGCGGCCTCGCCATCAGCCACCGGCATCGGGCGGACCGCGTCGGCTTCAAGGCGGGAGCGCTCGCTCACGGATTGCGCTTCGCGACCGGCGAGCTGATTGCGGTCTTCGACGCCGATTTCATGCCGCCGCCCGACTTTCTCGAGCAGGCGGTCGGCGTTTTCGCCGACCCGCGGGTCGGCATGGTCCAGGCGCGCTGGGGACATGCCAATCGCCGCTACTCGCTGCTCACCCGATTGCAGGCGCTGCTCCTGGACGGTCATTTCGTGCTGGAGCACGGCGGCCGGTACCGCGGCGGCTGCTTCTTCAACTTCAACGGCGCGGCGGGCATCTGGCGGCGCGCGGCAATCGAGTCGGCGGGCGGCTGGCAGCACGACACTCTGACCGAGGACCTCGACCTGAGCTACCGGGCCCAGCTCGCCGGCTGGCGCTTCGTGTTTCTGCCGGACGTCGTGGCGCCGGCCGAGCTGCCGGTCGAGATGAGCGCGTTCAAATCGCAGCAGCATCGCTGGGCCAAGGGCTCGATCCAGACCTGCCGGAAGGTACTGCCGGCCGTGCTGCGGGCCGACGTGCCGTTACGGGTGAAGGCCGAGGCGGTGCTGCATCTGACCGCCAACTTCCACTACCTGCTGGTCCTGGCGCTGTGCGTATTGATCGTGCCGGCGCTCGTCGCCCGGACGGCATCGGTCGGCGGCCAGCGCCTGCTGCTCGTCGACGCGGCGCTCTTCGGGCTCGCCGCGCTGTCGGTGGTCACGTTCTACGCGGTGAGTCAACGGGAGATCGGGGGGCGCTGGTGGGCGCGCCTGCGGGACCTTCCGGCCATGATCGCGCTGGGGCTCGGTCTTTCCGTCAACAACGCGCTGGCGGTGGTGGAGGCGCTGTCGGGACGCACCGGGGAGTTCAGGCGCACCCCGAAGTACGGCCTGCGGTCGCGGGGCGCCGGAGTATTCGGTGGCGGCCGGCGGGGCCCGTTGCGGGTCCAGCCTGTGGTCGAGATCGCGTTCGGGGCGTGGTTCACGCTGGCCATCGCGTACGCCCTGGCGGCTGGCGTGTACGGCGCCGTGCCGTTCCTCGCGCTCTTTCAGGTCGGGTTCTTCTATGCCGGGTTCGCGTCGCGGGTCCCGCGCTACGACGGGGGGCCGGACGGAGAGGGTCCGGCCGAAGGAGGCGGCCCGTGACGCCGGTCGATACTCCGAAGGCGGGTCTCGAAGGGGTGGTGGCCACCTCGTCCGCGATCTGTCATATAGACGGCGAGCGAGGAGTGCTGGCCTACGCCGGTCACGACATCCACGACCTCGCGCGCGAGGCGGGGTTCGAGGAGGTCTGCTACCTGCTCTGGCACCGGCGTCTTCCGTCGCGCGCCGAGCTCGGCGACCTGCGGTCGGAGTTCGCCGCGGCCCGGCGGTTGCCGGAGGCGATGCTCAGGCTGATGCGCAGCCTGCCGGCCGGTCATGCGATGGACGCATTGCGCACGCTGGTCTCGGCTCTCGCCCACTCCGACCCGGAAGCCGACGACCAGGCGCCGCCCGCCGCCTACCGGAAGGCGGTGCGCCTGACGGCGCAGGTCGGCAGCGTGGTGGCGACGTGGGGCCGGCTGAACGCGGGCGGGGGACCGATAGAGCCGGATCCGGCCCTCGGTCATGCGGCGAACTTCCTGCTGCTGCTGACCGGCGAGCGTCCGTCGGCACTCGAGGCGCGGGCGTTGGACGTAGCGCTCATCCTGCACGCCGACCATGAGCTGAACGCCTCCACCTTCGCCGCGCGGGTGACCGCCGCGACCCTCAGCGACGTGCACTCGGCGGCCGTGGCCGGGATAGGCGCGCTCAAGGGCCCGCTGCACGGCGGCGCCAACGCCGAGGTGATGCGGATGCTGCTCGCGATCGGCGAGGACGCGGACGACGCCCGGGTCGAGCGGACGGTGCGCGACATGCTGGCCCGCAAGGCGAAGGTGCCCGGCTTCGGCCATCGCGTGTACCGGACCGAAGACCCCCGCGCCACGCATCTGCGCCGCATGTCGAGGGAGATGGGCGAGCGTTCGGGCAGCACCCGCTGGTACGAGATGTCGCGGCGGATCGAGGCGGTGATGAAGGCGGAGACGAATATCGACGCCAACGTGGACTTCTATTCCGCGTCGACGTACCACATGCTGGGAATCCCCATCGAGCTGTTCACGCCGGTCTTCGCCGTCAGCCGGATCGCCGGCTGGACCGCCCACGTGCTCGAGCAGTACGCCGACAACCGGCTCATCCGGCCCCGCGCCGAGTACGTCGGGCCGGAGTATCCTCAGCCGTTCACGCCGCTCGACCGGCGTTGAACGGTCCCGGGCTCGGACCGCCGCCCCTCTATAATGGAAACGCGCCCGCCTCGCCGCTCTCGGTGCTACGCGGCGTTCACCTAGATGCATCACCGTCAGATCCGCAATTTCTCCATCATCGCGCACATCGATCACGGAAAGTCGACCCTCGCGGATCGCTTTCTGGAGATCACGGGTGCGTTGCGGCCTCGCGAGATGGAGGAGCAGGTCCTCGATTCGATGGATCTGGAGCGCGAGCGGGGCATCACCATCAAGGCCCATGCGGTCCGTCTGTCGTACACGGCAGATGACGGCGAGTCCTACGTCCTGAATCTCATCGACACTCCCGGGCACGTCGACTTCTCCTATGAGGTCACCCGCTCGCTGGCCGCCTGCGAGGGCGCGCTGCTGCTGGTCGACGCCTCACAGGGCGTCGAGGCGCAGACGGTCGCGAACGCCTACCTCGCGGTCGACAACGACCTGGAGATCGTACCGGTCATCAACAAGGTCGACCTGCCGGGAGCCCAGCCGGACGAGACGGCGGTGCAGATCGAGGACCTGATAGGGCTCGACCCGTCGCATGCGTTGCTCGCCAGCGCGAAGGAGGGCATCGGCGCGCGCGAGATTCTCGAGGCCGTCGTCGCGCGGGTGCCGCCGCCGGCCGGCGATCCCGAGGCTCCGCTCAGGGCGCTGATCTTCGATTCGTGGTACGACGCCTACCGCGGCGTCATCGTGCTGATCCGCGTCGTCGAGGGCGCGGTCCGGTCGCGGATGAAGGTGCGTCTCATGGCCGCGGCGCAGGACTACGAGGTGGAGCAGGTGGGTGTCTTCGCGCCGAAGCCCTCGGCCGTGGCCCAGCTCGGCGTCGGCGAGGTCGGCTTTCTGATCGCCAATGTGAAGAACGTCGCCGAAGCGCGGATCGGCGACACCGTCACCGAGGCCTCTCGGCCCGCCGCGCGGCCGCTTCCGGGTTTCCAGGAAACCAAGCCGATGGTGTTCGCCGGTCTCTATCCGGTGGAGAGTCACCAGTACTCGGATCTGCGCGAGGCCCTCGAGAAGCTGCGGCTCAACGACGCCGCGTTCTTCTTCGAGCCGGAGACGTCGGCCGCGCTCGGCTTCGGGTTCCGCTGCGGGTTTCTGGGCCTGCTGCACATGGAGATCGTGCAGGAACGGCTCGAGCGCGAGTTCGACATGGACCTGGTCACGACGGCCCCCGGCGTCCTCTATCGCGTGACCACCATCGACGGCGACGTGTTCGACATCGACAGCCCGGCCAAGCTGCCCGATGCGGGCCGCATCGCGAGGGTGGAGGAGCCGGTGATCACGGCGATGATCCTCACGCCCGCGGATCAGGTAGGGGGCATCCTGAAGCTCTGCCAGGAGAAGCGGGGCGTGCAGAAGGCTCTCGAGTACCACGCGGCGCACCGCGTCCTGATCTCTTACGAGCTGCCGTTCAACGAGGTGGTGCTCGACTTCTACGATCGGCTGAAGACCCTGTCGCGGGGCTACGCGTCGCTCGACTATCATGTGAGCGGGTACTGGGAGTCGCCGCTCGTCAAGCTCGACCTGCTGGTCAACGGCGACCCGGTCGACGCGCTGTCCATCATCGTGCACAAGGAGATGGCCTATGCGCGCGGCCGCGCGCTGGTCAGCAAGATGCGGCAGCTCATCCCGCGGCAGATGTTCGAGGTGGCCATCCAGGCGGCGGTCGGCACCCGCATCATCGCGCGCGAGAGCGTGAAGGCGCTGCGGAAGAACGTCACCGCCAAGTGCTACGGCGGCGACATCACCCGCAAGCGCAAGCTGCTCGAGCGGCAGAAGGAAGGCAAGCGGCGCATGAAGCGGGTGGGCAGCGTCGAGATCCCGCAGGAGGCCTTCCTCGCGGTCCTCAAGGTGGACGATGACTAGAACGCGAACCCGGACGCAGACCGCAGCATCGGATCGGACCCGAACGGCGCCCGCAGCGGATCCGTATCGCAAATCCACGGCCCGCGAGTACTTCGAGTCGATCGTCATCGCCGTCATTCTGGCCCTTTTCGTGCGCACCTGGGTGGTGCAGGCCTTCACGATTCCGACCGGCTCGATGGAGCACAACCTGCTCGTCGGCGACTACCTGCTCGTCAACAAGTTCGTGTACGGCCCGACGCTCTCCGGGGCCGAACGTCTCCTGCTGCCCCAGGGCGAGGTTTCGCGAGGCGACATCATCGTGTTCAAGTTCCCGCGGGATCCGGAGCGGGACTTCATCAAGCGGGTCATCGGTCTGCCGGGGGAGACGCTCGAGGTGCGCGGGGGCGAGGTCCACATCGACGGCGAACCGCTCGACGAGCCCTGGCTGCGGCAGCCGGGGACGGCGTCGGCGGCCGGGGCGGCGATGATACCCCGCCGCGACAACCACGGACCGGTCGCAATCCCGGAGGGTCACTACTTCATGATGGGCGACAACCGGGGCAACTCCGAGGACAGCCGCGTCTGGGGACCGATGCCGGAGGACCATATCAAGGGCCGGGCGACGATACTGTACTGGTCGTACGACTCCGGCAGTCCGGTCGTGCTCCCCGAGCCCGGGATCGGCGCCGCGGTGCGCCGAATCGGCTCGATGGCGACGCACTTCTTCACGCGTACGCGTTGGGACCGGATGTTGCGGCAGGTGCGCTGACACCGCGCTCCGGCGCGAGACTCCAGCGGTGCGTCAGCCGGCGGCCGGCGGCGTACGGCGGCCGAAGATTGCAGTGCCGACGCGCACCATCGTCGCGCCCTCCCCGATCGCGATCTCGAAGTCGCGGGTCATGCCCATCGACAACTCGCCGAGAGCCGCAGGATCGAAGCCCTCGTCCAGCAGGGTGTCGCGAAGCTGTCGGAGACGGCGGAACCAGGGCCGGACCGCCTCCGGATCGTCCGACCACGGCGGCATCAGCATCAGCCCGCGCACGCGGGCGGCCCGGCATGTTCGGGCCGCCTCCAGCAACGGGCGGACTTCTTCTGCCGGCGCCCCGTGCTTGGCCGCCTCGCCGGCGAGGTCCGCCTGGATGAGCAGGTTGGGCGCGGTCGCCGCCTCGGCCGCGGCCTGATCGAGACGGCGCAACAGCCTTGCGCTGTCGACGGAGTGAATCCAGTCGAATGCGACCGCGGCGCTGCGGGCCTTGTTGGACTGCAGGTGGCCGATCAGGTGCCACCTGACCCGCAGCCCGGATGCCCGCTCGATCTTGCCCAGTCCCTCCTGGACGCGGTTCTCTCCGAAGTCGGTCAGGCCCGCGCTCGCGCCCGCTTCGACGGCGTCCAGCGGGAAGGTCTTCGAGACGGCGACCAGCCGGATCTCGTCCGGGTCCCGGCCGGCTGCGGTGGCGGCGCGTTCGAGGCGTTCGCGGACGAGTCGGACGTTCGCGACAAGGGCATCCCGGCTTGGCGGCGTACTCAGCGCTCAGCGCTCCAGCGCGGCGATGCGAGACCTGGCGTCGGCCGCGTGCTCGCCGCTTCCATCCAGACTGACCGCCCGCCGCAACGCGGTCAGCGCCGGGCCGGACCGGCCGATCTCCGTCAGCGCGACTCCCAGCCAGTAGTACGCCGGCGCGTAGCCGGGACTCCTGCCGGCCGCCTCCTCGAAGCGCTGCCGGGCGTCCTCGACGTTGCCGGCCTCGAGGAACGCGATGCCGCGCGCGACATCCTCGGCAGCCTGCCTGCGTCCCGCTTCCAGTGCGGCCAGGGTCAGACGCGTCGCCTCGCCGCGGGCCGCGGCGGCGTCCGCGGGGCGTCCCGATCGCGTGAAGACGTTGGCCAGCCCGTAGTAGGCGGCGGTGTAGTCCCGCCGGATGCCGAGAGCGTCCTGGAATGCGCGCTCGGCGGCCGGCCAGCGCTCGAGGGCCGAGTAGGCGACGCCTACGTTGTAATGGCACTCGACGCAGTTGGGGTCGAGTCCCGCGGCAAGCGTGAACCAGGTCACGGCCTCGTTGTACGCACCTTCGCGGTTGGCTCCGACGCCCGCCGCGAACAGCTCGTCCAGCCGGTCGCGTGCTCCGTCCGCGATGATCCAGGGGGTGACGCCCCGGTCGGGCCCCAGGTCGAACCGGATCTCCACCGCTCGCCGATCACGGACCCGCACGCGGTAGACCTCGCTCTGCAGGGCCCCGAGCGCCGCCGTCACCGCATAGAGCCCCGGGGCCACGTCCGATTGAACGAACCGGCCGTCGGATCCGGTTTCGAATTCGAGGGAAGGGCCGTCGCCGTCGAGCGGAAGCAGGACGATGAGCGCCCCGGCGACCGCGGCCCCGCTCCGCTCGTCCACCACCGCGCCCCGCACCGTACCTGCCGGTTGCCCGCTCGCGACGCCGGCCTCTCCGGCGATGCCGAGGGCGGCGAGCCACGCCACGGGCGCGATGCGGCGCAACCGGTGCAGGCGCAGCAGAGGGAGCATCGTCGCCTGCGGCTCCGATTGCCGCCCAACCGGGCCTGACTAGGAGTCTACGCCGTTTCTACGGCGCAGACTCCTAGTCGAAGAAGCCGGCTACCGACGCCAGATCGTGCGTCACGGGTGCAGGCGGCAGGGAGTCCAGAAAGCGGCGCCCGTACCCCTTCGTCCTCAGGCGCGGGTCCAGCAGGGCCAGCACGCCGCGGTCCGTGCGGTGGCGGAGCAGCCGGCCGAGCCCCTGCAGCAGGGTCAGGATGGCGAGCGGCATCTGGTAGTCGGAGAACGGATTGCCGCCGTCCGCGTCGATCTGCTCCATGCGGGCGGCAGTCAGCGGATCGCCGGGGGAGGCGAACGGGAGCTTGTCGATCACCACGCAGCTCAGGGCGTCGCCGGCGACGTCCACTCCCTGCCAGAAGCTGGAGGTCGCCAGGAGCACCGCGTTGCGCGTGGCGCGGAACTCCCGCAGGAGGACGCTGCGCGGCGAGGTTCCCTGCACCAGCAGGGGATAGGGGAGGGTCGGATCGAGCCGGGCGTGCACGTCGCGGAGGTTCGCGTAGCTCGTGAAGAGGACGAACGCACGGCCCGCGGTGATCCGCAGCAGCGCGGTGACCTCCCGGGCGACAGCGGCGGTGAACCCCGGATGGCGCGGCGGCGGCATCTCGCGCGGCAGGTAGAGGATGGCCTGCTCCCGATAGTCGAACTCCGACGGCAACCGCAACTCGGTGGCGTCGGCGATACCCAGCCGTCCCCGCAGGTACGCGAAGGAAGCGTCGACCGTCAGCGTGGCGGAGGTCAGGACCGTGCTCTCCATCCGCTCGATCAGCAGCTCGCGGATGATGCTCGAGACGTCGATCGGTGCCGCGCGCAGGAACACTCCCCGGCCGCGCCGTTCCACGAAATAGACGTACGCGGCGTCGCCGGCGGCCAGGAGGAACGCGAGCTGCGTGCGGATCTCGTCAGCTCGCCGGCCGAGCGCCGCCAGATCAGTGCTCCCCGACGGCCCGGCGAGCCTGGAGAGCGCCCCGGCGAGATCGCCCAGGCTCCGTCCGAGGCGGCGGGCCGGCTCGGCGACCGCGGCGAGCGTCTCTGCAGTCACGCGGGCACGCTCCCCGACGGTAGCCGGCGCAAGTGAGCCGAAGAAGAGATGGGCGTCGCTGCGCACCCCGTCCAGCAGGTCCAGCAGCTCGAGCACCGACGCCTTCTCGAGCTCGATGGCCGGAGGCGCGTCTCCGGCGACGAGTCTCCGGCCGTCGTGGTACAGCTCGTCGAGCCGGTGGTTGCCGACGGCGATCCCGAAGTACTGCGTGGCCACGTCTTCGAGCTGATGCGCTTCGTCGATCACCGCGACCGTACACGCGGGAATGACCTCGCCGTACGCGCTCTGGCGCACGGCGGCGTCCGCGCACAGCAGATGATGGTTGACGATGACGACGTCCGACTCCGCCGCTCGCTGCCGCATCGTCGTCACGAAGCACTCCTGGTAGGCGGGGCACTCCGTGCCGATGCAGTTCTCGGAGGTGGCGGCGACGTCGTTCCAGACGGCCAGGTTGTCGGGCAGGTCCTCGATCTCGGCCCGGTCGCCGGTCTCCGTCTGGTCGGCCCACGCGGCGAGCTGGTCCAGCACGCTCCGTTCGGCCAGCGGCAGCAGGGAGGCCGCCGCCTCTGCACGCCGTGTCGCGAACCGGTGCAGGCAGAGGTAGTTCCCGCGGCCCTTCATGTAGGTGGCCCGGAAATCGACGCCGAGTGCGTGCCGCAGGTCGGGAAGGTCCTTGTAGAAGATCTGGTCCTGCAGGTTCTTCGTGCCCGTCGAGATGAGCACGCGCTGCCCGCTGAGGATGGCGGGCACCAGGTAGGCCAGGGTCTTGCCTGTCCCGGTGCCGGCTTCGGCCAGCAGGACGCCGCCGGTCTCGAGCACGTGCGCCGCGGCGGCCGCCATTCGCCGTTGGCCCGGCCGCGGCTCGAACGCCGGCATCGCGCACGCGAGCGCGCCGTCGTCGGCGAGCGCTTCCGCGACGCGCGTCGCCAACCCCGGTTCTAGGTCTGGTCGTGGCGGGGAGGCGTCGGGTACAGCGGGAACTTCCGGCACAGCGCTTCGACCTCGCCTCGAACCATGACGGCGCCGCGGTCGTCGTCGGGGGCGCTCAGCACGCGTCCGATGAACTCCGCCACCGTGTCCATCTCCGCTTCCGCCATGCCCCGGGTGGTCAGCGCCGGCGTGCCGAGCCGAATGCCGCTGGCCACCATCGGCGGCTGCTGGTCGAAAGGTATGGCGTTCTTGTTCACCGTGATGCCGGCCCGCCCCAGGGCCGCCTCGCAGACCGTGCCCGTCAGGCCGCGGGAGAAGACATCCACCAGGAGCAGGTGATTGTCGGTTCCCCCGCTCACGATGCGAAAGCCCTGATCCGCCAGCGCGCCGGCCAGACGGCGCGCGTTGCGGACCACCTGCCGCTGGTAGTCGACGAAGCCGGGGGTTGCGGCCTCCTTGAAGCAGACTGCCTTGGCGGCGACGACGTGCATGAGCGGTCCGCCCTGCACGCCCGGGAACAGCGAGCGGTTGATGGCCTTGCGGTGCGTCTCCCGGCAGAGAATCAGGCCGCCGCGGGGGCCCCGCAGCGTCTTATGGGTCGTTGTGGTCACGACGTGGGAATGCGGTACCGGGCTCGGATGCAGCCCGGTGGCGACAAGGCCGGCGATGTGCGCCATGTCCGTGACCACCGCGGCGCCGACCGCCTCCGCCACGCCGGCGATGCGCGCGAAGTCGATCACGCGGGAATAGGCGCTCGCGCCGACCATGATCAACCCGGGCCGGTGCTGGTGAGCGAGCTGTTCGAGCGCGTCGTAGTCGATTCGCTCGTCGTCGCGGCGCACGCCGTAGGGGACGATCTCGTAGAGTTGTCCGGAGAAGTTCAGCGGATGCCCGTGGGTCAGATGCCCGCCGTGGGCGAGATTCATGCCCAACACCGTCTGGCCCGGCTCGAGCAGGGCGAAGTACGCTGCCATGTTCGCCTGGGCGCCCGAGTGCGGCTGCACGTTGGCGTGCTCGGCTCCGAACAGCGCCTTCGCGCGGTCGATGGCGAGCGACTCGGCTACGTCGACGTACTCGCAGCCCCCGTAGTACCGCCGCCCCGGATAGCCCTCCGCGTACTTGTTGGTCAGCGGCGAGCCCATGGCCTCGAGCACGGCGGCGCTCGTGAAGTTCTCGGAGGCGATCAGCTCGAGCCCGTCGTTCTGCCGCTCGATCTCCTGGCGGACGGCCCTGGAAATCTCAGGGTCGCTCTCGGCGAGCGGCCGCATTCGATCGGTAAGGTCGGCGATCGCGTCGGCTCGGTCGGCGTCGAGGGTCTGCGTCACGTGACCCCTTCCAGGCAACGCTCCAAGTCCGTGATCTTCCGAACCCGCGGCCCGTGCCGGCCGCCGCCGAACGGCGTGTCGAGGAACTTCTCGATGATGGCCATTGCCGTTTCGGGAGCCAGGGACCGGCCTGCGAGGGTGAGGACGTTGGCGTCGTTGTGCTCGCGGCAGAGCCCGGCGCCGACGGGATCGTGCACGAGGGCGGCGCGCACGCCGGGCACCTTGTTGGCGGCGATCGACATGCCTACGCCGGTTCCGCAGACCAGCACGCCGCGGTCGAAAGCTCCCGACGCGACTCCCTCGGCGACCGGCCGCGCGAAGTCGGGATAGTCCGCGGGCTCCTCCGAATGGGTGCCGAAGTCGACATACGTGTTCGCCGGCCCGGTGAGACTCGCCCGCGCCGCCTCGTCGAAAGCACGACGAATGAACGCCTTCAGGGCGACGCCGGCGTGGTCGGCGCCCAGAGCGATCCGCATGCGGCAATTGTACTATACGAGCCTGGATGCCCCGCCCGCCGGCGCGCCGGCTCCGAGGCGGCCGAGGAGGAACCACTTCTGGACGAACGACGATCGAGCGGTGACGCAGCCGGTGCGGCCGGCTCGGGTGGACAGCCGCGCCGCCCGGCGTCGGGTGAGGAAGGTATTGCCTCCCGCCCGCGGTCCCGCCGCGCCGGGCCGGCGAGGAGGGCTCCGGAGCCGCAGCCTCCGTCCGACGCCGGGGGACGTCCGCCCGCGGCTCGCCCGACCGTCCGGGAACCGAAGAGGGAACCGGCGGTTGCCTTGACGGCGCGAGGGGAGCGCCGCCTGCGGACCGGACATCCCTGGATCTATCGCTCGGACCTGCGGCGGGTGGCCGCCGGCCCGGGTGATGTTGTGCAAGTGAGCGGCGGCGACCGCCGGCCTCTGGGCTACGGGCTCTACAGCAGTCGCTCGGTGATCGCCCTGAGGATGCTGACCCGGCGTGACGCGCGCCCCGGCGCGGCGTTCTGGCGCGCCCGGCTCGAGGCCGCCATCCGTTACCGCGAATCGCTGGACATCGACTCCACGGCGTATCGGCTGGTCCACGGCGAGGGTGATCGACTACCCGGACTGGTCGTGGATCGCTACGGCGACGCGCTGGTGGTGCAGGCCCTGACGCAGGCGACCGACCGTCTGCTGCCGCTGATCGGTGAACTGCTGGTCGAACTCCTGCAGCCGGCCGGAATCCTGGCCCGCAACGATCCGCAGGTGCGGGCGCTCGAAGGGCTGGACCGCAGCGTCGAGCTGCGCCACGGCAGCGTTCCGCCGGAGATCGAGGTGCGGGAAGGAGCCATCCGGCACGTCGTCGATCCCTGGCAGGGCCAGAAGACCGGTCTGTTTCTCGATCAACGCGAGAACCGCCTCGCCGCGGCCCGCTACGCCCGGGGGAGGGCGTTCGACGGCTTCAGCTACACCGGCGGGTTCGCGCTGCAGATGGCCCCGGCCTGCGATGAGGTGGAGACGGTCGACGTATCGGAGAGCGTAGCGGCGGCGGTGACGAGGAACGCCGAGCGCAACGGCGCCGCCAACGTGCGGTCGCGCGCCGCCAACGTGTTCGACGCGCTGCGCGACCACGATCGGAAGGGAGAGCGCTTCGACACGATTGTCCTCGACCCCCCGGCGTTCGCGAAGAACCGCGGAGCCGCGCCGCGGGCGCTCGCCGGGTACAAGGAGATCAACCTGCGCGCGCTGCGAATCCTTTCGCCGGGCGGCACGCTCCTCACGTCGAGTTGCTCGTACCATGTCGACGAGCCTGCGTTCGCCCGCATGCTCGCGGAGGCCGCGGCCGACGCCCGGGCGGACGTCCGCGTCGTGGAGAGGCGGCTGCAGAGCCGCGACCATCCAGTCCTTGCGACGGCGCCCGAAACCTCGTATCTCAAGTGCGTCGTCCTGCGCAGGATGTAGCCGCCCGACCGCGATCTCCGCGGATGGCGCGCGGGGGGCCGCGTGCTATATTCGTTCGCACCTCAGAGAGCTAAGGAGCGACTCATGGCTGGCCCTGCCGCTTCCATGTCTACACTCGATAC
Organism: Acidobacteriota bacterium; assembly: GCA_021296515.1. GTDB lineage: Bacteria > Acidobacteriota > Vicinamibacteria > Vicinamibacterales > UBA8438 > WTFV01. Next base: position 22,794 of record JAGWAH010000003.1, on the reverse strand, counting down.
CCGTTTCACCGAGGCGTTTCCCAACTCGCGCAAGGTCTGTGTCGAGGGCGAACGCGTCCGCGTCCCGATGCGCGAGATCGCGTTGTCGGAGGGGGCGCCGCTGCAGGTCTACGACACGAGCGGTCCCCACGGGACCGACGTTCGCGCCGGCCTGCCGCCGTTGCGGCGCGACTGGATCGCCGCGCGCGGGGACGTCGCCGAGGTCCTGCCGGCGGGCAGCGCCCACGGCTCCGAGCAGATCCCGGCGTCGCTGCACCGGCCGGTCGTGCGAGGCGCCGGGCCCGCGACCCAGATGCACTACGCCCGCAAGGGCGAGGTGACCCCGGAGATGGAGTTCGTCGCCCTGCGCGAGGGTTTCGACGCCGAATTCGTTCGTGCGGAGGTGGCGCGCGGCCGCGCGATCATTCCCGCCAACGTCAACCATCCGGAGCTCGAGCCGATGGCGATCGGGCGCAACTTCCTGGTGAAGATCAACGCCAACATCGGGAACTCGGCGGTCAGCTCGTCCATCGAAGAGGAGGTGGAGAAGCTCCGCTGGGCGACGCTGTGGGGCGCCGACACCATCATGGATCTGTCCACCGGCGCCGACATCCACGAGACGCGCGAGTGGATCATCCGGAATGCGCCCGTGCCGGTCGGCACCGTGCCGATCTACCAGGCCCTGGAGAAGGTCGACGGGCGGCCGGAGGAGCTGACCTGGGAGATCTATCGCGACACCCTGATCGAGCAGGCGGAGCAAGGGGTCGACTACTTCACGGTGCACGCCGGCGTGCTGCTGCGGTACGTGCCGCTGACGGCGGGGCGGTTGACCGGCATCGTGTCGCGCGGCGGGTCGATCCATGCCAAGTGGTGTCTCGCGCACCACCAGGAGAACTTCGCGTACACGCATTTCCGTGAGATCTGCGAGATCATGCAGGCCTACGACGTCTCGTTCTCGCTCGGCGACGGCCTGCGGCCCGGCTCCATCGCGGACGCCAACGACGAGGCGCAGTTCGCCGAGCTGCGCACCCAGGGCGAGCTGACCCGCATCGCCTGGGAGCACGACGTGCAGGTGATGAACGAGGGGCCGGGGCACGTCCCGATGCACCTGATTCGCGAGAACATGGAGAAGCAGCTCGAGTGGTGCGACGAGGCGCCCTTCTACACGCTGGGGCCGCTGACGACCGACATCGCCCCGGGCTACGACCACCTGACGTCGGCCATCGGCGCCGCCATGATCGGCTGGTACGGCACGGCGATGCTCTGTTACGTCACCCCCAAGGAACACCTCGGGCTCCCGAACCGGGACGACGTCAAGGCCGGGGTCGTCGCCTACAAGATCGCCGCCCATGCCGCGGACCTCGCCAAGGGGCATCCACGTGCGCAGGCGTGGGACGACGCGCTCTCGAAGGCGCGCTTCGAGTTCCGCTGGGAGGACCAGTTCAACCTCGCGCTCGACCCGGTGACCGCGCGGGCGTACCACGACGAGACGCTGCCCGCCGACGGCGCCAAGGTCGCCCACTTCTGCTCGATGTGCGGTCCGAAGTTCTGCAGCATGGAGATCACCCAGCAGATCCGGGACTTCGCGGCCGAACGGGGCGTGGGTGAAGAGCAGGCGGTCGAGGTCGGGCTAGACGAGAAGTCGGCAGAGTTCCGCGAACGGCGCGAGATCTACGTCCCCGCGAAGTAGGTGGCCACCGCGCTCGACCGGCCTTTGCGGCCGCGCCGGGGTCGGCAATCGTCTCCCTGCGGCTCCGAATTCCGCTCGACCCGGCTCGGCCGGTGAGCCGGTGCCGTTACCTCTGGCGATTCGCCGTGCCTTCCGGCAGGGTCGTGATCTGGATGATCGTTGGGAAGATCGCCGGCTCCCCGCCGGACGCCGGATCGATGTACCCGGCAGACCCGCCCCAGGTGTAGTCCTTGATGGTGACGCTCGGGCGGAAGTCCATCCGGTTGTCGCGGAACCGCGCCGTCTCGAACTGGTGGATCGGCGGGGCGTCGTACACCCGTCGCCCGCGGTCGCGCAGCCGCGTCGAGTAGTAGCGCACGATGTCGTCGAACCGGGCGCTCGTCCCGAACAGGTGGAAGCGCTGGCCGCGTCCGGCATCGTACGACGTGATGTACCGCGCGGGCGGGTAGAGAGGTACGCCCAGCGTCGCCTCCGTCGGGACGCCGGCGTCGGTCACGGAGGCCGGGGCCGGCGCGTCGGCCACCGGCGCCGCCGCGGGTCGCGCCGGTGGAGCCTCCGGGGTGGGGAACGGACGCGGCACGGGCCGGCGTTGCGCCGGCAGCGGAACGGCCGCCGCAGTGACCAGCAGCATCGCCAACGCGACGTTCAGAGCGTTCCTGTATCTCACGGTCGTATTATGACGCATGCCGCCCCTGAGTGAGTTCTGCAATAGTCGTCGCGAGTGGCTGATCGGCGTGCTGACCGGGCTGGTGCGTCTGGAGTCGCCCACCACGGATCCGGCCGCGGTCGATCGCTGCGGAGAGCGGCTGGCGGAGCACCTCGGCGAGATGGGAGGCGCGGTCGAGCGCATTCCTTCGTCCACCAGCGGCGCCCATCTCCGAGCGACCTTCGGCTCCGCGTCGGCAGCGCGGCAGGTGATGCTCCTCGGGCATTTCGACACGGTGTGGCCGGTGGGGCAGATCGAGCGCATGCCGTTGCGCGAGTCGGACGGCCGCCTGTACGGACCCGGCGTGTTCGACATGAAGGCGGGTATCGTCATCGGAATGCTCGCCGTCCGGGCGCTGGCCGCGGCCAGCCGCCTGGACGACCTCCGGGTGGTGATGCTGTGGACGGCGGACGAGGAGCGGGGCAGCCGTTCTTCCCGCGGTCTGGTCGAGGAGGAGGCCCGTGGGAGCAGTGCCGTCTTCGTGCTGGAGCCTGCTCTTCCGGGCGGGGCGGTGAAGACCGGCCGCAAGGGATGCGGAGAGTTCGAGCTGCGCGTGCGCGGCGTCCCGGCTCACGCCGGCATCGATCCGACGCGGGGCGCGAGCGCCATAGACGAGCTGGCCGCCCAGATCCGGGCGATCGGGGCGCTCCGCGACCACGGGCGCGGAGTGACGCTGAACGTCGGGGTCATCGAGGGAGGAGACCGGCCCAACGTCGTGGCCGAGCACGCCCGGGCGGTCATCGACGCCCGCGCGGCGACGATGGAGGACGCGCACCGGATCGAGCAGAGCATGCAGGCGCTGCGGCCGGTGCTGGAAAGGACGAGCCTGGAGGTCGGCGGTGGATTCTCTCGGCCGCCGTTCGAGCGTACGGAGGAAGTGGCCCGCCTCTACCATGTCGCCCGATCGATCGCGGCCGGGATGGGGCGGGATCTGGGAGAGGGAACGACCGGTGGCGGCTCGGACGGGAACTTCACCGGAGCGCTCGGCGTCCCTACCCTCGATGGGCTGGGGGCGGTGGGCGACGGGGCGCACGCGCTCGACGAGCACGTCGTCACCGCCGACCTCACCTGGCGCGCCGCGTTGCTGGCGGAACTGATCGCGCGCTCCGGGTCCGGCCAGGAGCTTGCGCCGTAGAACGCAGCGAAGCGGAGTTCCGGGGCGCGAGGTCATGGTGAGGACGGGGCCGAGACTCCGAGCCTGCGAGGCGTCTCGGGGCGTTAGAATCGATCCAGGAGGATCGCATGGGAAACACCGTCAAGACCGTCCTGCTCCTCGGTTTGCTCAGCGGCCTGTTGCTCGCGCTCGGCGAGTGGCTGGGTGGCTCCGGGGGGCTGGTTTTCGCCTTCGTCATCGCCGTGGCGATGAACTTCGGTTCGTACTGGTTTTCCGACCGGATCGTGCTCAGGATGTACCGCGCGGAGCCGGTCGGCCCGGAGCACCCGCTGCACCGGATTACGGCGCGCCTGGCGCAGAGCGCCAGCCTGCCGATGCCGAAGGTCTACGTCATCCCGGACGATTCTCCCAACGCGTTCGCTACGGGGCGGAATCCTCGGCACGCGGCGGTGGCGGCGACCACGGGCCTGCTCCGCTTCCTCGACGAGCCGGAAATCGAGGGGGTGATCGCGCACGAGCTCGCGCACGTGAAGCACCGCGACATACTCATCAGCTCGATCGCCGCCACCGTGGCCGCCACCATCATGATGGTGGCTCGCATGGCGCAGTTCGCGGCCATCTTCGGCGGGTTCGGGCGAGATGACGAGGAGGGCTCCAATCCCCTCGCCCTGCTGGCGACGATCATCGTCGCGCCGCTCGCCGCGATGCTGATCCAGGCGGCGATTTCCCGTTCCCGGGAGTTCGCGGCCGACCGGGGCGCGGTCGCCATCGCCGGCAACCCCTACGGTCTGGCCGGCGCGCTGAAGAAGATCGACGCGGCCCAGCAGCGGATTCCGCTCGATGCGAATCCGGCGACGGCGCACATGTTCATCATGATGCCGCTGTCGGGCCGCGGCATTCTCTCGCTCTTCAGCACCCACCCGCCGACGGAGCAGCGTATCCGCGCCCTGCTGGGAACGGTCTGAGGGATTCCTGGAAGCCGAGGCCGTACTGGTGCGGGCGGGTCCGATCGGACATCGATGGGCGGGAGGCGCGCTGCTCGGGACCCGGCAGGCGCTTCCTTTCCAGCCCGTACTTCGCCATCAGGGCTCCCATGACGGTCCGGAAGCGTGTCGCGTAGGAAGCCGACGCGTACGTGCCGGCGTAGAGGCGGCCGTACCCCGCGACGAGTTGCGGGTATTCGCGCGACAGGAACTGGAGGAAGTGCCGGCGCGTGTCCCCCTCCAGATGCAGCAGGAGCGCGCCGACATGGCTCGCTCCGCTGTCCGCGATTGCCTTCAGCGTCCGCTCGATTCCGGCCGGCTTCGAGCTGATGCCGGGGACGATCGGCGCCATCAGCACACCGGCGTCGACTCCCGCGTCGCGCAGCCGGCGCACGGCGCGGAGTCTCTGTAGCGGGTGCGCCGTTCCCGGCTCGAGAGACCGCCACGCGTCGACGTCGACCGTCGGCAGGCTGAACGTCACGGTGCAGCGGGTGCGGCGCGAAAGCTCCACGAGCAGGTCGGTGTCGCGGATGACCAGCGTTCCCTTCGTGATCAGTCCGACAGGCGTCGCGTGGGGGATCAGGACCGACAGCGTCCTGCGCGTGAGCCGGTGCCGGCCTTCGATGGGCTGATAAGGATCGGTGGCGGTTCCGAGGGCGACCATCTGGCCGTCGAGCGACCGTCGGGACAACTCGCGCGCCAGCACGTCCGGGAAATTGCTCTTGACGAGCACCACCGAGGAGAAGTCGTCGCCTGCGCCGAGCTCCAACTGCGACTGGTAACGGCGGGCGAAACAATAGTGGCAGCCATGCGTGCATCCGCGGTACGGGTTCAGCGTCCAGCGGAACGGCATGCCCTCCACCCGGTTGAGGGCCGTGCGGCAGGCGATCTCCTGGTAGACGGTGTTTCCTCCCCGGCGCACGCCTCCGGGGAGGCCGCCGACCCCGGCTTCGCGGACGGCGCGGGCCACCGCCCGAGTCGTCGGCCGTCCCGGGAGCTCGAAGAGCCTCGGCTGGTTCTTCATGTGCGCATTCGTATTTTGTTCGCCTCCATCCTGGCACGCGGAGCCTGCGACTGTCAACCTGCCGGCGGGGCGACCCCGTGACGCGGCGTCAGCCGACCGCGGCGCGCCAGTGGTCCAGGAGATCGCGGAGCGTTTCGGACAACGGGATGCGCGGCGCCCAGCCGACGTCCGCCGTGATTCGCGAGCGGTCGCCGCACAGTACCGGGTAATCGCTCGGGCGAAGTCGTGCGGGGTCGACGCGCACTTCGATCGGGATGCCCGTCAGGGAGACGAGCCTCTCGAGAACCTCGCGCATGGGGTGAGCGGCGCCCGAGCAGACGTTGTAGACGGCGCCCGAGGTGCCTTGCTCCATGAGCCCTCGATAGGCGCGGACCGTGTCGCGAACGTCGAGCAGGTCGCGTCGAGCGTCCAGGTCCCCCACCCGCAGGACGGGCTCTGCGCGGCCGGCTTCGATGCGCGCGATCTGCCGCGCGAAGCTCGAGGCGGCGTACGACGGATTCTGGCCGGGGCCGATATGCGTGAAGGAACGTGTCCGAATGACGCCGAGGCCATCGGCGGCGTAGCGTGCGGCCAGCATCTCCTGCGCCAGCTTGCTCAGGCCGTAGGGGCTCACGGGACCGATCTCCGCGTCCTCGGC
>JAGWAH010000003.1:0-16646 GCA_021296515.1 Acidobacteriota bacterium | reverse complement strand
CCGAGCCGGGTATGAGGACCCGGGCCGAAGGGGCGGCGCGTTCGATCGCGGCGAGCAGGTGCTCGGTTCCGATGACGTTGGTCCGCAACGTCGAGACGCGATCGCTCCAGGACCCGGCAACGGCGGCGGCTCCGGCGCAGTGGTAGACCTGGTCGGGCTCCAGCTCTTCGACGGCGCGGCGGACCGCGGCGGCGTCGAGGACGTCGACCGCCCTGAGGGAGAGCCGTGCCGGAGTGTCCGGGGCGGGCTGCCGCGGTTTGTCGCCGTCCGGGTTCGGACGCCGCCACCCGACCACCTGCGGCGTTGGCTGTTCGGCGCGGAGCAGTGCGACGAGATGGCTGCCGACGAAGCCGGCCGCCCCGGTCACCAGCACGCGCTGAGTCATCGGCGCCTCGCGATTGTCCGCGGCGCCGCGACGGCACGCTACCGATAGCCGCCTCCGGCGCCGCCGAAGTTGTTCGTGAACGTACCGAGGCCGGCCAGTGTGAAGGAGAACGTGACACGCTGGTCCTTCTCGATGAGCGCCCGGGTACCGAGTCCCTCGAGGTTGAACACCTGGTAGTCCACGCGCACGCCGCAGCACTGCGCGTTGTAGTACAAGCGGATCATCTGCGCCAGAAACCGCCCGCGCCGGATATCGTAGTTGAAGTCGTACAATCCTCCGAACCGGTTGTCCGTGGTGCGGAACGACGTCGACGAGTTTATGTAGTTGTCGAGACGCTCGGGGTTGTCGAAGCCGCGAAGCCCTTCGATGAAACGGCGCTGGCTCCAGCCGCCGCTCGTAGACAGCCAGCCGCCGATCTCGTAGCTTCCCTCCGCGGAGATCTTCCGCATCGATCCGGCTCGCACGAGAGGCAAGTAGGTCCGTCTTCCGAAGTCCGGATCGAACTCGATGCGCATGGTTCCTCCGATGTTCTGGGTCGGTTCCGCACGCACGACCAGGGACATCGGAGAGTAGTTGCTCGGTGGCGTGCCGCTGAAGCTCGTCCGGAAGCTGCTGTCGTATTGGGCCGCGTCTTCGTCGGTGTAGTAGCTCTGGGTCACGGAAGCGGAGAGGATCTCTCGCGCGACCGACTCCGGTCCTCCCTCGTAGACCCTCGCGTACAGGCGGGTGTCGAGGCCGTACTCGTACTCGATTACGTTGCCGACGATGGAGTCGATGCTCTCGATGCGCACGACCCGGTCGAAATTGTCGATGGCGCTCACGCGCGAGATGCCCACCCACGGCTCGATGAGGTGCTTCATGCGCTCCGAGTATCCGCTGTTGGGCGTGTCCCAGATCTTGATGAAGGAGGGACCTGTAGCGCGCGTGGACAACTCGTAGAACTGGCGGCCTATGCCCACTTCGACCTGTTCTCCGTCCGCACGGCTCTCGTTCCAGTAGGTGGCGCGCCAGCTCGCCGTCGAGTCGATCTTCAGGAAAGGCCAGCGGTTGAAGGGAATCTGCAGCACGGGGTGGAGGTCGAACCGGCCGAGTCCCGAATCGACCTCGCGGACCATCTCGTCCCGTACCCGGCGCGACTGTCTCAGCAGACGCGCGTACTCCGCGTCGAAGGAGAAGTACATCGGGGTGCCGAACAGCTCCGTCTTGCCGCGGCCGAACTCGATGCGCGGACCGGCGCCCTTCAGCGCCGAGTCGGTGCCGCCGAAGAACCTCTCTCTGCGGTCGTAGGTGCCACTCAACTCGAAGTCGCCGATCGGGCCGCTCACGTTGCCCGACAGGCGGCGTTCAGAGTTGGAGGCGTCGAATACGTTGGTGTGGTACGTCTGCCGGACGGTGATGTCCGTGAAGTAGTCCACCTGGGTACGGGTGGTCCAGTCGCCCGGGAGCTCGTGCCGGGCGTCTCCGCGAAACTCGTAGCTCAGCCGCGCGTCCCGCGTTCGGGTGCCGCCGCGGTACTCGATCTCAGTCTCGGGTTCGTTGAGGCGATACATGCTGAACTCGCCCCGTGATCCGCCGCCGCGCGTGTAGCGGTATTCGGCGCCGCGTCCGTCGCCGCCGTGCTGCCTGAACCAGTCGTGATAGAAGGTCGCATCCTGACTCCTGTTGATCGCCCAGAAGAAGGCGTTGCTGATGCTCGATCCCTGATACTTCGAGGCCCCGAGCGTGGGCATCAGGAACCCGGTCGCCCGTCCATCTTCCTGGATCGGGTAGAGCATGCCCGGCATGTAGAACACCGGTACGCCCTTCACCTTGAGAATCGTGTGCAGGAGCAGCGCGTAGCTGTCGAGGTTGAGCGTGAACGACGTCGCGACGAGCTGCCACCGCGGAGTGGGCTGGAGACAGCTCGTGAAAGCTCCCTTCGTGATCCTGTAGCTTCGTGGACCTACGCGCTCGATCCGCTGGCCGTAGAACAGCAGGTCTGGTTCCTGCGTGCCGAACATGCTGCGATCGACTTCTTCCCCCAGATCGATCCAGCCGTAGGCTTCGCTGAAGACGGCCGTCTGGTCGGCGGTCCAGTACTCCACCCGATCCGCGGAGAGACGGACCTCGGGCGCGGAAAAGACGACGTTTCCCGACGCGACGAGTCGCAGATCGGGTACTTCAGCCTCTTCGTCGGCCGCGGCGTCGCCGTCCCTGGCGTCGCTGTCCGGCGCGCTGTCGGCGCGCGGTGTCTCGGTCGCGGCGTCCCCGGGTTCTTCTTCCGGGTCGTCCAGGTAGATGTCGACCTGGTCCGCGTAGAAGTCGTAGGTGTCGCCTTCGATCTCCACCTCGCCTGTCAGGCGCAGATGGTTGGCGCTGATCATCTGCAGATTGAACTGCCTGTGGTCGAAAGGCAGGCTCGGGAAGAGCTGCGCCGCCGCCGTGTCGGGCAGCAGCACGACGGCCGCCAGTCCGATCAAGCGCCGCGGCAACCGCCAGGGCGGCCGTGAGGCGCCCCCTGTGGAGAAAATGGTCCGGCCATCGGTTCCCGCGACTGCACGCATCCAGAAATCCATTCTACTCCTGCTCGGGACCGGCCCGCGGGCCCAGGCGACCCCGGTCGAAGGCGTGCAGGACCTCGCCCACGAGATACATCGAGCCGGCGACCACCGCCACGGGCCCGGTCCGCCAGGCGGAAGTGAGCGCGGCGATTGGCGAGACGGCGAACTCGACTGGCACGTCGGGCCGGGTGGCGCGAGCCGCCGCGGCGAGATCCCGCACGGGCCTCGCCCGTGGGTTGGCGATCGGGGTGCAGATGATCCTACTCACGGCGTTGCCGAGCGCGACCAGCATGCCGGCCCCGTCCTTGTCGGCGAGCGTGCCGAACACGAACGGCAGGCCGGTTGGGCAGATCTCGGTCACGTAGGCGCCGAGGGCCTCGGCGGCGGCCACGTTGTGGGCCGGGTCGACGAGGATGCGTCTTCCGGCGGCGCAGTCGACCCACTCCAGGCGCCCGCGCCACTGCACGCTCGCGAGGGCCTGCTCGATCGCGGTGCGGGACGATGGCCCCCCGACAGGCGACAGCTCTTCCAGCAGTCGCACCGCCACCGCCGCGTTGCGGAGCTGATGCCGTCCTCGCAGCGCGAAGCGCAGGGGACCGTAGCTCGCACGGGGCGTTCTCAGCTTCTCGATCCGGGTGACCCCGGCGTCGATGCGCCAGCGCGCGTCCACCTCCGTCCCGGCGTCGATGAACCGGGCCCCCCGCGCGGCCGCTGCCCGCAGCAGCACGTCTCGGGCCTCCGCCTTCTCCTCCGCGCTCACGACGACGGTGTGCGGCTTGATGACTCCCGCCTTCTCGAAGGCGATTTCGGCAAGCGTCGCACCCAGGTGCTGTTGATGATCGAGATCGATGGACGGGATGCCGACGGCCTGCGGGCGGACCACGTTGGTGGCGTCGAAGCGGCCGCCCATGCCCACCTCGAGGACCGCGATGTCGATCTCCCGGCGCCGGAAGAGGGAGAGCGCCAGAGCCGTGGTCGCCTCGAAGAACGTGGGTGGATGGGCGAGCCGCCCGGATGCGCGGAGCCGCTCGATCGTCGCCCGGATATGCTCCGCTTCCTTCAGGAGGACGGCGCCGTCCACGGCACGGCCGTCGAGGGCGAACCGTTCGCTGAGATCGATCAGGTGCGGCGAAGTGTAGAGGCCGGTGGAGTATCCCGCCGCCCGCAGCCCCCGCTCCACCATCGCGGCAACCGAGCCCTTGCCGTTGGTGCCGGCGATCAGCACCGACCGGAAGTGCCGTTCCGGATGCGCGAGCGCTGCGGTGAGCGCGTGCATGTTCCCGAGACCGAGCTTGATTCCGAACCGCTGCAGGCCGAAGAGGTAGGAAAGCGGATCCTCGGGCTGCGGGCAGGCGGGGGACCGGGTGACCATGCGACGGATCCGCTTCCGTGGCGTAGGGTGCCGCTACACCGCTGTGCGCGGCACGTAGTACCGCGTGCGGCCGCCCATGCCCTCGATCTGCTTCAGCAGATCGTCGAGCGTCCGCTCGCCCCACGCGAGATCGAAACCGGACATCTCCACCACGAGCAAGGGTGTAGCGGTGTAGTGGAAGAAGAAGTGATGGTAGGCCTCGTTGAGCTCGCCGAGATAGCGGTCATCCGGCGCGGCTTCGGTGTCGTCGCCCCCTGCCTGGGCGCGCGCCCGCTTCCGCAGGAGGTCGGTGGGGGTCTGGAGGTAGATCACGAGGTCCGGTGTGACGATGTCCGGAGCCAGCAGGTCGTAGAGCCGCTGATAGATGAAGAGCTCGTTGTCGTCGAGGTTGAGGTGCGCGTAGATCTTGTCCTTGTCGAACAGGTAGTCGGAGATGGTCAGGCGGTTGAAGAGATCGGACTGCCGCAGCCCGATCTGCTGCCGATGGCGCGCCAGCAGGGAGACGAGCGGGGCCTGGAAGGCCGCGCCGGCGCGGCCTGCATAGAAGTCGGCGAGAAACGGGTTCTCCGTGTCGTCCAGAACCACTCCGGCGTCGAGCCGCGCCGCGAGACGCTCGGTGAGGGCGCACTTGCCGGCGGCTATCGGGCCCTCGATCGCGATATGCCGAAAGTCCACCTCACGCGAGTATAGACAATGCGCGTGCTATGATGCCGGTGCTCGCCGATATCGCTCCAATGCAGCGCGCATCGCTGGCCGCCTGTCTCGTTCTCGTCGCGGGGTGCGCGTCCTCGCCGCCGGTTGCCGTCCCGCGTTCTCCCGAGCCCGCGGATCTCATGTCCTGGATCCTGAGGCTCGAGGACGAGCGCCGGCTCGCCGACCCGGCTCCCTCTCCCGGTGCCTCCGTTTCGCCGCCGCCGGCGACGGGGCCGGCTCCGCCCCGCGCGGACCTGCTGGCCCTGCTCGAGGCGCCGGAAGCGCACCTGCGGCGCAGGGCGGCGCTGGCCGTCGGGCGCGTCGGGCTCACGGCCGGCGTCGACGCGCTGGCCGGGCTGTTGGCGGACCCGGAGCCGGAGGTGCGCCAGATGGCGGTGTTCGGCCTCGGCCTGATCGGCGACACGGGCGCGGTGGACGTTCTGGTCGACGCCCTCGACGATCCCGCGCCTCCCGTCCAGGGCCGCGCGGCGCAGGCACTGGCTCGACTCGGCGCGGACTCCGCCGCCCCCGCGATCGGAGCCATGGTTCGACGCCATGTGACGTCGGCGTACGACCTCGACCCGGACGACATGACGTACCCGCAGGGCGCCTCGGTCGAGGCCTTCAGGCTCGGCCTCTACGCGCTCGGCGAGCTGCAGGCGTTCGAGCCGCTGGCCGAAGCGGTGCTCGGCGAGGATTCGCGGCCGATCCTCTGGTGGTGGCCGGTCGCCTACGCATTGGGGAGGACGGGAGACGAGCGGGCCCTGCCCGCGCTCGTGACCCTCGCGGGCGTCCAGGGCAGCGTCGGCCCGGCGCTCGCGGCCGAAGGGCTCGGCAGGCTGGCCGATCCGGGTGGGACAGAAGCGCTCATCGACCTTCTCAGCCTGGAGCGCCGAGGCCGGGCAGTGGTGCTCAGCGCCCTCCGGGCGCTCGGCGAGATGGACGACCCGCGCGCCGCCGAGGAACTCGACCGCTTCGTACGCATCGCGGGGCTGGATCGGCAGCTCCGGCGGGCGGCGGTGGACGCGCTGGCGAATCACGCGAGCCGGGCGTCGATCGAGGTCTTCGTCGAATTGCTCGGACACCCGTGGCCGCCGCTGCGAGCCGCTTCGGTCCGGGCGCTTTCGCGGGTGGACCCGCAACGGTTCCTGCTCGTCCTGTCCGGCCTCGGTTCGGATCCCGACTGGCGGGTCCGGGCGGCCGCCGCCGAAGGCCTCGGCCACGCCAGCCCGGGGGCGGCCGGAGCCGCGCTGGAGGCGATGCTGAACGACGACGATCAGCGGGTGCTGCCGGCGGTGCTCGAGGCGCTGGCCGCCGGAGAGCCGACCGGGACTGCGAGCCTCCTGCTCGACCGGCTGGAGACCCCCGACGTCGTCGTTCGCGCGACCGCAGCGCGCCTGCTGGGGGAGCTGCGGCCGCCGGACGCCGAGGCTGCGCTCGCCGCCGCCTACGAAGCGGCCGAGCCGGACGCATCGTTCCTGGCCCGTGCGGCGATCGTCGATGCGCTGGCCGCGTACGGCAGCGATACGGCGCGGGAGACGCTCGGCGCCGCGCTGGCAGACCGGGACTGGCCGGTTCGCGTCCGCGCGGCGGAGCATCTCGCACGCCTGAATCCGGAGTCGGATCCCGCGGCGGCGATCCGGCCGGCGCAGGGGCTGCGACGCGTGGACCACGCGGCACCGCATCTGACGAATCCGCAGGTATCGCCGCACGTCTACATCGAGACGGCTCGCGGCACCATCGAGATCGAGCTCGCCGTGCTGGACGCGCCGTTGACCGCGGAGAGCTTCACCACTCTCGCACGCCAGGGCTTCTTCGACGGGTTGACGTTCTACCGGGTCGAACCGGGGGAAGCAGCGTACAGCGGGGACCCCCGGAGCGACGACAAGGGAGGAGCCGGTTTCACGCTCCGCGACGAGCCGAGCCAGCTACCGTTTCTCCGGGGCACGGTAGGGCTGGCGCGCGATCGGCCGGATACGGGTGGCAGCCGCTTCTTCATCACCCTCGCGCCGCGGCCTCGGCTCGACGGTCGCTACACGGCGTTCGGTCGTGTCGTCGCGGGGATGGAAGCCGCGGATGCGCTGCAGACCGGAGACCGGATCGACCGGGTCCTCGTGTGGGACGGCGTCCAGCCGCTCACGGGCGCCGGCCAACAGTGAGTCAACTGTCCGTCAGGCTGGAGCGCAGCCGCCGCCGGCGCCGATGACGCGTGATCGCGAGATCGATCAGGCGGTCGATCAATGCCGGGTACGACAATTCCGACGCCTCCCACAGCTTGGCGTACTGGCTGATCGCGGTGAACCCGGGCAGCGTGTTCGCCTCGTTTACGTACAGCCGGTCGCCGGATTCGTCCAGCAGGAAGTCGACGCGCGCCATGCCGGCGCAGTCGAGGGCGCGGTATGCGTCGAGGGCCAGCGCGCGCACCTGCGCCGTACGCTGCGCGGAGAGCGGGGCCGGAATGACGATCCTGGACCGCTCGTCCAGGTACTTCGCATCGTAGTCGTAGAACCCGCCGGGAGGCGGGATCACTTCGCCCGGCACCGACGCCTCGGGGGCCTCGTTGCCGAGTACGGACACTTCGATCTCCCGCGCCGCGGGCACCGCATTCTCGACGAGGAGCTTGTCGTCGAAGGTCCACGCCTCGTCGAGCGCGGAGCGCAACGTTCCCGCGTCGGTCGCGCGGGAGACGCCGACGCTCGATCCGAGATTCGCCGGCTTGACGAACACCGGGTAGCCGAGGCCGGCTTCGAGTCGCTCGATGACCCCGCCGGGGTCGTTCTCCCATTCGACGCCTCCGACCACGCGGCCCGGGACCACCGGCAGTCCATGCGCCGTGAAGAGCACCTTCGCCACCGCCTTGTCCATGGCGACGGCCGAGGCCAGAACGCCGGCGCCGACGTAGGGCACGTTCGCCAGCTCCAGCAGCCCCTGCAGGGTGCCGTCCTCGCCGAACGGTCCGTGGACGATCGGAAACGCGACGTCGAGTGCGAGCTCGGCTACGCTTGCCCGGCCCGCCGCGCGAGTTGCCGCGGACGCCCGCGGACCCGGATCCCGGTCGATGGTCAGGAGGGGGCTCGGTGTCGGATGGGCGACCAGATGCACCTCGGTGCGCCGTTCCGCCGGCAGGCTCGAAGCCCTGCGGGCGTCGTCGATGACCTCGCCCGCGGACTCGATCTCCGGCGGTCGGTCCGCAACCGTCCAGCGCCCGGACTTGTCGATGAAGAGCGGGATCGGTTCGTAGCGGTCGCGGTCGATGTGCCTGAATATGGCTGCCGCGGATGCGAGCGACACTTCGTGCTCGCTCGATCGGCCGCCGTAGATGACGCCAACGCGAAGCCGCCCCACAGGTGGCTTGTAGTATACGTGACCGGGATGACGCAGATGGCCGTGTTCGAGGTGGAGGCGCGTGACGGCCGCGCGCGCCGCGGCCGTCTGCTGACCCCGCACGGCGCGGTCGAGACGCCGGCGTTCATGCCCGTCGGGACCGCGGGCGCGGTCAAGGGGGTGACGCCGCGGGATCTCGTTGCGGCCGGCGCCGGCATGGTGCTGGCCAACACGTACCATCTGCACCTGCGACCGGGCGACGAGCTCATCGCCCGGCGGGGCGGGCTGCATCGCTTCATGGGGTGGACGGGGCCGATCCTGACCGACAGCGGCGGCTACCAGGTTTTCAGTCTGGCCGCGCGCCGCGTCATCGGAGAGGAAGGCGTGCGCTTCCGGTCGCACCTCGACGGCAGCGAGCACGAGTTGACGCCGGAGAGCGCCACCGAGATTCAGGCCCGGCTCGGCAGCGACGTCGCGATGGCGTTCGACGAGTGCACGCCCTGGCCGGCGTCTGTCGAGGAGGCGCGTCTCTCCATGGAGCGGACCCTGCGGTGGGCACGGCGCTCGCGGGAACGTCACGACCTGCTGTCGGGTTCGCCGCTCGGCGCCGGCGCCGCGATGACGACCCCGGGCCAGCTTCAGTTCGGCATCGTGCAGGGCGGCATGTATCCGGCGCTGCGCGAGCAAAGCGCGCGCGAGACGATCGCGCTCGGCTTCCACGCCTACGCGATAGGCGGGTTGAGCGTGGGAGAGCCGACGCACGTGATGCACGACGTGGCAGGCGCTGCTGCCGTCCTGCTGCCGTCCGACCGGCCGAGGTATCTGATGGGGGTCGGCATGCCGGACGATCTGGTCGAGTCGGTAGCCCGCGGGATCGATCTGTTCGACTGCGTGCTGCCGACCCGCAACGCGCGCAACGGGCAGCTCTTCACGGGGCGCGGACCGCTCTCCATCAAGGCCGCCGCCTGCGCGGAGGACGACCGCCCGGTCGATCCCGATTGTGCGTGCTACACGTGCTCCCACTTCTCCCGGGCCTACCTGCGCCACTTGCACGTGGCGAAGGAGATCACCGGCGCCGTGCTCAACACCGTCCACAATCTGCACTTCTACCTTGACACGATGCGGCGGATCAGGGACGCTATCCAGTCGGGCGCTTTCGAACGGTTCCGGCAAGCCTTCCACCACGCGTACCGCCGCCGGCAGAGACCGGGAACCCCGGAAGCATTGACGCACCAATGAGTCCGCACGACATCGACGCGCTGCTCGCCATGGCCCAGCCGGCCGGCCAGCAGCCGGGGCCGTTCATCCAGTTCCTGCCGCTGATTCTGATCCTCGGCATCTTCTACGTGATCATCTGGTTGCCGATGAAGCGGCGGCAGAACAAGATCAGGGAATTCCAGGCCGCGCTGAAGGTCGGTGAGAAGATCGTCACGACCAGCGGCATCTACGGTTCCATCACGAAGCTGCACGACAAGTCCGTGCAGGTGCAGATCGCCGACCGCGTGCGGATCGAGATCGCACGCAGCGCCATCGGCGGTTATCAGGGCCAGGATCCCGTGGTGCAGGACGGGAGCGGCTCCTAGGGGACGCCATGCAGAAGAACCTGCAGTGGAAGCTGCTCGCAATCGTGGCGGTCACCGCGCTGGCCGCCTGGGGCGTCTACCCGCCGGGCGACCAGATCCGTCTCGGCCTCGATCTGAAGGGCGGCGCCCATCTCGTCCTGCGCGTGGAGACCAGCGACGCGCTGCAGGTGGAGACGGAGACGGCCGCCGAGCAGCTCGGCGAGCAGATGTCCCTTCAGGGAATGGACGCCGCGACCGTGATTCCGGTCGATGCCACGACCATCCGGGTCGAGGGCGTGCCGGGCGAACGGGATCCGGCCTTCCGCCAGTTGTCCGACGAGCGGTTGGCTGCGTCCTATGATCGAGAGCCGGGCGCGGGCGGGGCGTACACCTTCCGGATGCGGGGTCCGGTGACCGCCTCCCTGCGCGAGGAGGCGGTCCGCCAGGCGCTCCAGACCATCGAGCGCCGGGTCAACGAGCTGGGGGTCTCCGAGCCCATCGTCGCGCCGCACGGAATCGGGGGCGACCAGATCCTCGTGCAACTGCCGGGCGTCTCCGACGTGGCGCGGGCGAAGGCGCTCATCCGGTCCACCTCGCTGCTCGAGCTCAAGCTCGTCGAGGAGGGGCCCTCGCCGAGCCGCGAGGCGCTGTTGCAGGCGAGGAACGGGGTGGTCCCGCCGGACATGGAGATTGCGACCCAGCCGTCCGCCGCCGGTACCGAGCCGTTCTACTACCTGGTGCGGCGGGTGGCCGCGGTGACGGGCCGCGACCTGCGCAACGCGCGGCCGTCGCTCGACGAGTTCAACCAGCCCGCGGTGAGCTTCACCCTCAACCGCGAGGGCGCCGTCAAGATGGGTGACATCACCAGCGCCAACCTCGGCCGCGGGCTGGCGATCATCCTCGACGGGCAGGTTCGGTCGGCGCCGACCATCCAGGGCCGAATCACCGACAGCGGCCAGATCACGGGCGTCTCTCAGCAGGAGGCCGAGGATCTGCAGATCACGCTGCGGTCCGGCGCGCTGCCCGCGTCGCTCACGTACCTGGAGGAACGGACCGTCGGCCCGACTCTCGGTGCCGATTCGATTCGGGCGGGGGTCGCCGCTTCCATCGCCGGGCTCGTGCTCGTGGCGTTCTTCATGCTCGCGTACTACAAGCTGGCCGGCATCAACGCCGTGGTCGCGGTGGTGCTGAACCTGCTCATCCTGATGGCGTGCATGGCCTACATCGAGGCGGTGCTGACGCTGCCCGGCATCGCCGGGTTGATCCTGACCATCGGCATCGGGGTCGACTCCAACGTGCTGATCTTCGAGCGCATCAAGGAAGAGCTGCGCTCGGCGAAGAGCGTCCGGTCGGCGGTGGCGGCAGGGTTCGACCGCGTGCTGCTGACCATCATCGACACCCACGTGGCTTCGCTGATCGCGGCGGCCTTCCTGTTCCAGTTCGGGTCCGGGCCCATCAAGGGCTTCGCGACCACGTTGTTCTTCGGTCTCGTGTCGAACGTGTTCACGGCCGTTTTCGTTTCGCGATCGCTGTTCGAGACCGTCCTGTCCCGTCGCCGCGTCGCGACGCTGAGCATCTGAGATGGCGCTGTTCAAAACCCCCCGCATCGATTTCGTGGCGCGCCGCTGGCAGGCGTTCGGCCTGTCCGCGCTCGTGGTCGTGGCGGGCATCGTCGTGCTGTTCACGCGGGGCGGGCTGCCCCTCGGGATCGACTTCTCCGGTGGCTCCCTCATCGTGCTGCAATTCGAGCAGCCGGCCGGCGAGGGGGCCGTCCGCGACGCCCTCGCCAGCGTGGAGGAGAAGGTCGTTCAGCAGTACGGGGATGCGGGGGACAACGAGGTCCTCGTGCGCCTTCCCCTGTCCGGGCCGGAGGTCGGCGCAAGTCTGGAGGCCGGCGCGAACGAGGTCGTCGACGCGTTGCGCGCCAGCAACCTCGGCGAGTTCGAGGTCATCAGCCAGGAGCTGGTGGGTCCGGTCATCGGACAGGAGCTGCAGCGCCGCGGCATCAACGCGTTCGTCTTCGCGATGGCCGGCATTCTCGTCTACATCGGCCTGCGGTTCCGCTTCAGCTTCGCGGTCGGCGCAGTCGTAGCGGTCGTGCACGACATCGCCGTCACGCTCTCGCTGCTGACGTTCTTCGGCTACGAGCTGTCGCTGAACGTGGTGGCGGCGATGCTTACGATCACGGGTTATTCGGTCAACGACTCGATCGTGGTCTTCGACCGGGTACGGGAGAACCTGCGGCTGATGCGGCGCGACACGTTCGGCCATCTCGTGAACACCAGCATCAACCAGACCCTGGCGCGCACCGTCATCACGTCGGGCACGACCGGGTTCGCGGTGCTGGCGCTGTACGTGCTCGGCGGCGAGGTGCTGCGCGGTTTCGCCTTCACGATGCTGGTGGGCGTATTCAGTGGCACGTACTCGACGATTTTCGTGGCGGCGATGATCGCCCTCGCGATTACGGAACGGCGCGGCGCGAGGGTGCAGCGGACCGTGCGCGCGGTGGCGGAGGAAAAGCCGCAGCAGCCGCAGCAGGAGACCCCGCAGCGATCCAGACGGCGCTCGCGGCGCGCCCGGGCTTCGTAGAAGAACGCGACCGCATGTTCGGGCGCTGCGATCCGTGACCGCGTTGGAAGCCGCGTTGCTCGGGACGGTTCAGGGGCTGACGGAGTTCCTGCCGATATCGAGCTCGGCGCATCTGCTGCTCGCCCGGGCTTTCTTCGGCTGGGAGACCGGGGCCCGGTTCGGTCTGGCGTTCGACGTCGCATGCCACATCGGTACGTTGCTCGCCGTGGCGGCCTACTATCGCCGGGACGTGGTGGAATTGACGCGCGCCGCGGCGATGCCGCGGACGTGGCTGGGTGGGCCGGGCGATTCGGCTGCTCTCGTCCGTTCGATCGCCATCGGGACCGTGCCGATTGCCGTCGTCGGCATGGCGCTGGCCGATCTGGTGACGGGCGCTCTGCGCACCGTCACGGTGGCGGGAGTGAGTCTGGCGGTCGGTGCGGTGATGATGCTGGCCGCCGAGCGCGTCGGGTCGCGAGGCCGCGACGAGACGACACTCCGGCCGCTGGAGGCACTCGGGCTCGGTTGTGCCCAGGCGTCGGCATTGATCCCGGGGGTCTCCCGGTCGGGTGCGGTCCTGATCGTGGCGATGCTGCTCGGTCTCCGCCGCGAGCGGGCGGCCCGGTTCGCCTTTCTTCTCGGCATGCCGGCCATCCTCGCGGCGGGCGCCAAGGCGGCGCTCGATCTGGCGGGACACGGAGTGCCGTCCGGCGATCTGGCTCTGCTGGCGGTGGGAGTGGTTTCGTCGGCGGCAGTGGGATACGCCGCGGTGAAGTACTTCATGCAGTACGTCGCGCGTCATTCACTCGACCCGTTCGCCGTTTATCGCCTGGTGCTCGGGTGTCTGGCCCTGGTCTGGGTCCTCGGGTCGTGATGGAACGTCGAGCCATAGACCGATGCAGTGGCTGCGCCGCAGTCTGATCGCGGGTTTCGTCGTGATCGTGCCGCTGGTGATCAGCGTGGCGGCGTTCGTCTGGCTGTTCCAGTTCATCGACGGCGTGATGGGACCGGTGTACGTGCGGTTGATCGGCCGGGAGATTCCGGGCTTCGGCCTGGCGACGCTCCTGCTGCTGGTGGTCGCCGTCGGGGCGTTCGCGACCAACGTGCTCGGGGAGCGGATGCTGCGCCGGGGGGAAGCCTATCTGATGAAGCTGCCCGTGTTCCGCGGGATCTACTCGCCGGTCAAGCAGCTCGTCGAGGCCTTCTCGCCGGACAACCAGCTCGGCTTCAAGCGGGTCGTGCTGGTGGACGATCCGAAGCGGGGGCTGGTGCTCGGCTTCCTGACGAATGAGTTCACCATCGAGGGACAGGACGAGGCGGGCACGCACGTCGCGGTCTACGTGCCGACAAACCACGTCTACTTCGGGGACGTCCACATCTATCCGCGGGCGGTCGTCTCGTTTCCGTCGCTGACGGTGCAGGAAGGGTTGCAGGTGTTCCTCACGGGCGGCATGGCGCTGGCCGGGCGCCTGCAGATCGAGCAGGAGAAGCGGCAGGCCTGACGCGTCGGTCGAGAGCCTGCCTGGTCGAGGATCTTCAGGGTGGCGGAGTGCCACCGTGCGGCAGAGGGTTGAATGGCGCAGCAACTGTACTACGTGCTCGGGTTCGGGATGCCGGTCGCGGCGGCGGCCTTCGCGTTCTTTCTGATCGGCCGGATCAACCGCCTGGAGCCGGGAACCGAGCGGATGCAGCGCATCGCGGCGTTGATTCGCAACGGCGCGATGGCTTTCTTGAAGACGGAGTACACCGTGCTGGCCGGCTTCGTGGGCGTCATGTTCGTGGCGCTCGTGCTGCTGCTGCCGGACAACGCGCTGTTGACCGGGGTGGCGTTCCTCGCCGGCGCAGTCCTCTCCGCGACGGCGGGCTGGATCGGCATGCAGACCGCCACCAGCGCCGCCGTTCGCACGACGCACGCGGCCACAACGAGCCTTTCCAGCGCGTTGCGCGTCGCGTTCTCGAGCGGCGCCGTGATGGGGCTGACCGTCGTCGCGCTCGGTACGCTCGGCATCGCTCTTCTCTACTATCTCTACGGGGGGTTGAGCGGGGCGGGAGCGAGCGCGGTCGAGTCTCTGTTCGGGTTCTCCCTGGGCGCCTCGTCGATTGCGCTGTTCGCCCGCGTGGGCGGAGGCATCTACACGAAGGCGGCGGATGTGGCGGGCGATCTGTCCGGCAAGGTGGAAGCGGGGATTCCCGAGGACGACCCCCGCAACCCGGCCACGATCGCCGACAACGTCGGCGACAACGTCGGCGACGTCGCCGGCATGGGGGCGGACCTGTTCGAGTCGTACGTGGGCAGCATCATCTCTTCGATAGCGCTGGCCTGGGCGCTCACGGCGCCGGCCGCGAACGTCCTGTGGGGCGTCGGCGAGGCAGGGTTCGGCACCCTGCAGTCGACGCTCGTCCTCTTCCCTATCCTGCTAGCGGGCGTCGGAATCCTCTCCTCCGTGCTCGGCACGTTCGTGGTGAACACCGACGACGAGACGAAGATCGGGAGCGCCCTGCAGCGCGGTCTGCTCGTGGCGTCGGTACTCGTCTTCCTGGGGGCAGGGGGACTCGTCACGGCGCTCGACATCCCGCTGGCGGTGCTCTGGTGCGTAGTTGCCGGCGTCGTCTCCGGCGTGGCGATCGGTCACGTGACGGAGTACTACACCGGCAAGGACAAGCCGCCGGCCCACAAGATCGCGCAGCAGTCCGAGACGGGACCGGCCACCAACATCATCGCCGGGCTGGGCGTGGGAATGATGTCGTGTGCGATCCCGATCCTGATCATCTGTCTGGCCATCTACGTCAGCTTCTCGCTGGCGGCGCTCTACGGGATTGCGATCGCCGCGGTCGGGATGCTCTCGACGCTGGGAATCAGTCTGGGCGTCGACGCCTACGGGCCGGTGGCGGACAATGCCGGGGGCATCGCCGAGATGAGCGGGCAGGAGGCTTTCGTGCGCGAGCGAACGGACGCCCTCGACGCGGTCGGTAACACGACCGCCGCCATGGGGAAGGGCTTCGCGATCGGATCCGCGGCGCTGACCGCCCTGGCGCTGTTCAGCACGTTCCGGACGACAGCCGATGCCGCGGTTCTCGAGGCGGGCGGAGCGTCCGCCTTCGACCCGCGTCTCCTGAGCCTCGCTCTCGACAATCCGAACGTTCTGCTCGGCATGCTGCTCGGTGGCATGCTGCCGTTTCTCTTCTCCGCGCTCACGATGAACGCGGTCGGACGTTCGGCCAACGACATGATCGAGGAGGTCCGCCGGCAGTTCCGTGAGATCACCGGGCTGCTCGAGGGCGAGGCCGAACCCGATTCGGCGCGTTGCGTCGAGATCTCGACCCGCTCCGCGATCCGGGAGATGGTCGCGCCCGGGCTCATCGCCGTGCTGGCGCCCGTCCTGACCGGGTTCCTCCTGGGTGTGTCCGGACTCGGAGGGCTGCTGGCCGGCGCCCTCGTCACCGGGGTGCTGATGGCCCTGATGATGGCGAACGCGGGCGGCGTGTGGGACAACGCGAAGAAGTACATCGAGGAGGGTCATCACGGCGGCAAGGGGTCGGAGCCGCACAAGGCCGCGGTCATCGGCGACACGGTCGGGGACCCCTTCAAGGACACGTCGGGGCCGAGTCTCAACATTCTCATCAAGTTGATGACCATCGTTGCCGTGATCTTCGCGCCGCTCGTGGTCGTGTGGATGCAATAGCTCCAGGGTTGACGCTCCGTTGCTGGGCGGTTAAGATGCCGCACCCTGCGCGGCCCGCCAGGGGAACGAGAGTAGGCTGCGCGAGCCGCGCGCACGTGTTTTGCGAAAGGGGCAGCGCGAGCGAAATCCGATGGTCCGTTTCTCTCTGCCTGGTGTCTAACATCCGGTGAAGGCTATGTCGTTCGGCTCGTTGACACGGAGGAGCGGCCTGCTATAATCGGCGCTTCCGAAGCGGCGTCCGAGTAATCGAGCAGGCCAGGAGGCGTGCTGTGGCTGACACGAGAAAGAAGAGCAACCCGGCGAAGGGGGCACCGGCACCGGCCAAAAAGGTCGAGCCGGCGATGTTCGGGGAGATCTCGAACCCATCCATCATGGTCGGTGCGCGGAAGTGGTACACGCTGCCGCTGTCGGTCCTCGCGCACGTGGGCGCGATCGGCGCAATCGTGATCGTCCCGCTGATGGCCATGGACGCATTGCCGACGCCTGCGTCGATGATGGCGTTCGTGGCGGCGCCGCCGC
>JAGWAH010000155.1:1357-4941 GCA_021296515.1 Acidobacteriota bacterium | reverse complement strand
CCGATTGCCGCCCAACCGGGCCTGACTAGAAGATCTACGCCGTTCTACGGCGCAGACTCCTAGCCCGACAATCGTCGCCGCTGGCGCCGATTGCCGCCCAACCAAGCCTGACTAGAAGATCTACGCCGTTCTACGGCGCAGATTGCTAGGCCGCGTGCTCGACGCCGGCGCCGGAGTCGCCCGCGCCGATGGCGATGCGCCGCGGCCTGGCCGCCTCGGCCAGCGGCAGGCTCAGCTCCAGCATCCCGTTGTCGTAGCTCGCCGCGACCTTCTCCGCGTCGACCTTCGCCGGCAGCGTGAACGCTCGCTCGAAGCGGCCGTAGTGGAACTCCGACGTGTGCCCCTGGCAGTTCGTCTCGGTGCGCGTGCGCTCGCCGGAGATGGTCAGGCTGTTGCCGTGCAGGTCGATGTGCACGTCCTGCGGGTCGATGCCCGGCAGCGCCACCCGGATCTTCCAACCGTCGTCGCCCGAGTTGACCTCCGTGGCCGGGACCCAGGCCGCCGCCGGTGTTCCCGCGCGCTCGTCACCGACGTAGCGGCCGAACACCCGATCCATCTCCCGGTGCAGGCCGGTCAGCTCCTCGAACGGGTTCCAACGCGTCATGCTCAACATCGCGATCCTCCTCCTTCTGACGCTCTCTTGCGCGTCCTCGCGCGCCGAATCCCGTACCCGGCGCGGCGTTGTCCGTGTCATCCATGCATCCAGCCTACTGGATGACTTTGTGTGAGTCAAGTAATCTTAGTGTCAACAACTCACTCACAGCAGATGAGACGGAAGCGAGCCCGAAGAAGTTCCCGGACCGGACAGTTTTCACCCCGTGCGGCGCGGGATTTCAGTGAAGGGCGCCTCGGATCGGGACCAAGGGGTCTGCGCCGTGGAACGGCGCCGAGTCATGGAGGGGGGATGGGCCGATACGCCGAGCCCGCGAGGCGTTGCGGGGCGCTACTCGTCCCAACCGAGCAGCGGGTCTATCGAGCCGGTGGCGATCGGGTGATAGCCCGGCCGGGCCCGACGGTAGATCGCGCGCGCCCGCTCGCGGCCGTCCGGCGTCGCGGCCAGCGCCGCGTAGAGCGGCAGGATGAGCTTGCGCCGGCCGATCCCGAGGAGGTAGCGCTCCAGGCGGGCGTCCGCCGGGCGATAGGCGTTGCGGATCGCGATGAGGAGCCACTGGTGGGCGATCTCGGCGTTCGGGGACCCGGTGAGCCCGAACGCGGCGTCCAGCTCCACCATCCGCGCCCGTTCGAGGCGCTCCGGCAGGACGGCGAGGAAATGGAGCCACTCGTGCGTCGTCCAGGCCGCGGTCTCCAGGTCGGCCGCCCGCACCGCTCCGCCCGCCCACGCCGCCGCCGCCGTCTCGACGACGTCGAACGCCGCGGACGCCGGCCGCGGCGCATCCGCCGGCAGGCCCGGGGCCCGGACCCACTCCTCCACCGGCACGGCGCCGGCGAGCGCCTCGTCGGCGAGCAGATGCTCCGCCGCGTAGGCGAGAAAATCGGCCGTCGTGATGCTGCGGAACGCGAAGTGGTCGAAGTAGCCGCGCAGGAACGCGTCGAACCGCTCCCGGCCGGCCGCCTCCTCGAGGCGGCGCAGGAACAACGCGCCCTTCTCGTAGGGGACCTGGGTCATCCCGGCGTCGGGATCGCGGCGGGCGAGGTCGACGTGCAGGATCTGGTCGGCAGCGTCGAGCCGCTCGAGGTCGGCGTGCAGCGCGCGCAGACCGAGCACCGCCTCCATCGCCTCGCGGTCCGGCCCGTACACCGCTTCCACGATGCGGCGCTCCAGATAGACCGTGAAGCCCTCGTTCAGCCAGAAGTCGCGCCACGTGGCGTTGGTCACCAGGTTCCCCGACCAGGAGTGCGCCAACTCATGAGCGACGAGCGAGACGAGGCTGCGGTCGCCGGCCAGGATCGTCGGCGTCGCGAAGGTCAGCCGGGGGTTCTCCATGCCGCCGAACGGGAAGCTCGGCGGCAGGACGAGCAGGTCGTAGCGCTCCCAGCGATAGGGTCCGTAGAGCCGTTCGGTCGCCGCCATCATCGACTCGGTGTCGGCGAACTCGTCGGCCGCCGCGTCCACCACGGACGGCTCCGCGTAGACGCCGGTCCGCTCGCCGAGCGAACGGAACGCGAGGTCGCCGGCCGCCAGCGCGATCAGGTAGGAGGGGATCGGCTGCGGCATGTCGAAGCGGTAGTCGCCGTCGGCCGCTGCTTCCGGGTCGTTGGCGGCGCTCATCACGGCGCGCAGTCCTTCGGGCGTCCGGATGCGCGCGCCGTAGGTCACCCGTACCGCGGGACTGTCCTGCAGCGGGATCCAGCTCCGCGCGTGGATCGCCTGCGACTGCGTGAACATGAAGGGCTGCTCGCGGCCGGCGGTCTGCTCCGGAGTCAGCCACTGCAGGCCCGAAGCACCGGGGCTCGTCTCGTAGGTCACCCGGGCGCGCGTTGCCTCGGGCGGCAGGACCAGGGTGAGCGGAGCGCCGAGGACCGGGTCGGCCTCGGCCAGCGAAAAGGTCGCGGCGTCAAAGCCGCCGGTGGGCGACCAGCTCTCGACGGCGGTGATCGTCAGATCGCGCGTGTCGAGGATCAGGGCGTCCGCGCCCTCCTCCAGGCGGTCGAACGACAGCATCGCCGACCCGCGCAGGCGCCGCTCGTCGAAACGGACCTCCAGGTCGAGCTCGATGTGCGTGACCCGGATCTCGTCGCTGTTGGCGTACGAGTGCAGGTCGCGCCGCGCGGCGTCTTCGGCCGGCCCGTCCGTTGCGGAAGGACCGGATTCACACGCCACGACGGCACACGTCAGCAGGAGCGCAAGCAGGAATCGCAACACTTACCAGGGCATCTGCCGGTTGGTGTGGCGCCGCCCGCGATCCGCGGCCTCGGGACCCGGACCGTCGTCGATCATGGCGATGATGTTGTCGCCGTTCATCGAGTTGAGGAACGCCACGCCGGCCTTCTTCGTCGCCTCGAAGACCCGCGCCCGCGCGTCCACGAGCACCTGCGGCATCTGGGCGCGCTGGACGTTGTAGGACATCGACATGTCGCCCGGGCCCCACTCGGCGAACCCGACGCCCGGCACCGCCACGCTCTTCTCCGCGTTCTCGAGCGCGTGCCGGTCCTCGATCTTCAAGCCGACCAGGATCTCGCCGTCGGGGTTCAGCGGCCACGGGTCGGCGAGCCGCTGGTACTCCTGGTTCGACACGCCCCAGATGCGCGCCGCGAAGCCCTGGCCGCCGCTGCCGCGGAGCCCCTCGCCGATGCCCTCGGTCTTCGGCGCGTGCGGGTAGCGGGCCGACTGCACGAGGATGCGGACCACCTCCGGCGTGCGCGCGTGCGCGAGCAGCACGCCGTGGACACCGGAGCCGAGCACCTGCTCGACCATCCAGTAGTTGCCCCACATCACCTGCTCGTTGATGCCGCCCAGCGGCAGCACCGCGACGACGGTGGGCGTACGGTGGCCGCTCCTGGTCGGCCCGCCGTCGACGAGCCCCTGCATGAACCCGCGCAGGGCGTCCATGTTGAAGGGGCTGTGCTCCATGTTGTAGGTGATGTAGTCGGCCCAGGTCTGCGCCAGGCGCACGCCCTCCTCG
>JAGWAH010000155.1:0-1330 GCA_021296515.1 Acidobacteriota bacterium | reverse complement strand
CTCGAACAGCTCGATCACCTTGTTGATCCGCTTCGGCGCGTAGACGTCGCCCGACTGCGCCGCCGGGATGCTGACGTAGGCCACGACCAGTGCGAGTGCGAGCAGTCCGAGAACGGTGAGTCTGCGCATGGCTCTCTCCTATATGCAGTACATCCTCGCCCGGGGCGGGTGCCGGCCGGCGGCGCGGCCCCGTCCGGGCATCGGCCGCATCATAGCGCATTGCCGGCCGCCTGCCACCGCCTTCCCGCGGTGTCCGGACCCGAAGCGCACCGGTAGTAAGATGGCGGTTCGATGAGAGTCACCGCTCTGCTCGCGGGCGCTGCGCTGGCCGGCGCGGCGCTCGTCGCCGCCTGTGGCCCGGGAACCGAGCCGGCGGGCGGCGAGCGACCCGTGATCCCGGCCCGGCCGCGTCCGAACATCGTCGTCATCATGGCCGACGACCTCGGCTACGGCGACCTGTCGTCGTACGGCGGCTGGGTCGAGACCCCGGCGCTCGACGCGATGGCGTCCGAGGGGATCCGCTTCACCGATTTCCATTCGAGCGGAGCGGTCTGCTCCCCGACCCGCGCGGGGTTCCTGACCGGCCGCTACCAGCAGCGGGCCGGCATCCCCAACGTCATCTACGCGAACCCGGCCTGGAACCGCCACCACGGCCTGCAGCCGCGGGAAACCACCATCGCCGAGCGCATGCGGGCGGAGGACTATGCCACCGGCATCGTGGGCAAGTGGCACCTCGGCTACGGCGTGGAGACCAACCCGTTGCGGCACGGCTTCGAGGTCTTCCACGGCTACGTCTCGGGCAACATCGACTACTTCTCGCACGTCGACGGCTTCGGCAACCACGACTGGTGGGACGGGGAGAGCAACCGCGAGGAGCCGGGCTACGTCACCCACCTCATCAACGACCACGCGGTCGCGTTCCGCGGACGGGCCGTTCTTCCTCTACGTCGCCCACGAAGCGCCGCACTTCCCCTACCAGGGGCCGGACGACGCCGCGTTCCGGGTGGTCGGCGAACGGGTTCCGGAGACCCGCGAGCCGGAGCAGGTGCGCCGCGCCTACCGCGAGATGGTCGAGGAGATGGACACCGGAGTCGGCGCGATCGTCGACACGCTGCGGCGGCTGGAGCTGGCCGAGCGCACGTTCGTCTTCTTCCTCTCGGACAACGGCGCCACCCCGGCCGGCTCGAACGGGCCGTTGCGCGGCTTCAAGACGAGCCTGTGGGAGGGCGGGCACCGCGTCCCGGCGCTCGCCTGGTGGCCCGGCGTCATCGGAGCGGGAACGAGCGGCGCGGTCATGACCAGCATCGATCTGGCCGCCACCGTGCTCGAC
>JAGWAH010000154.1 GCA_021296515.1 Acidobacteriota bacterium | reverse complement strand
GTTCCGGTAGCCGGTCAGGCCCCCGTCCTCGTCCAGCTCGACCACGCCCCACTCCCGGCGGTAGTCCGGATTCCACGGGCCGCAGTTGCTCGTGCCGTAGTAGAAGAGATTCAGCTCCGCGTCGTACGTGAACCAGCCCCAGACGGCGCCGCCGCCGCGCCGCCACGAGTCGCCGGACCAGGTGTCGAGCGCCGGGTTCGGGACGCGGTCGTCCGGATAGAAGGGGGCGAAGCGGGACCCGATGCCCACCTCGTTGTTCGGCCCCATGCTGTAGTAGCGCCACCGGAACCGGCCGTCGTCGACGTTGTAGGCGGTGACGTGGCCGCGGACGCCGCGCTCGCCGCCGGCCACGCCGACGATGACCTTGTCGCCGACCACCAGCGGCATGCCGGGGACCGTTTCCCCAATCCCGATGTTCGCGTTCTCGGCCTGCCAGATCTGCTCTCCGGTCTCCGCGTCGAGCGCGAACAACTGCCCGTCGAGCGTGGTGAAGTAGATGCGGCCATCGGCGTAGCCCAGGCCGCGGGTCTGCGCGCCGCAGCAGGCGCTCCGCTCCGTCGTTTCCGGGTCGGGGATCTCGGGCCGGAACTCCCACTTGGGTCGAGCGCGTAGACGTAGTTCGGCTTCGGGGTGACGATGTACATCGTGTCGCCGATCACGAGCGGCGAGGCTTCGTACGAATCGTGGATGCCGAGCTGCATCGTCCACGCCATGGTGAGCTGCTCGACGTTGTCGACGTTGATCTGATCCAGCGCGCTGTAGTTCCAGCCCGCGTAGTTGGCGTTCGGCATCACCCACTGCCCCGGATCGCCCGCCGTGCCCTCCTGGGCGATGGCGGCCCCCGGTACGGCGGGAACGCACAGCAGCGACAGGAGCGGAATCCACATCCAGCCGCGCCGGTTGGTTGACAGGCTCATGGTGTACTCCTTGGGGGACTGACTAGAAGGGGTAACCCGGAAGCCTGGGCGATCCGGGCTTCCAGTCCGGCAGCGGCGCCCATCCGTCGCGATTCGGCATCTCGATCTGCGGCAGGCTCTCGGCGTCGAGCACCATGTCCTCCGCGATGACGTCGTTCCTGAACAACAGGAAGGCCGTCAGCGCGTACACCTGGTCGGCGGTCAGCGTCCCCTCCTGGTAGAGCGGCATGCCGCGATTGATGTAGTCCCATACCGTGGTTGCGTACGGCGAGCGGTACGGCAGAATGCGCCCCGCGTCCCAGGGGTCGACATCCCGCCCCGGTTCGGTCTTCACCAGTCGGGGAGCGCGCCGGGGAGCCCGGCCGCCTTCCAGATTCCTGCCGTGGCATCCCGCGCAACGTATCCGATAGATCCGCGCCCCTTCGGCGGCGATGCCGCTCCCCGGCGGGAGCTCCTCACCCGTGGGACCCACGGAGATGTCCCAGGCACGGAGTTCCTCCGGGGTGGGGGTGCGTCCCAGGCCATAGGTGGGTCCCTGCGCCAGCGCGGAGACGCCCAGGAGCATCACCAGCGCGAGAGGAGCGCCGACGGTCCACCACGGCCTGCTAAGCACGCGCATTGTGAACGCTCCCGTCGCCGGCGACCCGCCACGGCTGAATCGTGTTGTCGAGGCCCGGCACGCTGTAGGTCGGATCCGGGGCCCCTTCGAAGTGCTCGGCGACCTGGGACGGCGACGGCTGCACCTGGCCCACTTCGTCCGTGCAGCGCGACATGAGTTGGGTCTCCTGCCCGTCCCAGTTCCAGGCGAGGCGGAACCGGGTGTGCGCCATGCGGTGGGCGGTCCCCTGAATCTCGGCCTCGTTCCAGCTCCGGCCCGCGTCGGTGGACACCTCCACGCGGCTGATGGCGCCCCCGCCGGACCAGGCCAGGCCGGAGACTTCGTAGAAACCGGGGCCGGCGAGCTGCTGGCCCCCGGACGGGCGCGTGATGACCGACTTGGGTCCGATCTGGTAGCCCAGCGCGGCCCGCACCGGGTCGCGGCGCAGATGCCCGTAGTCGTTGTAGTTCATGTAGTACCGGTCCACCACCTTGATCCGCCGGAGGTACTTCAGCCGGGAATCAGCAGCCGCAGCGGGAATCCGTTCTGCGGGCGCACCGCCTCGCCGTTCATGCCGTAGGCCACGATGCAATCGTCCATGGCCTTGGCCAGCGGAAAGCTCGACGCGCCCTTGACGTTCTCCGTCCCCTCCGCGACGACCCAGGAGGCCCCGTCCTTCACGCCGGCCTCTTCGAGCAGCGTGGACAGGAGCACGCCGGTCCATTCGGCGCAACTGGTCATCCCGTGCGTTTCCTGCACGTTCTTGTGACTGCTTCTCGCACGGTTCCCCGCGCACTCGATGAAGTGCAGGCGGGTCACCGACGGGAGCCGCATCAGATCCTCCATGGTGAAGACCAGCGGACGGTCCACCATGCCGTGGATCATCAGGCGATGCTCGCTGGGATCGATCTCGGGCATGAGGGAGCCGCGGGTGGTCCCCACGAAGTGGAGCGAGGACGGCGTGATCACACCCACCGAATCCTGGAGCGGTGCCGCCACGTGGAACACGAGCCCGAACGCATCGGGCGACTCCCTGCCGCCCGGCGGGTGCGGTATGCGTACCGAGGTCACGAAGGGAGAGCGCTCGCCATAGGCGATCATGTCCGCGTTGCCCCTGATGAACCTCTCCGGTTCCGGCGCCTGGCCGAGCGCCGGCTTCACCGCTCCCACGGTCAAGCCACCCGCCAACGCGGCGCCGCCGCGCAGGAATTCCCGTCGATCAGGTCGTTTCGTACCCATCGGTCTCTCCTTCGCGGCCCGAGGTTACCCGCATATTGGCTGCCGCAATCGGCAGTATACGCCAATGCCCGCGACGCCGAAGCGCGGTTTCCCTGGCGGGTTGGTCGCGGATGCGCAGGTTCGCCGATTCCTGCTTCGGGCTGTTCCTCCAGCTTCTGGGCTGCCTTGTCTGCCGGGTGCGGTCAGGCCGGTGGTCACAGTCGCGGCAGCGTGCAATCGTGCCGACGCGTATCGCGAGCACGGGTCGTCGTTCCGAGCGGGAAGGAGAGCTTCGGCCTCCCCAGCGCGCTGGCCGGTGCCCGGCGCCAGGCCCAGCTCGGGCTCCGGGTCGTTCCGAGCCTTTTTTCGCCGGCGCGTCACCGGCAATCCTGGCCCTCGATCTCGACGACCCGAGCATCGCGGCGGCCGAGCCCGGATGAGCCCGGAAGGCGTCAGCGGTCGAGGTTCCTTGTCAAGGCGGCGGGAATGTGCCACTCTTGACCGGCTAGTTTTATGAGATTTGCGCTGATTCTCTCGGCGTCCCGCCGAACCTGAAGCTCCAATCCTCAGCAAATCAGCTGTGAAACGGCGCGCGGCCTCATGAGGAGGCAGAGCACATTGCCGTCGTCAACCAGAGCGCGCATCGACGTAGAGACACCGTCGGCGCGTTCGCGGCCTGTTTCGGCCGACCACACTCAGAGGACTCACGCATGGAATCTACGACCGGCACGATCAAGCGCATCACGGACAGGGGCTTCGGCTTCATCGCCGCACCAGACGGCGTCGAGTATTTCTTCCACCAGTCGGCGTGCACGAGCACGCCATTCGACTCCATGCGCGAAGGCGACAGCGTGACGTTTACGCTCGGCCAGGGCCCGAAGGGCCCCCGCGCCGAGAACGTCACACCCGCCTAGCTAAGCTAGGAGTCTGCGCCGCCGACGGGGCAGACTCCCAGCTCCCGGCCGGGGGTTCTCGGCCTCGCCGCTGGTGTTGCGGCCTTCCGGCTTCCGCGACAGGCGGCCGCGGACCTCAGTCCTGGTCGGGTGGCCGGCGGGCGCGCTTGACTTGTGCGCGGCGACGCTTTTTCTCTGCCTGACGCCGCGTCGACGCCAGGCTCGGTCGAGTCGCCTTTCTCGTTTTCTCGGCGACCGTGGCGCGGCGCACGAGCGCTACCAGCCGCTCGAGCGCATCCTCGCGGTTTCGCTCGCGGGTGCGGAACCGATGGGCATGGATGAGGATCTCACCGTCCTTCGTCGCCCGCGCCCCCGCGAGATCGAGGAGACGGGCGCGGACGTCGTCCGGCAGCGACGGCGACCCGCGAGCATCGAAGCGAAGCTGGACCGCGGTGGCGAGCTTGTTGACGTTCTGCCCGCCGGGTCCCGGCGCACGCACGAACTGCTCGCCAATCTCGTCCTCGGCGAGACTGATTCGATCGGTGACGAAGATCGCCATGGGCTCTCCGGCCGCGCCCGCTACCGCACCGGGATGACGCGCCGGCAGGCTACTTGAGCTTGGAGTAGTCGGCGGCGCTCATCATGAACACTTCCGCGCTGAGCGGCACCTCGTACTTCGCGCGCAGTTCGTGCCATGCGGGGTCGTCCCGGAAGTCGGCGAACACCTGATCGCGGTGGTCGCGGTCGCGGTAGGCCAGCATCCAGATCAACGTGTTGGGATTGTCCAGACTCTGCCACGCCCAGACGATCTCGGCGCCGTGCTTCTCGAAGAGCGCCACCTCGCCCTCGCGGAAGCGCCGGTGCAGGTTGTCGATGCCGCCCTTGCCGTCCATCTCCGGCTCGGCCGTGTACATGCGGATCTCGAAGCAGCGCGAGTCGGCCGCGACGTTCCTGGAGAATTCCATCGC
The DNA here is from genome assembly GCA_021296515.1 of Acidobacteriota bacterium. Classification (GTDB taxonomy): domain Bacteria; phylum Acidobacteriota; class Vicinamibacteria; order Vicinamibacterales; family UBA8438; genus WTFV01. Next base: position 4,398 of record JAGWAH010000154.1, on the reverse strand, counting down.
GAGGTCGCCCGCCGGCCCGCAGGGCGGCGGCGGGTCGTCCTGGGCGAAGGCCAAGCCGCTGAACGCGAGGCTGATCACGACGGCGAGCATTGCTGTTCTCATCTTCTGTCCCCTTCCGCGAATGGTTGCCGGTATCGGTGCTGCGCGCGTACAGAATCGTAACACCCATCGAACGCCGGCTTGCGCTGTTGATGGTGGCCCGCTGCCAATGCACGGCAGCGTGGCGGATTCGTCGAAACAGCGTATAGGATCGCCGGGAGAGCAGGGGGACCGACTCGCCGAGGGGAGTAGCGTGAGCGACCAACAACGCGCCACGAGCGCGGTCGTGGATTTCATCGCGCGGACCCGCTGGCAGGATTTTCCGGAGGATCGCGAAGCGCTGCGTCATCGACGGACTCGGCGTCATGCTGGCCGGATCGACGCAGGACGCCGGCCGTATCCTGCGCGGCTACGTGCAGTCGGTCGATGCGAAGCCGGAGTCCACCGCGTTCGGTCCCGAGCCGTTCAGGAGCGGTGCGTCCTCGGCGGCGCTGCTAAACGGGACGAGCGGCCATGCGCTGGACTGGGACGACACGCAACTGGCGACCAGCGCCGACCGCATCTTCGGGTTGCTGACGCACCCGACCGTGCCGCCGATGGTCGCGGCGCTGGCCATCGGGGAGCGGCAGCATGCGTCCGGCGCCGCGTTCCTCGAGGCGTTTCTCACCGGCTTCGAGGTCGAGTGCAAGATCGCCGAGGCCATCAGTCCCGGCCACTACAGGAAGGGCTTCCACTCGTCCGGCACCGTCGGCACCTTCGGCGCGGCGGTCGCCGCGGCCAGGCTGCTCGGTCTCGAACACGCTCGCCATCGCGGCGAGCTCGGCCTCCGGCATACGCGTGAACTTCGGGTCGATGACCAAGCCGCTGCACGTGGGTCGGGCGTCGCAGAACGGGGTGGTCGCGGCCGAGCTCGCTGCGAGAGGCTTCACGGGAGGCCGGGATGCCCTCGATCCGCCGTGGGGCTTCTTCCAGGCCTTCAGTCACGGTGAGGGCTTCGATGCCGACCGTATCGTCGGCCGGCTCGGCGACCCGCACACGATCGTGTGGCCCGGCGTATCGATCAAGCCGTACCCGTGCGGCGTGCTCGGGCATCCGACGATGGACGCCATGCGGCGACTGGTGATCGCGCATGACGTGCAGCCGGAGAGCATCGTGGGGATTCGCGTGCGCGCCGGGTCCAACATTCTCAATCCGCTGCGGTACCCCATCGCGACCAACGCGCTCGAGGCGAAGTTCTGCCCGGCGTTCATGGTGAGCGCCATCGCGCTCCGGCGGAAGGCGGGCATTCGCGAGTTCAACGACGAGTTCGTCCGGAGCGCGCCGATGCAGGCGATGATGCGCAAGGTGGAGCGCGTGCTCGACCCGGAGATCGAGGCGCAGGGCTGGGAGCGGATCCGCAGCACCGTCGAGGTGGATCTCGACGACGGCCGCACGCTCGTCGAGGAGGCGGACGAACGCTACCGGGGCGGGCCGGACCTGCCGTTCACCCGCGGAGAGCTCCACGAGAAGTTCAGCGACTGCGCCTCCCTCGTGCTGCCGCCGTCGGCGATCGACGAGACCGTCGGCATGGTCGAGGCGCTGGAGGACCTGCCCGACGTGAGCGAGCTTTCCCGCGTCCTGAGCGCAGCCCCCGCGGTTGTGGCGCAATGATGCTCGCGTGGGTCTCGGTCGGGGCGCTCGTCCTGGCCGTCGCGCTGAGCGTGCTCACGAGAGTCAATGTCGGCATCCTGTCGCTGGCCATGGCCTGGCTGGTGGGCGTGTACCTGGGCGGCATGTCGGTCAATACCGTCCTGTCGGGCTTTCCCGTGCCACTGCTGGTCACGCTCGTGGGCGTGACGTTGCTGTTCAGCATGGCCGACACCAACGGCACGCTGTCCCGATTGACCGGCCGGGCCGTCCGGCTCTGCCGCGGGAACGCGGGGCTGTTGCCTGTCATGTTCTTCGGGGTGGGCGTGGTCGTGTCCACGATCGGTCCCGGCGGCACACCGGCCAGCGCGCTGCTGGCGGCGCCCGCCATGGCCGTCGCGGGGAGGGTGGGCATCCCGCCGCTGCTGATGGCGATCATGACCGGCAACGGCGCGTTGGCGGGCACGCTGTCGCCGTTCGCGCCCGGCGGCGTCGTCGCCAATGACGTGATGGCGCGCATCGGTCTCGACGGCCTCGAGTGGCAGACCTACGGGTACAACGTGCTGGCGCACTCGATCGTGGGCATCGGCGGCTTCGTGCTGTTCGGCGGCCTGAAGCTCTTGCGCAGACGCGAAGGAGACGCCGCATCCGTGGAGCCGGACGTCGAGCGCTTCGAGCGCAGGCATTGGCTGACCCTCGCCGGCATTGCGGCGCTGATCGTCGCGGTCGTCGGCTTCGATGCGCACGTGGGATTGACGGCGGTCCTCATCGCCGCGTTGCTCACCCTCCTCGGGAGCGTAGACGAGCAGCAGGCCATTCGGCGCATGCCCTGGGGCGTCATCCTGATGGTCACCGGGGTGACGGTGCTGATCTCGATAATGCAGCGGACCCAGGGCATGGACCTGTTCACAAGCGGGTTGGCCGGCATTTCCACCTCGGCAACGATCGTGCCGATGATGGCGTTCGGGACCGGCCTGATATCGGTGTACAGCAGCACGTCCGGCGTGGTGATGCCGGCGTTCCTGCCCATGGTGCCGGACCTCGTCGAGCACGTTCACCTCGCGTGGTCGATCACCGTCGGTGGCGGGCTCGTCGATCTCTCGGCGCTCTCCACCGTGGGCGCTCTGTTCCTGGCCGCGGCGCCCCCCGGCACCAACACGCGCGCGCTGTTCAACGCGCTCCTCGCGTGGGGGCTGTCGATGTCGTTGGTCGGCGCAGCGCTCTGCTGGATTCTGTTCGGGTAGCCCATACCCCCGGTAGCGCCGCCGTCCGAGTCACGGCATGAAGCGGCCGCCGCTGACATGCAGCGTCTGGCCGGTGACATAGGGTTCGCCGGGGTCGGCCAGCGCGAGCACGGCTCGCGCGACCGCTTCGGGACTTCCCGCCGCGTGGGCGGCGTCGTCGAGATAGGGAGCCCGCCGGCCGTCGGGCCGGACACCGGTGTCGATCGCGCCCGGGACGACGCAGTTGGCCCGGACCCGGCCCAGGCCCTCCTCGGCCAGCGCGCGCGTCAGGCCGAGGAGGCCTGCCTTGGCCGTGATCACGTGGACGCGGCCCCGCTTGGGCCGGTGGGCGCTGAGGCCGCCGATGTTGACGATGGCGCCGTTCCGGTCCTGCGGCAACCGGCGGAACAACTCGCGCGACGTCAGGAACGCGCCGGTCAGCGTCACGTCGAGGACCGCTGTCCAGGCGGCGCGCGTCGTCGTCTCCAGGGGTTCCTCGGGGCGTATCGCGGCGTTGTTGACCAGGATGGACACCGGTCCCAGGCGGTCACCGATCGCATCGAAGCCGTGCAGGACGGCGGACTCGTCGTCGACGCGCACCAGCATGCCGCAGCGATCGCCCGCGCCGCCGTCGATTGCGCCCAACGCCTCTTCCAGCGCCACCGGGTCCGACGCGCCCCAGATGCAGACCCGGGCGCCGGCGGCGCGGAGGGTCCGCGCGATCGCCAGACCGATGTTCCGGCTGCCGCCCGTCACCAGGGCCACTTCCGCGCCCAGATCGGGGGACTGGCTCATGTCGTCTACCGCGCCCCGGTATTGGTCAGGTGCGGACGCCGACACCCCTCCCGGTGTCGGCTACGTCGTGCCAATCCAGTACATGCAGCCGGGACCGGCGCCCTCACCCATGGGCATCTCGAGGGTTACCTCGAGCGTGTTCAAATCGACGACCGCGACGCGATCCGCCGCCCTCAGCCCCAGATAGGCGCGCGAGCCGTCGGGCGCCACCAGGACGGCGCCGTCGCCAGTGTCCGCCGAGTCCAGGCTCACCCGCTCGATGACCGCGCGGGAAGCGGCGTCCATGACCACCAGGGATGCCGCTTCGCCGTCGATGATCAGCACTCGGCCGTCCGGGGTGAACTTCAGGCGATTGGCATCCTGCAGCCCCAGGTCGAGCGTCTCTATAACGCGTCGGCTCGCCACGTCGATGATCGACACGCCCCCGTCGCCGCGGGTCGCCGTCCAGAGCTCCCGGCCGTCCGGCGACAGGTCGATGCCCTCGGGCCTCTCGCCGGGCACGGGAATATCGGTGAGTGTCGCTCGAGCCGGACCCGCCATGACGCCCTCGACCATCGTGACGCTGTTCGAGCCGGTGTTCGGCAGGAACATCAGGTCCCTGTCCTGATCCAGCACGAGCATGTGCGTGCCGTCCTGACCGATCCCGAGCGTCCAGTCGATCCGGTTCGTCGACGGATCGTAGCGGCCGATGGACTTGTAGCCCTCGATGGTGAAG
>JAGWAH010000032.1:1093-23875 GCA_021296515.1 Acidobacteriota bacterium | reverse complement strand
GCAGCTCGGCCGCCCACGAGCGGACCTCGATCCGCTGGTGGTTGCCCTGCATGTCCATGGTGTAGCCGCTGTTGATCAGCCCGATGTCCGGCCGGCGGCGGCCCCGCTCGGTCGACATCACGTCGGCCTGCACGGTGTAGTTCGACAGGTACGACGGGCCGACGTAGAGCGCATGGCGGTGGATGCCGGTGCGCGACGGGCCCTTGCGGAACACCTGATCGCCGTCGAGCTCGACCGCGGCCAGGCTCCCGCCCCCGCCGATCCAGTGCGGCGGGCGCCCATTCTCGAAGTTCTCCGTCCAGGGCAGCGGCGAGAAGATGCGGACCCGCGCCGCGGCGGAAACGCCGTCCACCGTCGCGACTACCTGGCCCGCCTGGTTGGTCGACTGCGGGCTCGACTGGAACTCGCCGTTGACGCGCAGCCGCGAACCGCCGAGCCCGTCGAGCGCCCAGGTGGCGGACGGTGTGTCCACCGGCTGGCCGTTCTCGTCGAACGCCAGGAGCCGGAAGTTGATGGTCTCGCCGGCGGCCGCGATGACCTCGGCGGGCACCACCTGCAGGTTAGCCACCGTACCCGTCGAGGACGTCTCGGCGCCCAGCGCGGGACTCGGGGCCGGCGTGGCGGAGAACGGCGCATCCGGATCGCCGATGCAGTAGATGCCCGACTCGGCGGTGACGTAGAGCCGCCCGTAGGCCGGGGCGAACGAACCGTAGATCTCCGCGTAGCGGCCGTCGGACACCTCGAGCTCGTCGTGATCGAGAGCCGTCGGACCGTCCGGGTCCACCCGCAGGATGTGCACGTTGCCGTTGGTCTCGGTCAGGTAGAGCTTCCCGTCGGCCCAGACCGGCGAGGACTTGCCCACGTTGCCGATGCTGTACTCCCACCGGACGGCCCCGCTGGCGGCGTCGAGGGCGACCAGGTTCGCGGAGTTGTCGATGACGTACAGGGTGCCGTCGTGGATGAGCGGGGAGGAGAACCCGACCGCCAGGTCGCTGACGCGCCACAGCTCGCCGCTGGACGTGATGTCGCCGCTGCCGGTCGCGTCGATCGCGACCACGCGGCCCATCGTGCCCTGGTCGATGTTCTCCTCGCTGTGCGCGACGTAGACGGTGGTGCCGTCGATGACCGGCGACACGTTGATCCCGCGCTGACTCAGGTGGAACTCCCAGACCTTGACGCCGGTGCGCGCCTGGATCGCGTAGATGTGGCCGTCGGCGTTGCCGTCGATGATCAGCCGCTGCCCGTCGACGACGGCGACGATCGGGACCGACTGCGTGTTCAGGTCGGCCGGCTGCCCGCCCGGGGTCGAGACCCAGCGGACGCGGCCGGTCAGCTTGTCGAACGCCACGTAGCGGTGCCGCGGCGGGCCGCCGAGGCTGCCCCAGGCCGAGCCGATCACGCCGAGAATCAGCCGGTCCTCGTCGATGATCGGCGTCGATGTCCGCCCGCCGTAGCCGGACGCGCGCCCCAGGTCCTCGGCCAGCCGCCAGCTCCAGACGATGTCGCCCTCGCGATCGAAGCAGTGCAAGTGGCCGTCGACGTTCAGCGCGTAGAGGTGCCCGGTCTCGGGATCCCCGGTCACGCTGCCCCAGCCGACCCGGTTGAAGGGGACGGTGGTGTTGAGGACGCTGAAGGTGTGCTCCCACAGCTTCGAGCCGTTCTCGGCGTTCCAGCAGGTGACGATTTCCTTCTTCTCGACGCCGTCGCCGGTGCGGCCGTTGGCGCACACGCGCCCGTCGAAGATGGCCGGGGTCGAACGGGCGATGTACTCCTGGAACCAGATCAGGTTCTCGCCGTCCACCGACCAGCTCGACACGAGTCCGGTCTGATCCGAAACCCCGGTCTGCAGCCGGCCGCGCCAGCTCGGCCAGTCCTGGGCCGTCGCGGCGCTGGCCAGAAACACGAGGCACGGAACGAGGACGGCCACGCGCAGGATGGCGCTGTGAGCGGTCTTGGTCATCCGGCAATCCTTCATTGACATGGAGTGTTCGATCTGCGGCGAGAGATTTTATCACGCCGCGCCGGCCGGACCGCGCTTCCGCCGCTTCCTCATTGACCGACCGATCCGGTCGGGTATACGCTTCGTTCAAATATGAGATTGAGACCCATTCTCAAAATGTCATGGCGGCGCTCCATCAGGTCGCGGCGCTGTTCCGTCCGTACCGTCATGCCGTGATATCGTGCGGTTCCGTTGCGCAGTCGGGCAGTACATCGGCGACGAGGAGGTTGCACGTTTTGAGCGCTACGTCACCTTGGATTGACCGCTTGCCGGGGCCATGGACACCCGGTCTTCGGAGCGCGGGCCGTTGAGCGTCTTCGACCGGATGAAGGCGCGGTGGGGCGTCGGCTTCTGGGGCTTGGTCGCCATCCTGCTGGCCTTCTCCCTCGCCGGCATGACCACGCTGCAGTTGAAGGGCCCGGTGATGGCGTTCATCATGCCCGCGACGGCGCCCGGGTGGCTGCAATGGGCGGTGTATCTGGTCGTGATGCTGCCCGTCTACCAGGTGCTGCTCCTCGCCTACGGCACGCTCCTCGGGCAGTTCGACTTCTTCTGGAGCAAGCTGAAGGCGGTCGGCCGGCTGGTCGCCGGCAGGCCCGCCCGCGTGTCCGGCTGACCCGCCGATCAGGGTCACGAGAGTACGCGTTCGACCGCCCAGAGCAGTCCCACCAGCGCGATGCCGGCCGAGGCCGGCACCACCAGCCGGGTCCGGTACCACGGTTCGGAGCGGAACCAGCCGCACGCCAGCGCGGCGCCGGCGATCACGGCGAGTTGACCCAGCTCGATCCCGGCGTTGAAGCTGACGAGCGCCAGCAGGCGCTCCTGCTCCGGCAGCCCGAGCTCTCCGAGCACCCCGGCGAAGCCGAGCCCGTGCAGCAGGCCGAATCCGAAGACGACGGGCGGCCGCCAGCGGGTCATGCGATCCGTCAGCACGTTCTCCACCGCCACGTAGACGATGGACAGCGCGATCAACGGCTCGACCAGCCGCGGCGACAACGCCACAACGTCGAGCGCCGCCAGAGTCAGCGTCACCGCGTGAGCCACGGTGAACGCCGTCACCTGCCAGACGAGCGGCCGGAGCTGCGCGCTCAGCAGGAACAGTCCCAGCACGAACAGGATGTGATCGAGTCCCTCCGGGACGATGTGGATGAAACCGAGGCGCAGGTAGCTCCCCGCCACCTCGGCGCGGCCGGGGGCCGCGACCGGCGCCGTCAGATCCAGGGGGTCGCTGCGGGCCCCGGCCTCCAGCACGGAGCGGGTCTCGATGCCCCGCGCCGGGTCGAGGATCGTCAGATGCACCTCGCCGAACGCCCGGGAAGCGAAGAACCCGACGGTGGCGGCCCCCTCCGGGATCGCGCCGGTGAGGCGGGCCGTCAGGCCGAGCACGGTGGGGATCTCGGCCTCGGTCGCACGCGGCGTGCCGTGGTCGGGGAACGCGACGTCGAACGGGACCGGATCGCCGTCGAAGCGGACCCGCACGCGTCGTTCGAACAGCCGGCGCAGCCGGGCGAGACGCGTCTCGAAGGCCTCCGGCGGGAGACTCTCCAGCGCCGCCGCCAGCTCCGCGTCGTCCGTGTCGATGGGGGCGCCGAGGGCGAGGGCGTCGAGGTCGTAGATGAGTTCCGCTTCGAAGGCGCCGTCGGCGCCGAGCGTGAGCGTGACCTCCGTGAACGAGAGCGGGTGGGCGAGGGCGCCCGATGCGCCGGTCAGCCAGAGCAGGCCTGCAAGCGCCGCGGCCCGGAAGAGCATGGTTCGCAGGCGGCTCACCATGGGGAGGATAGTGCGAGGACCGCTCGAACCAGCCGGTAACGGCGTGGAGCCGCGAACGGCTTCGCGCGCGCTCACAGCGGACCGTCGGCCCACGGGCCCGTCACCGCGAACGTGATGCCCGGCGTCTGCGCGTTGAAGAAGAGCCAGCGGCCGTCCGGGCTGTAGGTGGCCCCGGCGAACTCGCGGGCGCGGAAGTCGCCGGAAATGCCGTTCCTCTCGCCGTCGAGGACGACGTTGTTCCGGGCGAAGGAGAAGATCGAGCCGTCGACCGTGAGCCCCCGGACGAAGTTGTCCGCGTCGCCGTCCTCGCACAGCACGAGGCCCCCGCGCGGGCTCACGCAGAGGTTGTCGGGCATGTCCAGCACATCCTTGCCGGGCGACTCGAAGATCAGCCGCACGCGTTCGCCGCTCGGATCGTACTCCCAGATCTGGCCCGCCCCGGCCTCGCCGCCGGTGGTCGACACGATGTAGATGCGGCCGTCGCCGTACCAGGTCCCTTCGAGCCGCGCGAAGGCCGCGCCGCCTCCGGCGACGCCCTGGCCGAATACGCTGCCCTCGTCGACCGCGGCCGGATCCGGATCGTCGATCGGGGTCCAGGACAGCGGCCGCCAGATCCCCGCCGACTGGCCGGTGCGAAGATCGGCTCGCGGCGTGTCGGCTATGCGGAGCATCTCGAGGCGCCCGCCGGCGGAGAGAACGCCGGCTTCGTTGGGCAGGAACCGGTAGAACCCCGAGGTCCCCTGGTCCTCGGTCTCGTACACGATCCCGGTGGCGGGATCGATGGACACCGCTTCGTGCACGAACCGGCCCATCGCCCGATACGGCTCCGCCGACCCGGCGCCGTCGGCCGGGACCTCGAAGACGTACCCGTGCGGCCGCTCGTAGTCCGGGATTGCGAACCGCTGGCGCAACGACTCCAGGAACGAAGGCTCGGCGCCCGGCCCGAGCACGGTCTCCTCACAGGTGAGCCACGATCCCCACGGAGTCGGGCCGCCCGCGCAGTTGACGGCCGTCCCGGCCAGGCTGGTCCATGCCTCGACCATCGTGCCCGTCGCCGCATCGAACTCGATGGTCGTCGTGCCGCCGCCCCCCACGGCGTCGTAGAGCGGCCGATCGGCGAACGCCCCTCTCGAACGCACCTCGTGGTTGCGGACGAGGCGCACGCGGCTTCCCGCGCCGGCGAACGCCGCCATGCCGTCGTGCGCCCCGGGCGTCGCCCGGCCGTCGGCCAGCGGGTCGCCGGTCCAGCCGAACGTCAGGTAGCGGAAACCCGTGGGGAGGTGCAGCAACGGCAGGCCCGTCGTCTCGTCCCGGACCGGCTGCAGCGGGCCGTAGCCGACCTCGCCCGGTATCCGGCCCCCGGCGGACGACTGCCCGCGAGTCGCGGCCGCGGTACGTCCGGCGAGCGCGTGAAATGGTGCGGCGCCGATGGCGGCGCCGGCGAGCGACAGGAACGTCCGGCGGTCCACGCGGGGCAACTTTGCGTGCATGCCCCAGTCTAGCAACCGGCCGTGTCGGGATGATGACGGCGTCAGTGCCGCAACTTGATTCGGTAGGGACGTCCCCGCCGCAGGAAGTTGATCTGCGTGTCGCTGTCCGTGCCGACGCTCGCCAGACCCGCACCGGCATCGTCGGCCCCGGCCACGTCGACGCCCGCGACGCGATAGATCATGTCCCCCGCCTGCACGCCCGCGACGGCTGCGATGCTGTCGTCCTCGACCTCGACGACCAGCGCGCCGTCACGGATCTGCAGGTTGTCCGGCTCGGCCCGTGCGGCGAGCAACGGGGTCGCCTGCGCGTCGCACAGGTCGAGTCTCAGGCTCTCCACCTCGACCGTCGTCCGGGCCGCGCAGCGGTACAGCACCTCCTCGGCCGGCTGGGCGCCGGACGGCAAGGGAGCGGCGACCGATCCTGCTACGCCGGCCAGCGCGAGCGCCGACGTCAACCCGGCGGCCCTCACGATCCACGCAACCGCGCGACGCATGCGCATGAAGAGACAGTATACGCGCCCCGGCCCGGCTGTCCGCCGTCTCACGCGAAAGGCCGGGCCAGCCGTACCGGTGCCGGCGGATCGCCGCCGGGCGCGGCGTGCGCCGCCGGCGCCGGAGGACCCTACGATTCCAGAACCGCGTTCAGCGAGATCTCGGCGTTCATCAGCTTCGAGATCGGGCAGCCGACCTTCGCGCCGTTCGCCGTCTCGTCGAAAGCGGCCTGGCTGATGCCGGGCACCCTGGCCGAGCACTCGAGATGGATCTTCGTGACCGCGACCCCGCCCTCGACCGGCTCCATCGTAACCGTCGCGGTGGTGCTCACGTGGTCCGGCGTGTTGCCGCCCTTCGCGAGCTCGTTCGACAGCGCCATCGAGTAGCAGCCGGCGTGCGCCGCCGCGACGAGCTCCTCGGGATTCGTCCCCGGGCTGCCCTCGAACCGCGTCGGACAGGACGCCGCTGTTGGCCGAGATCGTGCCGCTGCCACCCTTCAGGTCGCCCTTCCAGACCGCCGATGCCTTGCTGTCCATGCTGCCTCCTGGCTGCCCGCTCGCGGCCCGCGCGGCCCCGAGCCGGACATCGTGATTCTCTGCTGTTTGTGCGGTGCACCCGGAGCGCGGAAGCCGACGTGCACTGGACTCTAGATCGTTCGGTTCGCGTGGCGCAACACCGGGGCACGGTGCGTTGGCCTTCCTTCATCGATGTCCTTGCCGAGCTCGGGCTGGGACGAGCTCGAAGGCGTCGAGCCGATCCTGAGGATGTCCCCGTGTGGAATAATGCCTCCCCGATGGTGGTGTCTGATGGGACGCGTCACCGACGCCGCCAGGCTAAACAGGAGGGTGCCGGAGATCGGCAGCAGCAGGGTCTCGATCAGTCCATCGATCCAGTCCACGCGCACTCCAGGGTCGAGGGCCGCCGGCGTGCGACAGGCGTCTGGCCATCTCGCCGCCTTACGTTTCCTGCCCGGCTCCAGCCAGCGCCGGTTCCGGCGCTGCCTCGCCGCCGACCGCGCCCGACCGCAGCATCCGCAGGCCGTTGAAGGTGACCAGCAGCGACGCCCCCATGTCGGCGGCCACCGCCATCCAGAGGGTGGCCGCCCCGGCGGCCATGAAGGCCAGGAAGACTGCCTTGGCGCCGAGGGCGACCGTGACGTTCTCGATGATCACGCGCCGAGCCCGGCGGGCGTGGCTCACCAGGAAGGGTAGCTTCCGCAGGTCGTCCTGCATCAGCACGACGTCGGCCGATTCGGCCGCTACGTCGGTGGCGTTGCCGCCCATCGCAATCCCGACCGACGCGGCCAGCAGCGCCTGGCCATCGTTGATTCCGTCGCCGATCATCGCGGTCGGCCCGTGGCGCGCCATGAGTTCGCGGATGGCGTCCGCCTTGCCGTCGGGCAGCAATTCCGCGCGCACGTCCTGCAACTGCACGCGGTCGCCGACGCTGCGGGCCGTCGCCGCGTTGTCGCCGGTCAGCAGAGCCGACCGCAGTCCCTGGCCGTGGATCTGCGCCACGCTGGCGGGCGCTTCCGTGCGCACCGGATCCGCCACCGCCACGAGCGCCCAGACGTCGTCCCCGGCGCCGCAGACGACGATGGTCTCGTCGGCTCGTTGCATCCCGCTGAGCTCGGTCTCGTATCCGTCGAGTGTGGTCCGTTCGCGCGCGAAGCGCGTGCTGCCGACCCAGAACCGCTTGCCGTCGATCACCGCTTCGGCGCCGCGCCCTTCGATGGCGGCGAAATCGGTCAGCTCGGCCGGCTCCACGCCGCGCTCCCGAGCATGGCGGACGATGGCGCGCGACAGGGGATGCTCGCTGCGCAGCTCGATGGACAGCAGCCGCGCCAGCACCTCGTCCTCGGTGCGGCCGCCCACGGGGCGCAGCTCGCGGACGTCCGGCTCGCCGCGCGTGATGATGCCGGTCTTGTCGAAGGCGATCGCGCACAGGCGTCCCAGCTCTTCCAGGTGCGAGCCGCCCTTGATCAGCACGCCGTGCCGCGTGGCCGACGTGATGGCCGCGGCGATCGTCACCGGCGTCGAGATCACCAGCCCGCACGGGCAGGAGATCAGCAGGATGAGCATCGCCTGGTAGAACCAGTGCTCCCAGTCGCCGCCGAGCAGCAGCGGGGGAAACGCCCCGACCGCGAACGCCACCGCGAACATCAGCGGTGTGTAGTAGCGCGCGAAGTGATCGATGAAGCGCTCGGTCGGCGCCCGGTGGTGGTGGCTCTCGCCGACCATGCGGGTGATGCGGGCCAACATCGTGTCCGAGGCGGCCCGCGTGGTGAGCAGCTCGACCACGCCGTGGCCGTTCACCGTGCCCGCGAACACCTCGTCGCCGGCCGTTTTCCAGGCCGGCACCGATTCGCCGGTGACCAGCGCCTGGTCGACGTAGGAGCTGCCGTCGGTCACCACCCCGTCGCACGGGATGCGCTCTCCCGGCCGCACCCGCACGTGCGTGCCCACCGCCACGCGGTCCACCGGCGTTCGGTGCTCGTGGTCGCCGTGCACCACCGCCGCCGTCGCCGGGGTGATGCGCAGCAGCGAGCCGATGGCGTTGCGCGCGCGCCGGGCGCTCCAGTTCTCGAGGAGTCCCGACAGCCCGTAGAGGAAGGCCAGCACCGCCGCCTCGGCCCACTCCGCCAGGAACAGGGCGCCGATGACCGACACCAGCACCAGCGCGTTCATGTCCGGCCGCAGGCGGACCAGGGACGCGACCGCTTTCGGCGCCGAGTGGAAGAGCCCGGCGACGATGCCGGCGAGCAGCAGCAGCACGACGGAACGGTCGATGCCGTGCGCCCCGTGCGCGTGGGCCAGCAGCGTCTCCAGCACGCCGCCCCCCGCCACCACGATGTGCAGGAGAAGGCCGCCAGTCAGCGCGAGTCCGCTGGTCGCCACCAGCGCGTGGCGGCCATGCGCCTCCCACCACGATTCGACCCGCGGCGCCGCGTCCCACGGCTCGGCGCGCATCCCCAGCCGGGACACCGCCTCGGCGATCCGATCGGGGCCGAATGTGTCCGTGTCCGCATCGACGGTCATACGGCCGTCGACGACGTGGAACGAGACGCCGTGGACGCCCTCGCGGTCCCCGAGCGCGTCGCGCAGCAGGGCTGCCTCCTCGGTGCAGTCCAGGCCCTCGACCCGGAAATCCAGTTGTTCGCGGATGGTGTGCTCCTCTCCGGGGGCAGATGGCCTGCCGTGCCTACCATCATGACCCGAACCGCGGCTGCGCGTCGATGCCGCTGGCAGACTCCAGGCAGGCCCGCCACCAGCAGGACCGCCAGGGAGGGCGCGTCCTTGCATCGATAGCGCGACAGGTTCTCCAGCGGACTGCGGCACGAGCCTGTTCGGGGAGCCGGCAGTCTGCGCCGGTCCGAACCGCATGCGCGAGGCTGTCGACGTCTCGCCCACCGGCACAGGAAGCGCATGTTGGCGAGAAGATCGATGACCTTCTGCGCGTGCTCCTTCTGCTTCTTCACGACGCGGCGGTGCTCACGGGAGCGGGGTCAGTAGCGGAACAAGTACGACAGCTTCCCGAAGAACGCCCGGTTGGTCCGTTGCAGCGAGGTGAACGGGAACAGGAGGCTGTCGATGCGGGTGCCGCGCTGGAAGCGGTCGTCGTAGCCGAGGAAGACGACCGTGCCGGCGTTGATGCGGTAGGTGAAGAGGACGTTGTTGCCCACCGTCACCGACTGCGTGTTGTGCTCGGCGATGTGGCGCGCGAGCAGCCGGTCGGTGAACTGGTAGGTGGTGCGGGTGCGGAAGATCTTGACGTGGAAGATGCCTTCGTCGCCGATGGGATTCACGAAGTCGCTCGACACCATGTTGAACTCGGTGCGCAGCCGCGAGGTGGGCTGGAAGCGGAAGTTCACGTTGCCGATGGTCGAGCGGCCCAGATACGGATCGTCCGCGTAGAGGATGCCGTCACCCCAGTTGTAGCCGCCGTAGATCGAGAGGGTGCGCGCGCTCATGACGCCGAAGAAGCCGTAGCCGGTCTTGCGGAAGTCGATCTCCCCGTAGCGCTCCAGATCGCGGTTGACCATGCCGGTGATGGCCATGTTGTTGCGGAACGAGAAGCTCGCCATGCCCTGGAGCTGCTCGTCCTGCAGCGCGCCGGCGTGGTCGTAGAGGCGCAGGTAGGTGGCCGACGGTCCCCAGGTCATCAGGTTCGACTCGGGCCACCAGCGGTACGACAACGTCCCGCTCGTCTGCTGCAGGTCGACGCGCGGCAGGAAGCCGGTGTTGGTATGGAACCCGGGATCGATGCTGCTGTAGGCGACGTTGTAGCTGAGATTGCGCCCCTGCTTGGAAAAGTCCGCCTCGACCGCCGATCCGGACAACGCGCCGAGGTCCGCGTCCCGCGTCTCGGACCCCGCGGCGAGAAAGCTGACGCGGTGGGTCCGCCCGAGACGGAAACGCCCGTCCACGCCGGCCACCCGGTTGTGGTCGTTCCCGAACTCGCGGTCCGTCATGATGGCGCCGAGATACGACTCGGCGTAGAAGTCGTAGCGGGCGCGTCCGAGGACGGTCTGCGCAGTGCCGCCGTACTCCGGATGCGTGTCGTCGACGAGCCGGCCCGCCGCCACGTCGTCGGCCACGACCACGCCCAGCGTCGTCCGGCCCACCTTGCCGGTCAGCTTGCCGCCGAAGTCGGGGTCGGCAATCGTGCGCGTGTGAACCAGGGTCAGCGGCGTCGCCGTCTGGAAGATCTCCTGTCCCTCCAGGAAGAACGGGCGCTGCTCCGGGTAGAAGAGCTGGAAGCGCTGGTTCGTCTCGATCTGCGGCCGGTCCGACTCGATCTGGGAGAAGTCGGGGTTGAAGGTGATGTCGGCGGTCAGGTTGGGCGTGATGCCGTACTTGACGCCGAGTCCCGGCTCCCCGCCCGGGTCGCCGCCGTCGAAGACGCCGGTTTCCGTGTCGAGCGAACCGAGGCGGAAGCCGGTCAGTTCCGGCAGGAACTCCAGGTTGCGGCTCCGGGACATGTCCGACAGGCCTTCGAGCACCCCGAACTGGGTGAGCTGACCCGCGACGCCGCGCGAGATCGGCGACCATGACTGCGCCTCGGACTTGTCGCGGATGATGCGGGTGATCTGGAAGCCCCAACGGTGATCCTGGCCCGTTCCGCGTGATGGATAGCGCAGGCTCTTGAACGGGATGCGCATCTCGGCCGTCCAGCCGTCGTCGACGACCTGTCCGCCCGTGTCGAACAGAGCGTTCCACGACTGGTCGCCGCGGATCCCGAACTGTCCCGAGCTGCTCATGCCGCTGCCGCCGCCGCGGCGCGGTCCACTGCCCCGCGAGGCGGACGAGCTGCTGCTCGACCGCGAGAAACCGGTGCTGCCGTCCGCGTTGACGAGCGAGTCGGCCTGCACGCCGTAGCCGTTCACCTCGAACTGGTACGCCCGCTGCTGGTCGAGGAACGGGTCGAACAGCACGGACATGCGGTCGTCGCCGCGGATTTCCTCACGGTCGGCCCGGTTGATGCGCATCACCTCGGGCCGCGAGTAGTGGGCGTAGAAGGCGAAGTAGAGATGATCGTTGTCGTAGGCCATCCACACCTCGGTCTCCTCCGTGCCGGGCGCGCCCTCGATGGGCGCAATCTGGATGAAGTCCGTGATGTGGGTGGCTGTCTCCCAGGCCGAGTCGTCGAGCCGGCCGTCGATGTCCGGCGGCGTGCTCGTGCGCCCGATGACCACTGTCGGGCGGGTTCGCGGCGTCGGCGTGAATCCGCCGCCTCTGCCCGGACGCCGGCCCTGGGGCCGGGCTGGCGGCGCGCCGCTCCCCGCTTCGCCGAACGCCAGCGCACCGGTCACGGCCGGCCGCTCCCCCGCTGCAGGCTCCGGCCGGCTGCGTCCGGGCCGCTGCTCGGGCTCGGCCGGGACGATGCGGGCCGGCGCAGCCGACGCGATCCGCTCGGGACGCGCACCGGATTCGGACGGCGCGATGCCGGCTGGCGGCGCCATGCCCGTCGCCGCTGCGGCCGGGGTTCTCGATCCGCTGGACAGGTGCCCGGCGAGAGCCGCACCGACCTCGTCCTGGACGTCGAACAGGTCGCCGAACGTGCCGTCGACGCGGGTGCTGAACGCGGTGGCGCCGGTCGCGACATCCACGATGCGGGTCGTGATCCGCAGTTGTTCTCCCATCCGCTGCAGCGTGCCGTCGACGAGCCACGCGACCCCGCGCCGGCGATAGGTGTCGAGCGCGCCGCCGTCGGACCAACCGTAACCGTTGCCGTTTCCATTCCCGTTGCCGTTGCCGTTGTCATTCCCGTTACCGGCAGGCACGGGATCGGCGAAGTCGTCGGGGCGGCGCCCGACGACGTTGAGGCCCGCGTTTCGCAGGTCGGCCGCGATGGTCTCGGCAAGGCCCGCGCCGATCCAGTCGTCGGCCGGTTGCCGGCTCACGTTGGTGAACGGCAAAACGATGACCGTCCCGGGTGTCTGCGCCGTTGCCGGCACGACCGAAGCGAGGAAGCCAGCCCCGGCCATGGCCAATGCGACGACGTGCAGGCGCACGCGGACCGCCATGGATGCGATCCGGCGCAGGCGCGATCGGGATCGGCGCCTTGGACGCCGCTCGACGTCGGGCATGGGTACGCCTAGCGCCCCGAAACGCCTCGCAGGCTCGGAGTTTCGGCCCATCCCATCCTCACCATGACCTTCCGTCTGAGAACTCCGCTGCGCTGCGTCCTGCGGCGCAAGCTCCCTAGTCTACTGGCAGTTCAGTTATCCGTGTCGGTGGGTGCGGCTACCAGCCGACGCCGATCCCGGCCAGGCTGGACGCTCGCTGCCGCCAGAACTCCGGCGTCATGGCGTTGACCGTCTCGTTGTGCGTGGGCGAGCCGTACGCGATGGCTCCCCCCGTACGCCCACCGAGCAGCGACGTCCAGCTCTCCACGTTGAAGCCCTCGAGCACCTCGACGGCCTGCGCGCGGGCATAGACGTTGATGCGTGTGGTCAGCCGGAGCAGCAGTCGGTCTTCGTCGGCGGGGAGGGCCGCCATGCGCCGCCTGATGCGGTCGAGAGAGACCGGAAGAATGCGGGTGTCGATTGTCGCCTCGTCGATGGATGCGGGCTGCTGCTCCGCAACCGCCGGCGGGGCGAGCAGCACGGCGACCATCGCAACGCAGGCCATCGGCGCAATTCGCATGCATCTCCCTCGCGGGGGTGCCTTTCACGCTACGGGCGCGCGCGCCGGCTGTCAACTCCGGATCGCGGTGGCCGCCGCCCGCGGCGCCGCGGGCGGCCTTCAGACGCCGGCGTACTCGGGGCAACGTGCGGCAGGCCTGCGGGGCACTCGCGTTCCCGGCCTGCATTCCAAGGTTGACAGCGCCCGGATCGGCCGTAAAGATAGGAGTGATGCTTCACTGCATCGTCCGCCTGCTGCTCGTCGTGGCGCTGGTGTCGTCCGGTGCGACCGCACCGTTCATGCACGTACATGCGCACGGCGCCGACCACGGCGGGTGGCACGCAGAGCAGGCCGACGAGCACTGCGCGCACCATCATGCCGAGGGTGCGCACTGGCACCTGGGGGGGAGCGCCGCTGCTCGCGCGGGCGGCACTTTCACTACCGGCGCCGCGTCGCACCGGCACGCCGCGGTTGCACTGTCGTCGGCGGCCGTCGAGGCTGCGTCGGCGGGGCTGGACGCGGCCAGCGCGCTGGTCGATGCGCCGGAGTCAGGCGTCCCTGTCGGCCCCGGGGGCCTGCGTCCGCCGGTCGCGGCCGACGCCGGTCCGGATCCCCCGCCCCTGATACTCCTCGCCACTCGCGCTCCTCCCGTCCGCTCCTGAAGCTGAGTCCGCCGCGGCGTGCCTTGCCGCCCCGCGAGTGGACGTTCCAGTGACCAAGGAGACCGTCCACCGCATTCCGGACGGATCGGGAGAGGGCAACGCATGCGTTCAGGAGTCCGCGGCACGATCCCCGCTGCATTCGGTCGGCGACGCGTCTCGCGATCACTGCTCCTGGCGGGAATCCTGGGGGCGACGGCTCCCGCGGCGTCCGGCCAGCCGCTGACCGAGGAGGAGGCGCTCGACCGGATGCGCGCCGGGCATCCCCACCTGCTGGCGCTGCGCCTTTCCGTGCGCGAGGCGGAGGCCGAGGCGCGGGAGCGGGGCCTGCTCGCCAACCCAACGGTCGGCTACACGCGTGAGGACGTCGGTCTCGCCAGCGACGATTTCCTCCTGTTCTCCCAGGAGCTGCCGGTGCGGGGCCGCGTGGGGTTGCTCCGCGAGTCGGCCGGGCATTCGGTGGCAGGCGCCGAGGCGCGCGCCGACGCCTCCCGGCTGGCGTTCGAGTCGCGGTTGCGTCTGGCCTTCACGGATCTTCTGTTGGCTCAGGAACGGGTGGCGGTGCTGGAAAGCGGACTGCGGGAGCTCGCCCGACTGGTCGAGGTGCTGCGGGCACGCGAACGAGAGGGCGAGGGCTCCCGCTTCGACCGGCTGCGCACCGAGCGGGAGGTGGCCGACGTCGAGACCGACCTCGAAGCGGCGGTCATCGAGCGCCTGACGGCGCAGGCGCGTTTGGCGGCCTATCTGGAGCCGGGGACCGATGCGGACGGGCTCTTCGCGGTGGGCGGGTTGCCGGGTGCGGCGCTCTTGCCGGATCCGGACGCGCTGGTGGCGCTGGCGCTGGCGCGCCGGGCGGACTACCGGGCGCTGGCGTCGCGCGAAACGCGCTGGGCGACCGAACGCCGCGCCGCCGAGCGGTTGCGGCTGCCGTCGGCGGCCGTCACCGGCGGGCTGAAGCGGAGCGGCACGGCGCGGCGCCGCGAATCGGGCTATGTGGTCGCGGCGACCGTCGGGGTCCCGTTCTTCAACCGCGGACAGGCGCAGGCGGCGCGGGCCGAGGCGGCGCGGGCGAGAACGGATGCCGAGCGGCAGGCGCTGCGCGCGCGGATTCAGAGCGAAGTGCGCGCGGCGCACGGCGCCGCCTCGCGGTACCGCGCGCTGGCCGACCGCTACCGGGTCGCGTCGGTCGAGCCCGCGGCGGAGCTGGCCGCGATTGCCACGGCGGCCTACGAGGAAGGCGAGTACGGGATTCTCGAGCTGCTCGACGCGCATCGGGTAGTGGTCGGCGCGGGGCTCCGGCTGCTGGAGCTGTCCGCTGCCGCGCGCCGGGCCGCCATCGATCTCGATCTGGCGACAGGAGGGGAGGCGGCGCCATGAGCATCATGAGCCGAACGTCGATCGGCGGCGGCGGGGCGTTGTCGGCCTGTCTCGCACTCGCGTGCGGCGGCGGGGCCGGCGCCATCGAGGCGGTTGACGCGGAGGAAATACCTCCGGTGGTCGAGACGCGCTGGACGGGGCGCAGCGAGCTGTTCATGGAGTATCCCCCGCTGGTCGAGGGCGGGACGAGCCGCTTCGCCATCCACTTCACCGATCTCTCGACCTTCGAGCCGTTGCGGGCGGGCCGCGCCGAGGTCCGCCTGGCCGGAGGGGGGGAGGAGGCCTTCACGGTGGATGCTCCGGGACGCCCGGGCATCTTCGGGATCGACGTCGCGCCGTCGCGCGCCGGGCGCTACCGCCTTGCGGTGATCCTCGATGCGCCGGGGCTGGCGGACCGCCACGATCTGGGCGAGGTCACGGTGCTCACGCCCGCCGCCGGCGCCGCCCTCTCCGCGGTAGAGGAGGAGGACGACGGCTCGATTCCGTTCCTGAAGGAACAGCAGTGGAACCTCGACTTCGCGACGGCGGAGGTCGGGAAGCGGCAGATCGCCGAGAGTCTGCTGATTGCCGCCGAGATCGAGCCACGCACCGGCGGCCGCGCCGACGTGACGACACCGGTTGCGGGCCGGCTGGCGGACGACCTGCCGGCGCATCCGGTCGGATCCCGCGTAGCCCGCGGTGAGCCTCTGGCGGAGATCATTCCCCACAGCGGGCACGGGGAGGATCGCCCGGCGCTGGAGCTGGCCGTGGCCGAGGCGCGCAACGCGCTGGAGCTGGAGCGGGCCGAGCGCTCCCGGGCGGACAGGCTGGTGGTTGCGGGGGCTCTGCCCGAGCGCCGGCGGTTGGAGGCAAGGGTGGCCGAGCAGACCGCCGAGGCGCGGCTGGCCGCGGCCGAGGCGCACCTGGCCCAGCTCGACCTGACGCGGACCGGCGAGGGGGAGGGCGGACGCGACACGCGTTTCGTGCTCCGCGCGCCGATCAGCGGCGTGGTGGCCGCGTCGGACGCCACGCCCGGAGCCAGCGTCGACGCGGGGGCGCGGCTGTTCCGGCTGATCGCCCTCGATCGGGTGCACGTGGTCGGCGCCTTGCCCGAGGCGGCCCTGGCGCGGATCGACGAGCTGGCCGGGGCCGAGCTGGAGGTGCCGGGCTTCGGCGCTCCCATCGCGCTCGACCGGCTCGTCTCGGTCGGCCGCGTCCTGGAGCCCGAGGCGCGAACCGTACCGATCATCTACGAGCTGCGCGATCCCGACCGGCGGCTGGCCGTGGGGCAGGCCGGCTCGCTGCGCATTTTTGCGTCCGCCGCGACCGACGCGGTGACCGTGCCCGAGAGCGCCGTCGTCGACGACGCGGGGCAGCCGGTGGTCTTCGTGCAGGTCGGGGGCGAGAGCTTCGAACGCCGGCCGGTCCGGCTCGGCAACCGCGAGGCGGGGCAGGTGCAGATCGCCGGCGACGTCGCGCCGGGCGAGCGCGTGGTCGTGCGGGGCGCCCCGCTCATTCGCCTGGCGGCGTTGTCGCCGCAGGTTCCGGCGCACGGGCATACGCACTGAAGCCTTGGCCGCATGGAATATCCTGCATACGCGAAGAACTGCAAGGAGCTTCGTGGATGGTGCGCCGGGCGGAGGAGCTGGAGAAGCGCGATCCGCTCGGCTGCGCGTACCGGCGATCGGACGTCGCCGATTTCCGGGCTCCAGAACCGGTGGACGTGATCGTGGCGGTCTACTCCCTGGGCTACTCCCGGACCGCCGAGCAGCTCTGCCGATTCTGTCAGGCCTGTTACGACGCGCTGCGCCCCGGGGGGAGGTTCGTGGGTCTCAACGACAACGTTCGGAATCCTCCTCCGGGAACCGGCTCATTGGAGAAGTACGGCCTGCTGAGGACCTGCGCGCAGCCGCCGTCCGAGGGGGACGTCATTCAGTGGACCATCACCAACCCCGACGGCCGGCGGTTCGATCTCCAGAACTTCTATCTCACGCGTGAGACGTACGAGAACGCCTTCCGCGCGACCGGATTCAGCGAGTTCCGTTGGGTCGACCTGCAGTTGCAGCCTTCCGAGCGCGGCAATCCGTTCTGGGACGACTTCCTGGCGCAGGCGCCCATCGTCGGGTTCGCCGCGACGCGCTGAGGACGTCATGCACGTCGGGGCGGAGGCGGGGTCGGCGACGGACGAGTGATCGGAGAGACCATGTTCCTCGACGCGCTCATCCGGTGGTCGTTGCGCAACCGGCTGGCGGTGCTCGCCTCCGCCGCGGCGTTCCTCGCCTGGGGCGGCTACGTGGCGGTGCGGATGCCGGTCGACGTGCTGCCCGACCTCACCGCCCCGGCCGTGACGGTGCTGGTCGAGGGGCACGGGATGGCGCCGCTCGACATGGAGGCGCTGGTCACCTTTCCCGTCGAGGCGGCGCTGAACGGCGCGTCGGGAGTGCGGCGGGTGCGTTCGTCGACCTCCGTCGGCATCGCGGTCATCTGGGTCGACTTCGACTGGGGCGCCGACGTGCGGCTTGCGCGGCAGACCGTGAGCGAGAGACTGGCCACGGTGGCAGCGACGTTGCCCGACGACATCGACGCGCCGGTGATGGCGCCGCTGTCGTCGATCATGGGCGAGATCATGTTCGTCGCCCTGCAGTCGTCCGCGCACACCCCGCTGGAGCTGCGCACGACGGCGGAGACGCTGGTCCGCCGGCGGGTGCTGGCGACGCCGGGCGTCGCGCAGGTGACGGTGATCGGCGGCGAGCGGCGGCAGTTCGAGGTGCTGGTTCGGCCGGAGCGGCTCGCGGACTACGGTGTTTCCCTGAGCGCGGTGGAGGCTGCCCTGCAGCGCGCCAGCCGCAATACCTCGGCCGGATTCCGCCGCTCCGGCGGGCAGGAGTACCTGATCCGGGCCGCCGGCCGCGCGCACGACGCCGAGGGCATCGGCGCGACGGTCATCACGACCCGCGAGATGCGGCCGATCCGGGTGCGGGACGTCGCGGACGTGCGGATAGGGGAGTCGCTCAAGCGGGGCGAGGGCTCCCGCAACGGACAGCCGGCGGTGATTCTCGGCATCCACCGGCAGCCGGACGTCAACACGCTCGCGCTGACCGCCGACCTCGACCGCGTGCTCGACGAAATCCAGTCGGAGCTGCCGGCTGGCATGCAGCTCGACGCGCGGCTGTTCCGCCAGGCCGACTTCATCGAGCTGGCGTTGTCGAACCTGAACGGCGCGCTGCGCGACGGCACGCTGCTGGTGGTCCTCGTCACCCTCCTGTTCCTGGCGAACCTGCGCGCCGGGGCGATCACCCTGCTGGCGATACCGCTGTCGCTGCTGGCCGCGGTGGTCGGCGTGTGGCTGGCAGGCCTGTCGATCAACAGCATGACGTTGGGAGGGATGGCCATCGCGGTGGGCGCGCTGGTGGACGATGCGATCGTCGACGTGGAGAACGTCGTCAAGCGGCTGCGGGAGAACGCGGCGCTGCCGGAGGCGGCGCGGCGGCCGGTGCTGGAGGTCGTCTATCGGGCGAGCCGGGAGATCCGGGCGTCGATCGTCTACGCGACGCTGATCGTGATGCTGGTCTTCGTGCCGCTCTTCTTTCTCGCCGGGGTGGAAGGGCGCCTGCTGCGCCCGCTCGGGCTCGCCTACCTGATCGCGCTGGGTGCGTCGCTGGTGGTGGCGCTGACGGTGACGCCGGCGCTGTGCGCCTACCTGCTGCCGGGCGCAAGGCGCATTCGGGAGGGACGGGAGCCGGCCCTGGCGGCCGCCATGCGCCGCGGCTACGGGCGTCTGCTGCCGGGCGTGCTGCGGCAGCCCGGGCTGGTGCTGGCCGCCGCCGGCCTGCTGTTCGCCGTCTCCTTGGCGACGGTCCCGCGGATGGGCCGCGCGTTCCTGCCGGAATTCAACGAGGGCGCCCTGGTCATCAGCGCGGTGACCCTGCCGGGCACGAGCCTGGAGGAATCCAACGCGCTGGGGAGCGCCATCGAGCGGTTGCTGCTCGCCGTGCCGGAGGTGGCGGCGACGGCGCGGCGGACCGGAAGGGCGGAGCTGGACGAGCACGTCCAGGGGGTCGAGTCGGCCGAGATCGACGTGCGGCTGACGCCGGGCGGCCGGCCGCGGGACCTCGTGCTGGAGGAGATCCGCGAGCGTCTGTCGCTGGTGCCGGGCACCAACATCACCATCGGCCAGCCCATCTCGCATCGCATCGACCACATGCTGTCCGGGGCGCGCGCCAACATCGCCGTCAAGATTTTCGGCCCCGACCTGTCCGCGCTGCGAGAGCTGGGGACCCGGAGCCTCGCCGCGGTGCAGGGCATACCGGGCCTGGTGGACGCGTCGCTCGAGCCGCAGGCGGACATTCCGACCGTGCGGGTCGGCTTCGACCGGACGGCGCTGGCCCGCCACGGGCTGCCGGCCGGACAGGCCGCGTCCACGCTGGAGACGGCGCTGCTCGGACGCCGGGTGGGGCAGATCATCGACGGGCAACTGGCAGTGCCCCTGGTGCTGCGCTACGCGACCAGCGACCTGACCGACCTGGAAGCGATGTGGCAGACGCGTCTGGACATGCCGGCCGGCGCGCGCGTGCCGCTCGGCAGCCTCGCCGAAATCGTGGAGGACCGCGGCCCGAACTTCATAGGGCGGGAGAACGCGCAGCGGCGCATCATCGTCACGGCCAACGTGGCGGGGCGCGACCTGGGCAGCGTAGTGGCCGACGTGCGCGAGCGAGTGAATGGGAGTGTTGCCCTGCCCGAAGGCTACCGCGTCGAGTACGGCGGGCAGTTCGAAGCGGAGGAGGAAGCCGAGCGGCTGCTCCTGTGGCTCGGCACCGGCGCCGTCGCGGGCATCTTCCTGCTTCTGTACAGCGCGTTCCGTTCGACCCGCGACGCGGCCATCATCATGATCAACCTGCCGCTGGCGTTGATCGGAGGTGTGGCCGGCGTGTTCCTGGGGGGCGGGGTGCTTTCCATCGCGGCGCTGATCGGGTTCATCGCCCTGTTCGGAATAGCCACCCGCAACGGCATCATGCTGGTGTCGCGCATCCGCCGCCTGCGCGAGGACGAGGGCGTGGCCGACGTGCGCGAAGCCGTCGTCCGGGGCTCGGTCGACCGTCTCGTGCCGATCGTCATGACGGCGCTGTCGACCGGTCTGGCGCTGCTGCCGGTGGCCCTCCGGTTCGGCGAGCCGGGCAGCGAGATTCAGGCTCCGCTCGCGCTGGTCATCGTCTGCGGGCTGTTCTCGTCCACCGCCCTGAACATGTTCGTCGTGCCCGCCCTGGTCTTCCTGCGGTATCGGGAGCGCCGCGAGTGGGCTGCCTGGTAGCAGGCTTGGCAGGCTTGGCATGATGCTGCCGGACGGTCTGAGCGTCTGCGCATCGACGCGCAGCGTTCCTCGGCCGAGGCTCTCGTGGCCTGGCTCGAGCCCTGACCGCTGGTCCGGCCGGGCCGGGAAACGCGTCGCGCGCGCCGATTTCCGAGATCGAGGAGTAGTATTGGAGTGCATCAATGGGCGCATGAGGACGAGAGCGTGCGCCGGGAGGAAGGGAAGATGACTCATCGAGCACGGGCGGCGGCGATTGCACTGGTCGCGGGCGTGGCGCTGATGCCGATGTTCGCCGCGGCCCAGGCCACGGACGCCACCGGTCCCCGCACGCCGTGGGGCCACCCCGATCTCCAGGGCACCTGGGACTACCGCACGCTCACCCCGCTCGAACGGCCCGTGGAGCTGGGAGACAAGGCGTTCCTTACCGAGGAGGAGGCCGCGACGCTCGAGCAGGAGACGCTCGCGCGCAACGAGCTGCTGCTGAACCGCGCCCCCGAGACGACGTCGGCCAGCGACCAGGTCGACCGGCGGGCGGACGGAACCCCCGGCTTCTACAACAACTTCTGGCTGGATCGGGGCACGACGCCCATCGCGACGCGCCGCACCTCGCTGATCGTCGATCCCGCCAACGGGCGGCTGCCGGCGCTGACCGAACCGGCGCGGCGCCGCGCCGACTCGCCCGAGGCGGACCGCATCGAAGGCGTGCGCCGCGGGCGGCTCCCCGCCGCCAGCTACGAGGATCTCGACGCGGGCGACCGCTGCATCCAGCACGCGAAGGCCGGCCCGCCGCTGAGCACCGGGGGCTACAACAACAACATGATGCTGTTCCAGACGCCCGACCACGTCGTCATCCTGGCCGAGCAGAACTACGACGCGCGCATCATCCCGCTCGACGGGCGGCCCCACGTATCGTCGCAGTTGCGGCAGTGGATGGGCGACTCGCGCGGCTACTGGGAGGGCGATACGCTCGTCGTCGAGACCGTCAACTTCAACGGGAAGCACGACCAGATCGGGCGCCCGCTGCTGAGCACCGGCGAGAACCTGGCGCTGGTCGAGCGGTTCACGCTGATGGATGGCGAGAACCTGATGTACGAGTACACGGTCCGCGATCCCAGCATCTGGACGCGCTCGTGGACGGCCCAGCACCCGATTGTTCGAGTTCGCCTGCCACGAGGGCAACTACGGGATGCACGGCATCATGGCCGGCTCGCGCGTGCAGGAGGCGGAGGCCGCCGCGAACGCGCGGTAGCCGCCGATTCATCGAGGTTGTGGCAGTGGCCCACAACAAGCGATGGCCCGGCTACCGGAGAACTCGGTCGATGCCGCACCGCTCGCGACTTGGACGAATCGTGCTGGTCCTGGCGTGCGCTCTTCTGTGGGCCGATTGGTCGTTGGCGCACTCGACGTCCGGGTGCCAGGACATCGACTACGTCGAGTCGCCCTTCAGCGAGGCTGCAATCGTGATCGACCGGCTGGAGGGTCAGGCGACAGTCGCTCCACCGGGCAGCCGGTACGAGACGGGCGGAGCAGGCGGAATCTGCGTCCTGCTCTTCAGCCGAGGCAACGAGACGCCGGTAGCTGTCGGCACTACCGATGAACGCGGAAGATTCGCGCTCGCCCGACCCGAGCCAGGGTCGTACATCCTCGTGGCGGCCCTCGAGTCGATTGACGACCTCGCGGTGAGCCTTCGGATCTCCGACGTCCCCACGGCGCCGGATGGGGAGCGAGGTCTCCTGCTGCATATGCGGGCCGAGGAGGACGACCGCGGCAGCTTTGCGTCGATGATTCGCCACTTGGCGCTGCGTCAAGAGCTTCTGGAGATGGCGCGGCTCGATCAGGAGGTGCGGAGCGCATTGATTCAGGCCGGCGTCGGTACCCCCGATCCCCAGCTTCTGTCACGGATGGCCGCCATCGACGCAGGGAACACGAATCGACTACAGGCCATAGTGGAGGAATACGGGTGGCCTGGCACGGATCTCGTCGGAGTGGATGGTGCCCGTAGCGCGTTCCTGGTTCTACAGCATGCGTCTCATGATGTGCAGAAGAATTTGTTCCCGCTTGTCGAGGCCGGGTACCGCGAGGGGATGGTGTCGGGACCCGGTTACGCACTGCTGCTCGATCGCATACTCGTGGGAGATGGCAGGCTGCAGGTGTATGGAACTCAGGCGATGACGTTCGACGAGTGGATCGATGGCCAACCGGCCCTTGCGCCCATCGAAGACGAGGCGAACGTCGACGTGCGAAGGGCAGAGGTCGGATTGCCGCCGCTCGCGGCGTACCGCGAGCTGCTCAAGCGCCTGTATTCTCCAGAGCGGTGAACGGAACGAGCGAGTCTCCGGATCCGGTCGAGACTTGCCCCGCGCGTTCGTCGGGCGGGCCTTTCACTCCAACGCCAGCGCGGTCAGCCCCGCGTCGTTGGCCGCCCCGTATGCCAGGACGATGAACTGCCGGCCGTCCTGCAGGTAGGTCATCGGCGTGCCGGTCGGCGCCACGTCGAGCTCGAGGGCGTGCACCGTCTCGCCGGTCGCCTTGTCGAAGGCGAGCAGGTACGGCGTGGTCGACAGCGCCCGCGGGTCGACCG
>JAGWAH010000032.1:0-960 GCA_021296515.1 Acidobacteriota bacterium | reverse complement strand
ACCTCCTGCCGGGGCCCGTCGCCGAGGGGGACCATCCAGGCCCGGGTGCCGGTGTTCAGGTCGAAGGCGCTCAGGCGGACGTAGGGCGGCTTCCACAGCGGCAGTCCCTGCGGACCGCGCAGGCCGCCGGAACGGGTCCGTCGGTAACGGAAGTCCGACGTACCCGGGTCCGGAGGTCCGAGCAGCACGACGCTGGGCTGCGTGCGCGACGGCACGTACAGCCAGCCGGTCTCCGGGTCGGCCGCCGCCCCGTGCCAGTTGGCGCCGCCGATTGCGCCCGGCATCAGGATCGTCCCGCGCTTGCCGTCGTCGCCCGCCGCGGTGATCGGCTCGAAGAGCGGCCCGTAGGTGAACTCCTCCAGGATTTCGATCGCTTCCGCCCGTAGCTCCGGGGTGAAGTCGATGAGGCTGTCGATCGACACGCCCTGCCGGTCGAACGGCGGGGGCTTCGTCGGGTGCGGCTGGGTCGGCGCGGTCCGCTCGCCCGGCACGGTCGACCGCGGTACCGGCCGCTCCTCGATCGGCCAGACCGGCTCGCCGGTGACGCGGTCGAAGACGTACGTGTAGGCCTGCTTGGTCACCACCGCGACCGCCTTGATCGGCCGCCCGTCGACCACGATGTCCAGGAGCACCGGAGCCGCCGTCGCGTCGTAGTCCCAGAGTCCGTGGTGGACGAACTGGAAGTGCCAGACCCGCTCGCCGGTCGCTGCATCCAGGCAGACGATGCTCTCCGCGAAGAGGTTGTCGCCGAGGCGGTGGCCGCCGTAGTAGTCGTTGGTCGGCGTGCCGATCGGCAGGTAGACGTAGCCCAGCTCCGGGTCGGCGGTCAGCATGCCCCAGGCATTGGTCGAGCCCGAGTACTCCCAGGATCCGTCCTCCCATGTCTCGTTGCCGAACTCGCCCGGCTGCGGGATGGTGTGGAACTCCCACAGCTCCTCGCCGGTCCGCACGTCGAAGCCG
>JAGWAH010000031.1:15360-24073 GCA_021296515.1 Acidobacteriota bacterium | reverse complement strand
GTCATCTCGAGGTGGCCCTCGGTGGGCGGCAGCCAGCGCGCCATGCTCATGCCGTTCGGCACGTAGACGGCGCCGAGCCGCTTGACAGGCCTCGCCGCGGTGTTCCGAATGGCGGCGAACGCGGGCACCATGCCGTCGAGCAGCGGCAGCGCGATGCTCGCCCCGAGGCCCCGCAGCATCGTTCGGCGTGACAGGTGCTTCTTCGTGATTACCATCAGAGACTCCTCATTCCCGGTCGAGCAGGGTTCGACGCCACGGTTATTGCTGTACGACCACCGCCGCGTCCTCGCGCGCCCTGCGCATCTGGAACGGCGGGCTTTCGACGATGCCGAGAACCAGCGACGACCAGCGGTGGTCGGCGCCGGCCGCGTCGCGGAGAATGGCGCGGACCGCCGGAATGTCGTAGTGCTGGACGGGCCGGCCGAGCGCGTAGGTCAGGAGCTTCTGCGTGAACGTGCGCACGAACTCCCCGCTCCGGTCGAGCAACGCCTCGCGGAACTCGACGGGACCGTCGAACGCCGTCCCGTCCGGCAGCTCGCCCGAGGCGTCGATCGGCGTCACGCCGTCGGTCTCCCGCCAGCGCCCGATGCCGTCGAAGTTCTCGAGCGCGAAGCCCAGCGGGTCCATCCGCAGGTGACAGGTAGCGCAGGCAGGATTCCGGCGATGCGGGCTCGTGCCCGTCGCCGGCCGCGTCCTCCAGGGCCGGCACGTTCGGCGGCGGCGGCGGCGGCGGCGCGCCCAGGATGTTGTCCAGCAGGTACTTGCCGCGCACCACCGGCGAGGTCCGCGTCGCGTAGGACGTGACGGTGAGGACGCTGCCATGGCCCAGCAGGCCGGCCCGGTTGGGGTCGCGCAGCGGCACGCGGCGGAAATGCGCCCCGTACACGTTGCGCACGCCGTAGAACCGCGCCAGGCGCTCGTTCAGATACGAGTAGTCGGCCGTCAGCAGCTCCGTCAGCGGGCGGTCGTCGCGCATCTGGCTCTCGAGGAACAGCCTCGCGCAGGTTGTCGTCGAACTCCGGGTAGGCGCTGGCGTCGGGGTCCACCGCCTGCAGGTTGCGGATGTACAGCCACTGGCCGCCGAAGTTCCGGGCCAGCGCCCGCGCCCGCGGATCGGCGAGCATGCGCCGCACCTGGGCC
Source organism: Acidobacteriota bacterium (assembly GCA_021296515.1). GTDB lineage: Bacteria > Acidobacteriota > Vicinamibacteria > Vicinamibacterales > UBA8438 > WTFV01. The sequence continues at coordinate 22,933 of JAGWAH010000031.1, read as the reverse complement.
TTCAGCACCGCGGGCTCCCTGAGCCTGCCCGCGGCGGCGAAGTCGAGCAGCTCGTCGTCCGGGATGCTGCTCCACAGGAAGAACGAGAGCCGCGAGGCCAGCTCCAGGTCGCTGATTCGGTATACCCCGCCGTCCGCAAGCTGCGCCGGGTCGCGCTCGATGCGAAACAGGAACTGCGGCGAGACCAGCAGCCGCGCCAGTCCCTCCTGAATGCCCCGCTCGAAGCCGCCCTCGGCGTGGCCGGCGCGGTAGAACTGCAGCAGGGTGTCGACGTCCGCGTCGGTCACCGGCCGCCGGTAGGCGCGCCGGGCCAGGGTGCCGAGAATCTCCCTGGCACACGGCTCCTCGTCCACCTCGGCGGCGGGCCGGCAGACGAAGATGCGGCGGCGGCTCGCCGTATCGCCCGGACCGGTCGGATCGAACGGTCCTTCCAGGCGCACGAAGTCGACGTCCATCCGCGGCGCTTCGTAGGTGGAGCTGTCGGCGCCATGCCCTCGGTCAGCACGCTCTTGCGGACGAACGCCACGCCGAGGTCGTGCATGCCGGCCGAGGCCGAGAAACGCGCCTCCAGCGAGTCGTCGGCGGTCAGGTGATAGGGCGACGTGCGATAGATGCCGCTGCTCGTGCAGTTCGGCGCGTCGGAGCCTTCGTTGCACTCGCCGCCGATCGCGAACCGGGTAACGAGCGCCCCGTCGAGCAGCACGTCGATCTCTTCCCGCGTCCTGATGGCGCGGATGCGCGAGTTCGTGAAGTTGCGGCCGAGCCGGATCTTCACCAGGTACTCGCCGTCGAGCGGAAAGTAATGGCGGATCAGCGTGCCGCCGCGCGTGCCGTAGGGCAGGCCCTCGTTCATCCGGGCGTCCTGCCGGAGCCCGCGCGACAGGTCGAAGGTCTCGACCGACGGCCCGATGTTCGGATCGCCGACCGCGACCTGGCTGATGCGGCGCGCCGCGAACATGTACCGCCCGAGCAGCGTCGGCGACATCGACAGCACCTCGGCGATGTTGTCGAAGCCCTGGTCCGACTCGTCGGCCGGCAGCAGCTCGGCAGTGTCGATCTCCAGCCCCAGCAGATCGCGGACGGCGTTGCCGTACTCGAAGCGGTTCAGGCGGTGGTCGGCCACCCGGCCGGGATTCGGATGGGCGGCGGCCTCGCGATCGAGCTCGGTCTCGAGCCATGTCACGAACGAGTCGAGCGCGGCCGGCTCGGGACGCCGCCGGCCGGCCGGCGGCATGGCGCCGCTGCGCAGCTTGCCTACCACCTTCTCCCAGATCTCGGCGCCCGCGCCTATGTGGCTCACGTCGGCCGCGTCGAGCAGCAGGTTGGCGGTCCGCAGCCGCTCGTTGTGGCAGGCGACGCAGTTGCGGTCGAGGAAGGCGCGCGCATCGACCGCTGCCGATGCGGCGCCGACGGAGGCAGCCTGGACGGTGGGGGCCTGCGCCGGACCCGGCCCGGCCTCCGCGGCATCGAGCGGCACGGCGCTCAGGGAGAACGCCGCCGCCAGGACGACGATGCACCCCAACGGAACGACGCGTGACGGCCTGAACATCCTGCCCTCCTCCCCCCGAGCCGGACGATAGACGGACGAACGGCCTTCCGGGAAGGTCGTCGGACTGCGCACGCGGTATTCCGGGCAGTATAGGCTGTTCAGGCCCCGTTTCGTCAAGTATTTGTGGATGCCCGCGCTGCTCGAACCGGCGTGGGTCAGCCTGCTCCGGTTGCCGCCGTCACCTGCGCCGTGAAGTGGACGCGGTAGTCGCGCACGTCCCGCACGCCGCACAGGACTACGCTGTGCGGGAATCCCCAGGGCCGTTGGTCGTAGCCGGCGCGGAGCTGCCGCAACACCGACAGCAGCGTGTCGCCCACCAGCGTGTCGATCTCGTCGATCAGCAGCACCAGCGGCCGCGAGTCGGCGCGAGCCCACCCCGGAAAGCACCTCGAACAAGGCGCCGTCCGGCCCTGCGTCCGCCAGTGCGGTATTTCGCAGGCGGCTCGGCGTCTCGTCTCCCAGCGTAGTCGCCGCCCTGGCGGCCAACTGACCGAGCAAGGCACGCATCGCCCGAGCGGTGTCCTCGCGCGCCGCTTGGCCGACCTCGAAATTCGCGTAGACGCAACGGCAATCGCACTCCTTCATCGCTTCAATTGTCGCAACGTGCAGGTCGAACTCGGCGCGGTTCGAGTGGTCGCCGTCCTCCGGAGACGGCGCACGCGCAACGCGCCGGTCGGCCGGCGTCGAGTGGGGATACGGCGAGATATTCGGTGCCGCCCTGGCTGGCTCAGGGTGAATCCGGCGGAAGAGTGGTCGCAGGCATCTCCTGGAGGCGGCGCTGGAAGTCGGAGAAACCCGTGCACGTCACCGCCGCGGCGACGAGCGCATCGAGCGGGAGGTCCGCACGGCGGGCCACGTCAGCGGCGACGACCTCCGCGGGCGCGTCGATACGTCGTGCATCGAGCGCGGCGGTCACCGCATTCACGCGGGCCGCCGCGAGACCTTCCGCATACCCCTGCCGGCGGCCTTCCGCACGCCCCTGCCGGCGGCCTTCCACCCGTCCCTGCGCGGCCGCCCGCAGGCTCGTCGAGCGCGTGAGCGGATCATCGTCCGGCGTCGTTCCCTCGCGCGCGCCCATCCCCAGCGCCACGCGCTCCAGCGCCCGCCAGGACTCCGCCGACAAAGGCTCCTCCGTGAGCGCCCGGTGGATTTCAGCCGCGGTCCAACCCGGAAACGCCCGGCTCCGCCCCTCCTCGCGATACCCGCCTCCCCGCCGCACGTGAATCGCCAGTCCCGGCCGCCGCGCCGAGACGTCCCACGGAACCTCCACCCAGATTTCGGGGAACCCGCATTCCTGGTACACGCCGAGTTTCCACCGCCGCACGTCCGTCGAGTGGTCCACTTCCAGCGCCACGTCCGGCAACGGGTCCTGGCCGATGATCACAGCCGGGCCCAGGCCCCGCGCCCGGCCCGGATGCAGATACAGGATTTCGTCCGCCTGCATGATCCACCGCCTGCGCCCCGCCGCATCCCTGCGCAGCAGATCCGCCGACCCGAAACACGCGATCCCGGAACCGCGCAGCGAGGCGATCCGTTCGGCCAGGCCGGACAGGCGGCGGGTCGGCCGTTCGTGCCACGTGGAAGTCGGCTGCCGGACTCTCCAGGCGGTCTCGCTGGAGCCGTCCCAGAATTCCAGGCGGCCGTCGTAGGCGTCGAGAGCGCTCTCGGACAGATGAAACGACTCGCAACCGGGCAGATCCGGCGGGCGGGCGGGCGCCGACGCCGCCGGTGCGGACGCGACGGGCCGAGGCTCGAAAGACGCGCAGGCGGACGACCCGCCGCCGTGGGCCTTCACGTCACGAATCGCCATGACTCATTCTAGCCCGTCGGGGCGCAGACTCCTGGCCCGGGGGATCGTTGAACGGTCTTGCACCGGGTTCGCACTCTCGATACAGTGCGGGATCGTACGGGGAGGAGACCTATGCCCAAGTCGACACGGAAGGACGCGAGCGTCAGTCGGAGAGCCTTTCTCAGGAAGGGCGCGACCGCCGGCGTCGGCGCCACCGCGCTGGCCGGCCTCGGCCCGCGGAGCGGCTCGGCGGAGGAGCAGAACTTCTGGGACCTGTCGGCGGATCTGGTCACCATCGGCGCCGGCACCGCGGGGCTCGCGGCGGCCGTCTCCGCCATCGACCACGGCGCCTCCGTGATCATGGTGGAGGAGAACACCGACATCGGCGGGCACGGCCTGTGCTCGGGCGGCAACGTGCATCTCGGCGGCGGCACCAGCAACCAGAAGAAGCACGGGGTCGAGGACTCCGCGGACCAGGTATTTCTGGACTGGATACGCCACGACCACCTGCAGAGCCGCTACAGCGACCGGGACCTCGTGCGCGCCTTCGCGGACGAGAACGCGGCGACCTACGAGTTCCTGATCGAGAACGACGTCAAGTTTCAGGACCACCTGGTCGGACCGACCCAGGCATCGCGCGTGCGCCGCCAGCAACGGACCATCCAGTGGCCGGTCGCCAGCGAACGGGTGACGCATCATCCGACGCGGGTCGGTTCGGGTCTCGTCCGGGCGCTCGAGAAGAGTGCCCGGGCGCAGGGTGCGGAGGTCCTGCTGCGCCACAAGATGCAGAGCATCGTGCGGGAGAGCCCGTCCTCGGGCCGCGTGCTCGGCATCACCGCGACGCACGACGGACGCACCGTGAACATCCGGGCCGACAAGGGCGTCCTGGTGGCCACCGGCGGCAGCACCAGCAACGTAACGCTGCGGCGGACGTTCGACCCGCGGCTGACCGAGGAGTACCAGGTGGCGGGCGAGCCCTGGTCGCGGCAGAGCGGCGACGGCGAGCTCGCCGCGATGGCGGTCGGGGCGGCGCTGTGGGGCACTGCGAACCAGACCTGCGAGCAGGGGATCGCGATATCGAAGACGCGCCACATCGGATGCCAGTGGGGCTACTCCAGCCTGATCTGGCAGACGGACAGCCGCATCGGGCCTGACCGTCATCGACTGGCAGGACCTGATCCTGGTCAACCAGACCGGCCGCCGGTTCTGGAACGAGGTGGACGCGCGCTACGACTTCTTCGCGGCCGCCATGGCCTGGAGCGGGGACGAGAACAAGCTGAACGGCGGCGGGCCGATCTGGGCCGTCTTCGATCAGGACGCGGTGGAACGGGAGGAGTGGGACCCGCGGCCGCCCAACGTCGACCTCGACGGCTACTTCTTCCGGGGCGACACGCTCGCGGAGCTGGCCGGCGCGATCAGGAACCCCCACCAGACGCTGGCGATGTCCGGTGCAACTCTGGAAGAGACGGTCGCCCGCTACAACGCCTTCGTCGACCGGGGCGAGGACGAGGACTTCGCCAAGCCCACGCCGCGCTACAAGATCCAGCGGCCGCCGTTCTACGCGGCCTGGTCCACGCCGATCCTGCACGACTCGCTGACCGGCCTGCGGACCAACCCGAAGGCGCAGGTCATCGACACGCGGGGCCAGATCATTCCCGGGCTGTACTGCGCCGGCGAGTCGCAGGGGGGCTTCGCCCAGCACGGCCTGGGCCGCTGCCTGGTCTTCGGTCGCATCGCGGGCCGTGACGCGGCGCTCAACGGGGGGATCGCGTAGCGGACCCGGCGGGTCATCCGGACGAGGCGGGCGTGACCGATCGAGTACAGCCCGAGGAAACGCCGATCGGCTCGGCCGGCGGCGCGTCGAAGACGGCGCCCCATCCGACGAGCGTCGCCGTGTGGGGCGTGCCGTCGCCGGTCGTCGTGAGCCGCAGGTTCGTCGCCAGGGTCGGTGTGAAATGCTCGGCAGGGTGTCCCCTGGCGGGCCGGAGGATCGTGATTCGCGACGGCACGGGCGCGGACGTCGGGCATGGACGGCTCGGCGACGCGCCGGAGCGCGGCACCGGCGCTCTGTACGCGGCGGAGGTGACGCTGGAGGCTCCCGCCGAAGAGGGAGTGCACGCCTGGACCGCCGCGTTCGAGGGATCGGGACCGGATGATGCGTCTCGGGCAAGCGAAGCGACGCCGGCTCGCGAAACGGCGCCGCCTCGAGGGCCGCTCCCGGCTGCCGGACAGTCTACTCCCACTCACGCGGGCGCCACGGCCGCGTTCGGCTTCCGCACCGTGGCTCCGCCAGAGCACCGCGTCACGGTGACGGTCCTCGACGAGGACGCCGAGTCTCCTCTCGCCGGCGCCGAAGTGAGAATGGGCGTCCACAGGGGAACGACCGACGCGAGCGGGCGGGCGCACGTCGAGGTGCACTCGGGAAGCTACGACCTCTACGTGCGCAAGGCCGGCTACAAGCCGCACTCCGAGAGGGTTCCGGCGGTGGCCGGCGACATGGCCCTGCACGTGACGGCGGCCCGTGTATCGGACGCAGACCTGGACGACGACCAGGTGTGGATGTGAGCGCGGCAGCCGCCGCCGATCCGCGCGCGGCGCGATCCATGCTACGATGAAGCTTCGAGTCCTGAATCGCGAGCAGGTGTTCCTCCACCCGGAAGCCCGCTCAGAGTAGCGGGTGTCGCCGGATACGCTCTCCGGCCCTTCCCTCCTCCCAGATTCTCTTGCGGACGCCCGTCGGGTCGACGGGCGATCACCGAAAACGCTCTGCGCCCGGGTGAGCGCGGAACCTGGAGCACGTACCCGCATGAAGTTCGCCGACCTGGGCCTGCGCCCGGAAATCCTCCGCGCGGTCGCCCGCGCGGGCTACGAGACCGCCACGCCGATCCAGGCACGGGCCATCCCCGCGGCGCTGGACGGGCAGGATCTGATCGCCTGCGCACAGACCGGCACGGGCAAGACGGCGGCCTTCCTGCTGCCGATTCTGCAGCGCCTGGGCAGCGGCCGGCCGTGCCGCCCGCCACGCGCGCTCGTGGTCACCCCGACGCGTGAGCTCGCCGCCCAGATCACGCAGGCGGCCCGGCAGTACGGCTGCTACCTGCGGCTGCGCAGCACCGTCGTCTTCGGCGGGGTCGGCATGGAGCCGCAGGAGCGCCGGCTGCGCAACGGCGTCGACCTGCTCGTCGCCACGCCGGGACGGCTGCTCGATCACCTCGGGCGGGGCCATGCACGGCTCGACCGCGTCGAGACCGTGGTCCTCGACGAGGCGGATCGCATGCTCGACATGGGATTCCTGCCCGACGTCCGGCGCATCCTCGAGGCCCTGCCGGAATCGCGCCAGAACCTCTTCTTCTCGGCGACCATGCCGGACGAGATCGAAAGGCTCATCCGCCGGACGGCCAGGAATCCCACCGGGCGACGCCGGTCGGCGCCATCAGGCAGGTGGTTCACCCGGTCGCCATGACCAGCAAGAAGGACCTGCTCAAGACGCTTCTCGAACGCGTGGACATGGGACCGACGCTGGTGTTCACCCGCACGAAGGCCCGCGCCGATCAACTGGTGCGGCGGCTGGAGAAGTCGCCGCGCCAAGTTGCCGCGATCCATGGGAACAAGAGCCAGGGCGCACGGACCCGCGCCCTCGCCGGGTTCCGCGACGGCAGGATCGACACGCTGATCGCGACCGACATCGCCGCCCGCGGCATCGACGTCGAGGGCATCAGCCACGTCATCAACTTCGACCTGCCCCACGTCCCTGAAGACTACGTGCACCGCATCGGTCGTACGGCGCGGGCCGGGTCGAGCGGCCACGCGGTCTCGCTGGCCGCACCGGAGGAAGGGCAGCAACTGGCCGCCATCGAGCGACTGGTCGGAAGCTCGATCCCGCGCGAGACGGTAGCAGGATTCCACGCCGCGCTCGACGTGCCGGCGCCGGCGCGCCGGCGCCAGCCGCCGCGCGCGAAGCGTCGCAGTCGACGACCGGGGGGAGGCGGACCCGCGCGCACCGCCGGGCCCGACAAGGCCGGGGCACCCGCCCGACCGCGACGCCGCCCCGCCGGTTGATTCGGTGGAGACAGGACTCCCGGCTGACCGCGGCCAGGAGTCTGCGCCGTAGGAACGGCGTAGACTCCTAGTCACGCCCGGTTGGGCGGCAATCGGCGCCGCAGGCGACGATTGTCGGGCTAGTCGTCTGCGCCGTAGAAACGGTGCAGACTCCTAGACAGGCCCGGTTGGGCGGC
>JAGWAH010000031.1:0-15249 GCA_021296515.1 Acidobacteriota bacterium | reverse complement strand
GTCCTCGAAGATCGCGGGATCGCGGAGCTGGTTGACGTGCCCGTAGGCGGTGCTCCGGACGGACGGCTCGAGCGGCGCGTCGGCCCCCTCCCAGTCGAACTCGGGCCGCAGCACCTCGATGCCGGGCATCTCCGACCAGCTCATCCAGTCCCCGGAGAGGTCGATGGTGCTCAGCTTGATGTGCTCCGGCGCCTCGCCCACCTGGGTCCAGAAAACGAACAGGGTGTCGTCGCGCTTCAGGAGCGCCGCGTGGCGCATGTCGGGATTGAACAGCAGCGGCCCTTCCTCGAAGCCGCCCAGCGGATCGCGCGAGCGGTAGAACTGCCCCGGCATCGATATGGCGTAGGTGTAGCCGTCGTGCTCGAAGACCCGCATGTAGGTTCGGCCGAGCCGCTCGGGGCGCGCTTCGAAGTGGATGCCGTCGACCGAGGTCGCCACGCGCGTCACCTGCGTGCTGACGCCGTCGAGGCCGTGGAAGTACATGACGATGCGGCGGTTGTCGTCGTCGACGTGCACATCGGGCGACGCGATGTGCGGCGTGGTCGCCTCGAACAGCCCGTCGTGCGACATCGGCACTCCACGGCGCTCCTGCGAGGCGCGCAGCCGCGCGGCCACGTCGGGGGCGACCTCCGGGGGCTCGGTCAGGAAGTACGAATCCTCGATCTGCAGGCTTCCCGGCGGATGGATCGTCCAGGGCCCGAGCAGATCGTCGGCGTACGCCAACCGGATGTAGAGCCCCTTGTGGTCGGCGAAGTAGAGGTAGTAGATCCCGAGCGGATCCTCGACCCACTCGGGAACCTGAATCACCGACGGCCCCTGGATGTTCACGCCGATGCTCGGGTGGAGGTCCGGGGTGATGATCGGCGCGTCCAGCAGGCGCTCGACGCGCACACCGGATTCCATCGTCTGGGCGCCGCCCACCGCGGCCCCGAGAACCATGACCGCAGCCGTTGCAGCGGCAAGCGCTCGCATCGTCGTCACATCAGTCCTCCGCAATCCCGCCGGTCTCCGGCAGTCCGCCAACTTCACCAGCAACCGGGCCGCTTGACGATCGCTGTGCAGGCGTCCTCCACGACGCTCTTCCAAACTCTTCCCGGGCACAGCTCGCGCCCGCTCGCGCCCCTTCACGGACGCAGCTCGCGCCCCTGCGCTTCCAGCCGGCGCGCTCCGGCGAGAATGCCGGTGAGCCCGTAGTTCCCCTCGTGACAGGCGTACTCGAAGAGCGTCTGGTCGGTGCGCCGGAACGGCATCATGACCGTGTAGGGCGCGGTGAAGACCGTCGGGTCCGTCACGGTGAACTCGTAGGCGACCGTGTCCGGATCGATGCGCGTAAGCCGCTCGATCAGGTGCATGTTGGGCCCGGTGCCCCCGCTCTGGCCGCCCCGGAACTGGGTGGTCTCGATGACCAGGGTCTCCCCTTCCCAGCGCGCGCGGGAAACGCCGGCGTACTGCGGGAACGGCGGCTTGGCGGTGTCGCTGTCTATCGGGATGACCCGCGCGTTGTGCACCATCTCGTTGAGGATGGTCACGTAGCCCGGCGACTGGAAGATCATCACGTTGTTGTTGTAGGCGCTCGAGCGCATCGGCGGGCCGGAGTTGAAGCCCATGATGCAGCGGTCGGCGAGGCTGCGGTTCTCGTAGGAATCGTAGCGGTGCTCTTCCTGGTAGGCCCGCCGTTCCGCCGCCGCCTGGATCGCGGCCTCGGTCCGCGGCGGCAGGCGTCCGTCCGGCGGGTCGACGATGAGTGCGGTGCGCTTGTCCGACGTCAGCTCGATGCCCCGCTCGTACCAGAACTCGTTGTACGACAGGACGCCCCCTTCCGACCGCGGGCGGTAGCCGGCCGCGCCCCTCTCCGGGTCGAACAGGTCGCGGTTCAGCCGCACGCGCTCCGACGCCTCGAACGCGGCGGCTTCCTCCAGGGAGAGCCGCTCGCGGTCTTCGAACTGCGCGGGCCGCTGGAACGGCGTCAGCGTGCGAAACGTGAAGGTGCCGGACACGTCCGGTTGGCCGTCCGGGGTCCGCATCGGCATCGTGCGGTCACCGGACTGCGCCACGGCCGGCGCCGGCATGAGTGTGAGCACGACGGTCAGCACGACGAACGCCGCGAGACATCTCCTGAACATTTCCAGCCTCCTCTCCCGCCGGCGACGCTCAGCGGGCTCTCGACCGATCGCAGTACGGGAATCTCAACCGCTGACAGTAGACGCGGGCGCGTCGAAACGCAAGCGCGTCGTTCTCCGTCCGCTACGCGGTCCAGAGGCTCCGCCTCGACCGCGCGTTGGGCGGCCCGCGCTCAATCAGCTTCAAGACGGCAGCCGGAACGCGACCAGCGAGGGAGCCTCGCCGCCGACGGTGATCGCGATGTACTGCCGGCCGTCGAGCATATAGGTCATGGGCGTCCCGATCGCCCCGCCCGGCAGATCGATGGCCGCCAACGCTCCGCCCGTCGCCTTATCGTAGGCGACGAGTTGCGGTCCGTCGTCGGTGCCGCCCGCCGTGAGCGACTGCACGAGCAGGGTCTTCGTCACCAGCGGCCCGTTGCGGCCGCTGTCCCCGCCGAGCGGCGGCAGATCGAGGTGGCGCAGCAACGGGTGGTTGCGGACGCGGTCGCCGTTGCCAAGGGGCGTCATCCAGCGATGTTCGCCCGTGTTCATGTCGATGGCCGTCATGCGCGAATAGGGCGGCTTCCAGAGCGGCAACCCCTGCGGCATGACGGGTACACGCCGCGGGTTTCCGGCCTCCAGGAACGGCGCGCCGCCGCGGCTGAGAACGTAACGCAGGGTCGAGTCCTCGCCGGACTCCGGCTCGCGGAAGCGCATGACGGAATGGACGTTCCGCGACGGGATGTAGAGGATGCCAGTCTCCGGATCGACGGCCCCTCCGCCCCAGCTCGCGCCGCCGCCCGCACTCGGTCGAAAGATGGTGCCGTTCAGCGAGAGCGGCGTGTAGAGGGGGCCGAGCCGGAACCCCTCCACCGCCTCCAGCGCCATCCGCCGGACTTCCGGCGTGAAATCGATCAGATCCTCGATACTCGCGCCCTGGTACTCGAATGGTGGCGGCCTCGTGGGAAACGGCTGCGTCGGCGCCAGCACCTCACCCTCCAGGTCCGTGTCCGTCGCCACCGGCCGCTCCTCGATCGGCCAGATCGGCTCCCCGGTGACCCGGTCGAAGGCGTAGACGAAGCCCTGCTTGGCGACCTGCGCCAGCGCCCTCACCCGGCGGCCGTCGACGGTGACGTCCAGCAGGTTGGGGCCGGTCGGGTTGTCGTAGTCCCAGACGCCGTGGTGCACCATCTGGAAGTGCCAGACGCGCTGGCCGGTCTCCAGGTCGACGCAAATCAGGCTCTCGGCGAACAGGTTGTCGCCGACCCGGTGCCCGCCGTAGTAGTCCGAAGTGGGCGTGCTGGTCGGCAGGTAGACGTAGCCGAGCTCCGGATCCGCTGCGATGTTGCCCCAGACGTTGGTGTTGCCCGAGTAGCGCCAGGCCTCGTTCAGCCACGTGTCGGATCCGAACTCGTCGGCGCTCTGCGGCACGGTGTGGAAGTCCCACTTGTGCCGGCCCGTCCGCGCGTCGTAGGCGCGCGCGAAACCCGGCGCGTTCTCCCTCCTGAGGAGGTAGTCGTGCACCGACGAGCCGACGATGATCGTGTCGCCGACCACGAGCGGCGGCGAGCGGGACGGCGGCGGCAGGCGGCTCGGATTCTCGCGCGCTCTCGGGATCCCCTCCTCCAGGCTCACCCGCCCGTTGTCGCCGAAGTCCGTCGCCGGCAACCCGGTCCGCGCGTCGACCGCCGTCAGATAGCCGTCGCCGGTGCCCCAGATGATGCGCGCTGTGTCGCCGTCCTCCCAGTAGGCCACCCCGCGGTGGTTCCAGGGCGACGGCAGCGGCGGGCTGCCGGCCTCGTAGACCCGCGGGTTGTGGACCCACAGCGTCTCGCCGGTGCGGGCGTCGACCGCGGCCGCCTGGTAGAGCGGCGTCGCCAAGTACAGCACGCCGTCCACCATCAGCGGCGTCGCCGACAGCCGCCCGATGCCCGGCGGTGTCACCCAGAGGTCCGGATTGGCTGCCTCCAGCCGCTCGAAAGCGGTCTCGAACGGAACCAGGGAGATGCCGGACTCATCCTGCACGGGCAGACGGGCGTCCGCCGTGCGCCAGCCCCAGGCCAACTCCAGGTCGCCGAAGTTGCCTCCGTCGATCTGGTCCAGCGGCGAGTACTTCGTGCCCCAGGCATCGGCCGCGTAGGAGCGCCACTCGCCGCCGGCGGCGCCTTGCTGGGCGTCCGCCGGAACCGCCGCAAACCACGCGGCCAGCATTGCCCGGACCAGGATCCCCGCACTCCGTCTCATCCGACACGCTCCTTTCGAAGCTATTTCAGATCGGCGAACGACACGTCGCGCGCCCGCAACGCCGCGGTCAGCAGGCGCCCCGCATTCACCGCCGCCGGCCAGCCGGCGTAGAAGGTGACGTGCAGGACCACCTCGGACAGTTCCTGCGGGGTGACGCCGTTCTGGTCGAGCGCGCGGTCGATGTGCAGCCGCAGCTCGTTGGTGACGTACAGCGCCTGGTTGACGGCGACCGTGACGAGGCTCCGGTCGCGCTTCGACAGCAGCGGGCGCTCCCAGATGTTGCCGTACAGCAGGCTGTTCCGCAGAGCCCCGAGCCGCGGCACCGCTGCGTAGGCATCGCTCAACCCACCCGGCGTCGTCACCGCTTCCGGCAGCTCCGGTGCTTCCGGCAGCTCACCGAGGGTCACCCCCCGCGCCTCGAAGGCCTCGGCCGCCGTCAGCGACGCCTGCACTCCGGTCGGCCACCCGGCATAGAAGGTGACGTGCAGAATGATCTCGGAGATCTCCTCCGGCGTCAGCCCGTTGTCGAGTCCCCGGGGGATGTGAATCGCCAGCTCCTCGCGGGCCAGCGCCTGCAGCACGGCGATCGTGATCAGGCTCCGATCCCGTTTCGACAGGTAGGGCCGCTCCCAGACCTCGCCGTAGACCAGCGAGTTCCGCAGCTCGCGCAGATACGGGGAGCCGGCGTACAGATCGGGCGACGGGAGGGCAGGCACGTCGGCCTGCTGCGCCGTCGCGGGCGCCGCGCCGATGGCGCCGTGTCCGGGGGCCAGAGCGACCAACGCGACCGCTGCGACGACGTTCAACAGGTTCGATCTCTTCATGATTCGTGCTCCTCGCCAGTTCTCCCAGCCTGCGCTGCGGCCGGGCGGTTCCGTCCGCGACGACTCCATTCCGACGCAATCGTACCGCGGTCTACGCCGGTCGCACAGGAAATCGGTGCGGTAGATCGGCCGTCAGAATCCGAGTTGCCGCTCCCATGCGCAGAGCTCCGGATGCGACCCCAGCCAGTTGAACGGGGGGTCTCCGATCGGACTGCCCGGCGGTGCGACGGGCGCTGGACTCACCGCGGTCGGGACCGCGCTGCCGGGCCTGGCGAGGAATCGCTCGATATCGCCCGCCAGGAAACGGCCATACAACGCTTCCGCCCGAGGCTCCAGCCGGGCACGTCCCGCGACGGCCTCGAGCGCGCTCAGTGCGTGCGCACGCACCTCCGCCATCGGGGCCCGATCGGCGAGCCCCATCAGCCGTTCGACCACGACGCGTTGCACGGCCCGCCGAACCGCGAACTCGTACGTCGTCCCTGCGGCGGCATCGAACACGGCGTCGATCAGCGTGCCGATCACCTCGCCCAGATCCGGGAGCGTTTCGTCGAGAAGCGCCTGCTCCACCAGGCGCGCGGCGCGCGTGGGAGTCAGGATCTGCGAGACGGTCAGATCCGCCGCGACCACGGCCGGCGTGAGCGCGTCGAACACCGGCCCCGTCCGGCGCGGGAACAGCTCCCGGTGCGGCCCGTGCCCCGGCGGCCGGGGCGGTATACGTTGCAGCACGCTCTCCGGCAGCGTCAGCTCCGCCGGATCGAGCGTCCGCAGCAACGCCGCCAGCGCGGCGCGCTGGTGGTCCCCGGGCACCGGAGTCACCGGCACCCGGCCGTCTCCCCGCATCGCGTAGACGTAGTCCACGCCGCCGATAGCGGAGGCCGCCGCATCGATCTGGTAGCGGTGATGCAGGTAGAGCGGCACGAGTGCTTCTTCGAGCGTCGCCAGCGGCCGGCCGGCGGGAATCGCGCTCTCTCCGAAGCGATCGAGAGCGACGCGGCGCACCTGCAGCATGCGCTCCAGCTCCCGCGCCGGATCGGTCCCGTTCGCCCACTGATGGACCCGCGGGTGAACGGCCGTGTCCTGGTTCGTCAGGTAGCGCAGGTCCTCGTTCCACGCCTCGTCGAGGAGACTCCGGAGCGCCGACGTCGCGTCCGTACCCGCCGGATAGTCCTGGTAGCCGTACGCAATCGCCACCGCGTCCCACTCGCCGATGCCCACGTCGTAGGCGTCGGACAGGTCGATCTGCGCGTCCGGCCCCAGCGTCACCAGCGGGTGCGGATAGTCCATGACCGAGATCCGCCCCCGGCTGCTCGCGTAGTAGTTGTGCCCCAACCCGAGCGTATGGCCGACCTCGTGGGCCGACAACTGGCGGATCCGGGCCAGCGCCAGCTCGGCGAGCTCCGGCGGCTCCTCGTCCCCGTCGAAATAGGGCGATAGCAGCCCCTCGGCGATCAGGTAGTCCTGCCGCACGCGCAGCGATCCGAGGGTGACGTGTCCCTTGATGATCTCGCCGGTGCGCGGATCGGTCACCGAGCTGCCGTAGCTCCAGCCCCGCGTGGAGCGGTGCACCCACTGGATGACGTTGTAGCGCACGTCGAGCGGATCCGCCCCCTCGGGCATCAGCTCCACCCGGAACGCGTCCCGGTAGCCGGCCGCCTCGAACGCCTGGTTCCACCAGCGCGCGCCGTCCAGCAGCGCCGAGCGGATCGGCTCCGGCGTGCCCCGGTCCAGGTAGTAGACGATGGGCTCGACCGCCTCGCTCGTCTCCGCGCCCGGGTCGCGCTTCTCCAGGCGGTGCCGGCGCAGATGGCGGCGGGTCATCGGCTCGCCGAGCGGGGCGGCGTAGTCGACGTAGGACACCGCGCCGTAGCCGGCGCGCGGATCGTAGGGCCGCGGCGTGTAGCCTCCATCCGGCAACGCGATGAACGACTGCCGCTGCCGGACCGTCACCGCTTCGGGGCTGGGAGCCACCGCCTCGATGGAGCCGCGGCCGAAGCCGGGTCCGTCCCCGCGGCTCTCGCGCGCGAACGTGAGCGTGGCCTCCATCTCGGTGTTCTCGGGAAACGCTATCGTCCTGGGGAGATGGACGGCGCTGCGCCGGCCGTCGAGCCGGTACGCGCCGGGCAGGCGATCGGCGACGCCGTGCACGTCCCGCAGCAGGAACGGCGTGGCGTCGACGAGGAAACGATCGTCCGTGCGCGCGGCAGCGGTGAACCCGAACAGGATCGAGGTGGCGAAAGCGTCCTCCACCGCCCGGCGCTCGTCCGGGTTCGCGGTAGTTGCGCGGTAGGCGTAGTTCGGCTGCACCATCAGGATCTTCCGGCCGACCCGCTCGAACCGCACGATGCGCGATCCGCCGAGCTGCCCGCGGTCGAGACCGATATCGTTCGACCCCACCCCGGCGGCGAGCGCGTTGACGTACAGCACCTCGACGCCGAGGCGCCCGATCTCCAGCCACAGGGTCCCGGCGTCGTCGTCCCAGTAGAGCGGAAAGAATCCGTCCGACCGCTCGAACCCGGCCGTGTGCGACTCGATCGCCGGCAGGCCGCCGCCTTCCTGTCCACCGGCCGCGGCCGGCCAACCGAGTGCGGTCGAGATTGCGATTGCCGTTGCCGCCCGCAGCGTGAACCTGGCCCTGATCATCCGCTCTCTCCTTCAGCGAATCCGTTTCCGCCCGCAGGGTAGCACGCGGTCGGAGGGCCCGCGGCCCGACGCGGCGCGGGAGAAGCGGCGGAAACGGAGGGTCGGTCGGTCAGTTGCGAAACGGCTCGGACTCGTCGACCACCACGCGGAAACGGCGAAAGCGACTGTAGGTCGCCACGCCTTCGACTTCCGAGCCGCTCTCCAGATTGTGGTAGCGCTCACGCATCTCCACCGGCGCGGGGTGCTCCAGCTCTGCGGGCATCCCGTAGCGGACCGCGACGAGCGATTCGACGTCATTGCCATCGAGAACGAGCTCGCTGGCCAGCACGCGGCCGCTGCCCGCCTCGATCCAGAAGCGGCCTCGGGCGGGCACGTTCTCGCGGTCGCCCCCGCGGACGACGGTGGTCGGCGCCGTTTCCCGGTAGGCGACGACCCACACGCCGGCGCTCTCCGGCAGGTCGACACCCAGCCCCGGGGGCCCGTCGGCGACGCGCTCGAACGCGAACCGCCGCTTGTACGACTCGCGCAGAAAGAGGAGCGCGAAGGTCGGCGTGTTGGTGGTGCGCCGGACGTCGCCCACGTTGTAGCGCGCGCTCTCCGCCAGAATCCCCCGCACCCGGTCGTCCAGCGACGCCCCCGTGTCGAGAAACAGCTCGGCCAGCCGATCGTCGCGATCCCGGACCCGGCTGCCGTTGGCTTCGAAGACGTCCCGAAAACCGAAGTGCCGGCGGGTGCCTTCCGGCTGGACCAGGAGGTAGTCCGAGCGCAGCGTAACGCGTTGGACGGCGTCGTTCCCGCGCCGCTGGAAGACGGCGGACTGCGTGGCCCGCTGCTCGTACCGCTCCTCCATCACGACGCCCGAGAGCTGCGCGTGGAGCTGCTCGACGTAGTGGGTCGCACGGACGAGCACGAGCCAGAGCGACGGCTCCTGCGCCTGACCCGGCAGCGTGGAAACAAGGGTCAGCGCCAGCAGCAGAATCAACGTCCGAGTCCCGGTGGGCGCCGTGCCGCCCCCGGCGGCCTCGTTGTCCATGTTCGCCTCCGTCCAGCCCTGTCGCAGGAGTGGCCCAGGACGACGCCGGCCGGCGCCCGCGCTCGATCAATCCCGAAACGGCGCCGACTCCTCCACGAGCACCTGGAACCGCCGGAAACGGCTGTAGGTCGCCGTGCCCTCGACGCGCGAACCGCTGCGCCGATTGTTGTATCGCTCCCGCATCTCGACCGGCACGAGGTGCTCGAGCTCCTCCGGCCTCTCGTAGCGGACGGTGACCAGCGACTCGAGCCCTTCGTCCTCCAGCACGAGCTCCGTGACCAGGACGCCACCCGTGCGCGGGTCGATCCAGTAGCGGCCCTCGGCCGGCAGGTTGCCGCCTCGACGACGGCGGATCACGGTGGTCGGCCAGGTCTCCCGATAGGCAATCACCCAGATGTCGTCGCCGTCCGGCTCGTCGATCCCGAGGCTCGGCGACCTGTCGCGCACCCGTTCGAACTCGAACCGCGGCTTGTACGACTGCCGCAGGAAAAGCAGTGCCAGCGTCGGCGTGTTGGTGTTGCGCTGGATGTCGCCGACGTTGTAGCGCGCGCTGTCGGTCAGGATGCCCTGCACCCGCCGGTCCACCGTCGACCGGCCGTCGAGAAAGAGCTGCGTCAGCCGCTCCTCCCGATCGCGCACCCGGCTGCCGTTGGCCTCGAAAACGTCCCGGAAGCCGAAGTACCGCTCGGAGCCTTCCGGACGTACCAGGAGATAGTCCGAGCGCAGGGTGACCCGCTCGTAGGAGTCGTTCCCGAACCCGAAGCCCGGCGACGATGCCCGCTGCCGGTAGCGCTCTTCCATCACCACGCCGGAGAGCTGCGCGTGCGCCTCTTCGACATATTCGGTGGCCCGCGCGAGCACCCGCGGCAGAGTGAGCTCCTGCGCCCCACCGGTGAGTCCCGACACCAGGGTCAAGATCGAGGCCGTGATCGCCGCCGGCGCCATGCGCACCGCAGACACAGGGCGCGACTCCCGGCGCACCTCGCGGGAGGCGACACTCGCCC
Source organism: Acidobacteriota bacterium (assembly GCA_021296515.1). Lineage (GTDB taxonomy): Bacteria > Acidobacteriota > Vicinamibacteria > Vicinamibacterales > UBA8438 > WTFV01. The sequence continues at coordinate 5,402 of JAGWAH010000031.1, read as the reverse complement.
CGGTCCAACGTCGGTTCATAGGCTCCCCTCGACTATACCGCCCTCGGGCCGAGCGAGCCAGCATCGATCGCCAGCCCACGGGCCGGGCCGCGCGGCGCCGCGCGACGGACTCAGTTGCGGACCGGCGCGGACTCCTCGACGAGCACCGAAAAACGGCGAATTCGCGTATAGGTGGCCGTGCCCTCGACGGTGGACCCTGACAGAAGATTACGATAGCGCTCGCGCATCTCGACCGGTACGAAGTGCCCGAGAGTATCGCTGGCCTCGTAGCGAACGGTGACGAGAGCCTCGAGGCTGTCGGCGTCCAGGACGAGCTCGCTGAGGAACACGCGTCCGGTCGCCGGTTCGATCCAGTAGCGCCCCCGGACAGGCAGGCGCTGATCGTCCCGCCCGCGAATCACCGCGGTCGGTCCCGTCTCCTCGTAGTCGACGACCCACAGGCCGAAGCCGCGTGCGGGTTCATCGATTCGCAGGCTGGTCCTCGTGTCGGCTCCGCGCCGGAACTCGAATCTGTGCTTGTACGCGGAGCTGAGAAAGAGCAACGCCATGGTGGGCGTGTTGATGTTGCGGTCGATATCGCCGATGTTGTACCGCGCGCTGTCGGCCACGATTCCCTCAATCCGCCGGTCCACCGATGCGGAGCGGTTGAGGAACAGCTCCGTCAGACGCTCTTCGCGGTCGCGGACCGCTCGGCCGTTGACTGCGAAGACATCCCGGAACCCGTAATGACTTTCGGATCCCTGCGGCTGCACGAGGAGGTAGTCCGAGAGAAGCGTCACGCGCCGCTCGCGCACGGGCCCGAGGTGCACGCCCGGAAGTCGCCCCATCTGCCTGTCGTTCGAGGACGGCTCCCGCGCGCGCTGCTCGTACCGTTCTTCCATCACCACGCCGGTGAGCTCCCGGTGGAGCCGGTCGACGTAGTCCGTCGCCTGCGTCAGCACGGTAGCCAGCGGGGGCTCCTGCGTTCCGCCTGCCGCGGGCGTCTGCGTCAGGGCGAGCGCGACGAGCGATGCCGACAGCAACCCGGTCGCTGAAAACCTCATCGTTCCCCCCGATAGGCGCCGGCCGGCGGCGCGGCGACCACCAGCCCGACCGGCAGAGAGTCAAGCATAGCCCGGTCGCGGTCGGATCGGGCGCGCGGCTCGTGTGGTACCGTGCGCAACGAAGGAGTCACGACATGCACCATTCGTTTCCAGTCTGCCGATGTGCTTCCCTGCTGGCCGCCACGCTCCTGTTGGCAACCGCTGGTCCCGCGGCGGCGCAGAACTCGGCGGCCACCGAATTCGTTCCCGTCACCGACGCCGTGCTCCAGAACCCGGCGGACGGCGACTGGCTGATGTGGCGCCGCACGCTGGACGGCTGGGGCTACAGCCCGCTCGATCAGATCGATCGCGACAACGTCGCCGACCTGCGCATGGTCTGGACGCGAGCCCTGGCGCCGGGCGCCCAGCAGGGCACGCCGATCGCCTACGGCGGAACGCTGTACATGCCGAACCCGAACGACGTCATCCAGGCGATCGACGCGGTCACCGGCGACCTGCGGTGGGAGTACCGCCGCGACATCCCGGACGACGTCAACGACTACCTGGGCGGCCTGATCAGCGTCAACCGCAACATCGCGATCTGGGACGACATGATCATCGACACCGCCAACGACGACTACGCCTTCGCGCTGAACGCCGTCACCGGCGAGCTCGTGTGGGAGACGCAGCTCTTCGACTACACCGAGAACCCGGCCCGGCACTCGGCCGGCCCCATCGTCGCCGACGGCAAAGTGATCTCCGGCCGGAGTTGCCGCCCGCGGCGGGGACCGGAAGCCTGCGTCATCATGGCCCACGACGCCGAGACGGGCGAGGAGATCTGGCGCCGCCGCCTGATTCCGGCCCCCGGCGAGCCGGGCGACGAGTCGTGGGGCGGCGTGCCCTACGAGGAGCGGGCGCACGTGGGATCGTGGATGGTGCCGAGCTTCGATCCCGCCCTGAACCTGGTCTACGTCGGGACCTCCGTCACCTCGCCGGCGCCCAAGTTCATGCTCGGCGGCGTCGACAACAAGCACCTCTACCACAACTCCACCCTGGCTCTCGACGCCGACACCGGCGAGATTGTCTGGTACTACCAGCACCTCAACGACAGTTGGGATCTCGATCATCCGTTCGAGCGGCTGCTGGTCGACACCGCGGTCGCGCCGGACCCGAGCGAGGTGACCTGGATCAACCCGCGCATCCGGCCCGGGGAGGTCCGCCGGGTCGTGACCGGCGTTCCCGGCAAGACCGGCGTGGTCTACACGCTCGACCGGGAGACCGGCGAGTTCCTCTGGGCCAGGAATACCGTCACGCAGAACGTGATCAGCGACATCGACGGCGCCACCGGCGCGGTCACCGAGAACGCCGAGCTCGTCTTCACCGCGCTGGGCCAGGAGGTCCTCGCCTGCCCCACGTGGAACGGCGGAAAGGACTGGGAGGCCGGGGCCTACAGCCCGCTGACCAACACGATGTACATGCCGCTACGCAACGCCTGCGCGCGCATGCTGGCGACCACCGCGGCGGGCACCTCGCACTACGCGCTCGCCGTCCGCAACCAGATCGCGCCCGGCACGGATCAGGTCGGCACCGTCCACGCCATCTCGGCGGAGACCGGCGAGACGGTGTGGCTGCACGAGCAGCGCGCGGCCACCATGTCGCTCGTCGCAACGGGCGGCGGACTAGTCTTCGGCGGCGACAACAACGGCCGCTTCAAGGCCTGGGATCAGGAGACCGGCGAGGTGCTCTGGGAGATCAACCTCGGCTCGGCGGTGACGAGCTTCCCCATCAGCTACGCGGTGGGCGGAAAGCAGTACATCGCGGTCGGTACCGGCACGGCGAGCACCGCGTCCCTGTTCGGCCGGCTGACGCCGGAGATCCGGCCCAGCGCGGGCAACAACCTGTTCGTGTTCGCGCTGCCTTGACGTCCTGCGGTTTCCGGGAGCGTCCCCGGCTCATGCAGGGAACAGGGGACGCCGGCAATTGGATGTGCTCCGGCACCGGGCCGGAACGGTGCACATGACAATAAGCGACTTGGCGCGCTACGGTGCGACCCACCTCGACGGCGGGTACGGGAGTGACCCGGTCCTGCTGACCCAGTCGAGCTGGCAGCAGTTGCACACCGCGTTCGTCGAACTGGCGCAGGAATTGAGCGCAACCGCTGGAACGCATCGCTGACGGCGGGGCCCCGCGGCTACCGCAGCGGATTCTGCCACTCCAGGCCGTCGAAGCGGGCGAAGTCGCCGTCCGTCGAGCACAGCATGAGGCCGTGCTCGATGGCCAGCGCGGCCAGATGCGCATCGGGCACGAGGTTGGCGCGGCCCTCCGCGCTCGCCATGAGCGGGGCGAGGACATCCTGGTGGCGCTCGGTCGGGAGCGGAACCCAGGCCGACTTCGTGGAGAGCCAGGACTCCGCCTGCCGCCAAGCCGCGGATACCGGCGCGGGCCGATCGAAGATGCGCGGATTGCTGACGATCCGTACGAAGGCCAGCAGACTCGGCCAGGGAAGCCCGACGGGCGCGGCCGCATTGATGCGTCCGTCCAGCCACGTGCGCGCCCGCTCGTGCTGAGGAAACGAAGCCACGTGCGCGTAGACCAGCAGGTTGGCGTCGACGAGGATCACCGGAAGTCCTCGCCCTCCGCGACGGCAAGTGCTTCGGCGACGTCGTCCAGGCTGCCGATCCGACAGAGCCCGAGGTCCACTGCAGGGGTCCGGTAGATCGACGGCGGGCCGGACGGATCCGCCATGCCGCGCAGACCGCTCCGCAGAGCCTCGTTGACAATCGCCTTGAAGCTCTGACCGCGCACCCGCTGCATGCGTTCGGCCAGGGCCGCCACGTCGGGATCCAGAGTCAGAGTGGTGCGCATCATCAGAACATACGTAGTGTGATGTATCGATGTCAATGGGCTGTGATACGGTTAGGCACAAGATGTCGTCCGTCGGACTCCGGCTGGCCGGGCCACTCGCTTCTCGGTGTGGAGGAAGCCATGTCGTACCTGCCTCGTACTGCTCGACTCCTCTCGGTCGGCCTCATGGCTCTGGCCTTCATGGCGGCGGTCCCGTCGGCCGTCAACGCACAGCCCGCCTCCACCTTCGTGCCGGTCACCGACGCCATGCTGGAAGATCCGGCGCCGGGCGACTGGCTGAGTTGGCGCCGTACGCCCAATGGTTGGGGTTACAGCCCGCTCGATCAGATCGACCGGGACAACGTCGGCGCGCTCCGCATGGTCTGGTCTCGCGCCTTGAACGAGGGCAGCCAGGAAGGGACTCCGCTGGCCTACGGTGGCGTGCTCTACATGCCCAACCCGGGGGACGTCATCCAGGCCATCGACGCCGTGACAGGTGATCTCGTCTGGGAGTACCGCCGGGACAATCCCGAAGACGTCACGGAGTACGTCGGCAACCTCACGACGAACCGGAACATCGCGATCTACGGCCGCCACGTCATCGACACCAGCGTCGACAACCACGTCTTCGCCCTCGACGCCGAGACCGGCCGGCTCGCCTGGGAGACGCCGATCCTCGATTACACGAGGAACCCCGCGCGGCATTCTTCCGGACCGATCATCGGCGGCGGCAAGGTGCTCTCGGGCCGGAGCTGCATGCCGCGCGGCGGCCCGGACGCCTGCGTCATCACCGCCCACGACGCGACTACCGGGGAGGAGATCTGGCGGCGGCGGACGGTGCCTGCACCGGGCGAGCCGGGCGACGAGACGTGGGGCGGCATCCCCTTCGAGGAACGCGTCCACGTCGGGTCCTGGATGGCGCCGAGCTACGACCCGGCGCTGAACCTGGTCTACGTCGGCACGTCGGTCACCTCTCCCGCGCCGAAGTTCATGCTCGGCGGCGTCGAGAACCAGCACCTGTACCACAACTCCACGCTCGCCCTCGACGGCAACACCGGCGAGATAGTCTGGTACTACCAGCACCTGAACGACCATTGGGACCTCGATCACCCCTTCGAGCGCATCCTCGTCGACACCGCGGTGGCGCCCGATCCGGCGGCTGTGAGCTGGATCAACCCGCGGCTCACGCCCGGCGAGACGCGCCGCGTGCTGACCGGCATTCCCGGCAAGACCGGCGTGGTCTACACGCTCGACCGGGCCACCGGCGAGTTCCTCTGGGCGCGGCCGACGGTGACGCAGAACGTCATCAGCGCCATCGACGGGGCCACCGGCGACGTCACCGAGAACGCCGAGGTCGTCTTCAGCGCCGAGGGCCAGGACGTGCTGGCCTGCCCCACCTGGATCGGCGGCAAGGACTGGGAGGCCGGCGCCTACAGCCCGCGGACCAACACGATGTACATGCCGCTGCGCAACGCCTGCGCGCGGATGATGGCCACCCGCGACGGCGGCATGGATCTCTACGCGCTCGCCGTGCGC
>JAGWAH010000153.1 GCA_021296515.1 Acidobacteriota bacterium | reverse complement strand
TCAGAACAGCGTGACGTCGACCGGCTCGCCTTTCTCCACCGCGTCGACCCCCATCGGGATCTCGATGTAGCCGTCTGCCTGCGACATGCTGGTGATGTCGCCCGAGGCCTTGAACGCGCCGACCGCGGAGCCGTCGACGACCCGCACCGAGTAGAACTGGTGCCGCCCGCCGACCGAGGCGAAGCGGTGGGCCGCCGGGACGGTGACGGTCCGGGTCCGGTGCGGCGGCAGGTGCGCCATGCGGCGCAGCAGCGGCACCAGCAGCAGGTAGGCGTTCGACAGGCACGAGGTGGGGTAGCCGGGCATGCCGAGCACCGGCGTCGAGCCGATGTGGCCGAAAGCGGTCGGCTTGCCCGGCTTGACCGCGATGCCGTGGAACGCCACGTTCCCTTTCTCGCGGAGGACGTCGCGGGTCAGGTCGCGCTCGCCGACCGAGCTGCCGCCCGAGAAGACGAGGACGTCCGTGCCCTGCGCGATGATCGCGTCCACCGCGGCGCCGAGCGCGTCGATGGAGTCGCCGGTGATCGGATGTGCGGCGGCCGTCCCGCCGTGCTCGCCGATGACGGCGCCGAGGGTGAAGCGGTTGATGTCGTAGATCTGGCCGGGAGCGACGATCTCGTCGCCGGTGGAGACGATGCCGACGCGCGGCCGGTCGTAGACGTCGACCTCGGCGATGCCGAGGGCGGCGATCGAGCCGACGCGGCTCGGGGTCAGCACGTCGCCGGGCTGCAGCACGGTCTGGCCGGCCTCGATGTCGGCTCCCCGGCGGCCGACGTGCTGCCGCGCGTGCACGGAGGTCGAGATCTCGACGGCGTCGCCGCGCCGGTCGGTCTGCTCCACCATGACCACGGCGTCGGCGCCGTCGGGAAGCGGGGCCCCGGTCGCGATCTGGATGCACTCCCCGCGGACGAGCGCGCGGGTCGCGACCTCGCCGGTGTGGACCGTACCGACGCAGCGCAACTCTGCGGGCGCCTGCGGGCCCGCCCCCGACGTGTCGGCCGCGACCACCGCGTAGCCGTCCATCGCCGCGCGGTCGAACGGCGGCACGTCGCGGTCCGCGACAATCCGGGCGGCCAGCACCCTCCGATTGGCCGCGGCCAGCCCGACGCGCACCGTGCGGTCGAGCGGCCGGGCGGCCTCGCCGACGATGCGCAGGGCCTCGTCGATCGGGATCGTCTCCCGAAAAGGGCGCATCTTCGTGCCGCGGCCGTCGCCGGTCACCGGCGCGCCTCGCGGACCATGTGGCCCAGCTCGGGGAGGATCAGCTTGGTCATCGCCAGCCGCACGGCGTTCTCCGAGCCGGGCAGGCTGATGACGATGGTGCCGTCGGCGAGTCCGGCGCAGGCGCGGCTCAGCATCGCGGCCGGCCCGATCTCCTCGTAGCTCAGGGCACGGAACAGCTCGCCGAAGCCGTCGATGCGCTTGTCGAGCAGGGCGGTGACCACTTCGTAGGTGCCGTCCCGCCGCGTGATGCCGGTCCCGCCGGTCGCGATGACGACATCGACGTCGGGAGTCTCGATGCCGGCCCGCAGCGCGTCGCGCACCCGCGCCGGGTCGTCCGGCACGATCGACCTGCCGGCGACGTCGTGACCCTGGCGGGAGAGCAGCTCCACGATGGCGCCGCCGCCCCGGTCCGTCGCCTCGGTGCGGGTGTCGCTGATTGTGACGACGCGGCAGCGGGTCGTCGTCGGCGCCGCGGCGCGGTGGGCGATGTGGCTCACGCGGGCGATTATAGCGACCGCCGCCCCAGAGGACGGGCGCCACTGCCGGGGCCGCGGGTTGTAGAATCCCGCGATGCGTGCGGAATCCACACGGCCGCCGTTCCGCGCCGCGCCGGCGGCGCGGTGGCGATCCTCGGCGAACCTGGCAGCAGCGGTTCTCGTGCTCGTGACGCTGGGTCCCGCCGTCCTTCCGGCCCAGGACGACCTCGACCCGGCGGCGCGGCGCTGGGTGGAGGAGACGCTCGGCCGCCTGACCGTCGACGAGAAGGTGGGGCAACTCGTCACTCCCACATTCCGGTCGCTCTACACCAGCAGCGACAGCGCGATCCACGACGACCTCGTGGCGCTGGTGCAGGAGCATCACGTCGGCGGCATGCACGTGTTCGGCGCGCGTCGGGGGCGGCCGGACGTGTTGCTCAACCCGACCTACTCGCGGACGGTGCTCGGCCAGCCGCTGGCCGCCGCGTCGCTCCTCAACCGCCTGCAGGCCGCGGCGGAGATCCCGCTGCTGGTCACCTCCGACTTCGAGACCGGGGTCGGGTTCCGGATGGCCGGCGCCACGAACTTTCCGCGCGCCATGGCGTTCGGGGCGGCGGGAGATCCCCGCCTGGCCTTCGAGGCGGGCCGCATCACGGCGGTCGAGGCGCGGGCGATCGGCATCCACGTGAACTTCGCCCCGGTGGTCGACGTCAACAACAACCCGCGCAACCCGGTGATCAACACGCGGTCCTTCGGCGAGAATCCGGCGACCGTGGGCCGGCTGGCCGCGGCGTACGTCGAGGGGTTGGCGGCCGGCGGCATGCTGGCCGCGGTGAAGCACTTCCCGGGCCACGGCGACACCGACGTCGATTCGCACCTCGATCTGCCGGTCATCCGGCACCCGCGCGAGCGCCTGGAATCGGTCGAGCTGCCGCCGTTCCGGGCGGGCATCGCGGCCGGCGCGGGCGGGGTGATGACCGCGCACGTCGCCCTGCCGGCGCTCGACCCGGATGCCCGCCGGCCGGCGACGTTCAGCGAGCCCATGGCGAGGGGGCTGCTGCGGGACGAGCTCGGATTCGACGGGCTGGTCTTCACCGACTCGATGCGGATGCGCGCCATCACCCGCATGCTGCCGCCCGCCGCCGCGGCGGCGAGGGCGGTGGCGGCGGGGCACGACGTGGTCCTCGACTCGCCGGACGACCGGGCGGCCCTTGCCGGTGTCGCGGCGGCGGTGGCGGACGGGACGATCGGGTCGGCGCAACTCGACGCGTCGGTGCGCCGCATCCTGGAGGCGAAGGCGCGGCTCGGTCTGCACCGCGGCTCCCGTGTCGACCTGGACGCGCTACCGGCGCTCGTCGGCACCCGGGCGCACCGGGCCGTCGCCCGCGCGGTGAGCGAGCGGTCCATCACGCTGATCCGCGACGCGGCCGGTGATGTACCGCTACGCACGCCGCGCGACGGAACGCTGCTCTACCTGTCGGTGCTCGACTACCCGTCGGGCTGGGGCATCGGCGCGCCGAGCCGCCTCGCGATTCCGGAACTCCGGGCACGCTGGTCCGACGTGACCGCGATCGAGCTGTCGGACCGGACGCCGCCGACCGACCTCGAGCTCGTGCGCGAGACGGCCGGTCGCTACGACGCCGTGGTCGCCGGCGTCTTCGTGCGCACCGCTTCGTTCAGCGGCCGGATGGATCTGGACGAGGATCTCGTCGCGTTCCTGCGGGACTTGGCCGAAGACACGGCGGAGCGCGGTCAGTCGTTCGTCTCCGTCATCTTCGGCAACCCGTACGTGGCGCCCTCTCTGCCGGAGCTGCCGTCGGTGCTGCTGACCTACGACTACCGCGGCGTGTCCGAGGTGACGGCGGTGAAGGCCATCGCCGGCGAGATTCCGATCGCGGGGCGGCTGCCGGTCACGCTCGGCGACGGGCTCCCGGCCGGGCACGG
>JAGWAH010000030.1:22182-23416 GCA_021296515.1 Acidobacteriota bacterium | reverse complement strand
AACAACGAGGGGCGCCGCGATCCGTCGATCGAGGGCGACAAGGGCGTGGTGATGGCGTTCGACGCCGCCACCGGCGACTTCATCTGGCAGATGGTGCACCCGAAGCTGACGACCGGCCGGGTGAACGACTGGCCGCTGCAGGGCGTCTGCTCCACCGCGTTCATGGAGGGCGACCGCATCTACTACATCTCGAACGAGGCGCACGTCGTCTGCCTGGACGCCAAGGGCCTGGCCGACGGCAACGACGGGCCGTTCATGGACGAGATCGAGACCGGGCCGTTGGCGGGCGACGTCATCTGGTCGTACGACATGATCGGCGAGCTGGACGTCTTCCCGCACAACCTCGCCACCGGGTCGCCGCTCATCATCGGCGACATCCTCTACGCGGTGACGAGCAACGGCGTCGACGAGGGGCACGTCAACATCCCGTCGCCCTTCTCGCCCGACTTCATCGCGCTCGACAAGAACACCGGCGAGCTCCTGTGGGAGAGCAACCCGGTGGGCGAGAACGTGCTGCACGGCGCCTGGACGAACCCGGCCTACGCGGAGATCGACGGCCGCGGGCAGGTCATCTTCCCCGGCGGCAACGGCGTGGTCTACGCCCTCGACGCCGAGACCGGCGAGCTCATCTGGGAGTTCGACTGCAACCCCAAGGACTCCGAGTGGATCCTCGGCGGCCGCGGCACGCGCAACAACATCCTCGCGACGCCGGTGGTCTACGACGACAAGGTCTACATCGGGGTCGGCCAGGACCCGGAGCACGGCGAGGCGCCCGGCCACTTCTATGCGATCGACGCCACCGGCACCGGTGACGTGACCGACAGCCACTTGGTGTGGCACCGCGGCGGCGAGGACTTCTACCGGACCATGTCGACCGCGGCCATCGCCGACGGCGTGCTCTACATCTCCAGCCTGTCCGGCTTCCTGCATGCGCTCGACCCGCAGACCGGCGAGCACTTCTGGACGTACGACACCTTCGCGGCCGTCTGGGGCTCGCCCTTCGTGGTCGACGGCAAGGTCTTCCTCGGCGACGAGGACGGCGACGTGGTCGTCCTGCGCGCCGGCCGGGAGATGGAGCTCCTCGGGGAGTACAACCTCGGCGCCGCCGTGTACTGCACGCCGGTCACCAGCAACGGCGTGCTCTACATCCTGACGCGGAACCGCATCTGGGCGTTCCAGGAAGGCGCGCAGTCGGAGCCGTTCTGAGCCACAATGGTCCTGACGCCGTCGACGA
>JAGWAH010000030.1:20996-22057 GCA_021296515.1 Acidobacteriota bacterium | reverse complement strand
CTGAAGACGGCGCTGGCGGAATTCGCGCACGAGTATGCGACGCGCGAGGTCGCCGTCATCGGCATCAACTCCAACGACGCCGATACGCATCCGGAGGACGGCCGCGAGGCGATGGTCGGGGACATCACCGAGTTCGGCTACGCCTTTCCCTACGTGGTTGACGCCACGCAGGCGGTCGCCAAGGCCTACCGCGCGGCGTGCACCCCGGACTTCTACGTGTTCGACGCAGACCTGCGCCTCGTCTACCGGGGGCGATTCGACGAGAGCCGGCCCGAGAGCGACGTTCCGGTGAACGGCAGAGACCTGCGCGCGGCGGTGGACACCCCGACCGGCGAACAGAAGGCGAGCATCGGCTGCAACATCAAGTGGAAGCCGGGCAACGAACCCAACTACTCCGGGTAGCGGCGCGCCCCGACGAACCTACTCCCGCACCCTCGGAATCAGTTCCGTCGTCAGCCGCTCGCCGTCGCGCAGGAAGACCACCTCGGACGGCTCCCCCACCTTCAGCAGGTCGAGCGCGTACATGTAGTCGTAGATGTTGGTGACGGCCTGCCCGGCGAGCCCGACGATGACGTCGCCGCCCTGCAGGCCGGCCGCCTCGGCCGGGCCGCCGCCGATGACCCCCGAGAGCGAAAGGCCCTCGACCTCCTGCGTGTAGTCGGGAATGGTGCCGGTGAAGATGCGCATCGTGGCGCCGCCGCCGCGCTGCTGCTCGCGCTCCACGCGGATGAAGTCGGGGGCGTCGGGCCGATTCGCGAGATTCGACGCCACCGCCGTCGCGAGATCGACGATGCGGTCGAGCCCCTCGTAGTCGAGCGTGTCGGCGTCGTCGGTCGGCCGGTGGTAGTCCTCGTGGCTGCCGGTGAAGAAGTTCAGGCTCGGCACCTCGGCGGCGTTCAGGCTCCCGACGTCGGTGGGCAGGTAGGGATCGGAGACGAAGGTCAGATCGAGCCCGAGCGGCGCGTTCAGCTCCTCGGCGAGATCGGTCCAGATGGAGCTGCTGCCGACCGCCTGCAGGTTGAGCGGGTCGTCCTCCAGCCGGCCGACCATGTCGAAGTTGA
>JAGWAH010000030.1:5465-20881 GCA_021296515.1 Acidobacteriota bacterium | reverse complement strand
CCCACCGACAACACCGCGGCCACGCCGGAGGCGTTGTCGTCGGCGCCGTTGTGAATCTGCCCGGCCTCGTCGCCGCGGGCCAGCGAGTCGCCCCCGCGCCCGCGACCGAGGTGATCGTAGTGCGCGCCGAGCAGCACGTACGGCTCGTCGAGCGCCTCGGTGCCGGTCGGCGGCAGGTAGCCGATCACGTTGTAGCCGGTGGCCTCCCGCCGTTCCAGCTTCGCTTCGATGACACCCTCCAGCGGGAGATCGAAGCCGGTGACGTGGGGGTTGGCGGTATCGAGCGAGGCCTGCACCGCCTCGATGGACTCCCCGGCGCTCTCGATGATCGCCGCACCGAGCTCGCCGTCCACGGTGGCCGCCACGATGCGGGAGTCGCTGACCGCGGTGTCGAAGGTCAGGGGGACCAGCGCCCCGGCGTTGGGCGACCGCGGCCCGGTGACGACGATGAGCCCCGCGGCGCCCCGCTCGCGCGCCGCCAGCGCCTTGTAGCGGAGACCCGCGTAGCGCGCCAGTGTCGCACGCAGCTCGCCCTCCGTGTCCTCGGGAAAGTAGCGGAACACGACGACGATCTTGTCCGTGACGTCCAGCGTGGCATAGCTGTCGTAGCCGAAATCGTCCGTCTCCGGCACCGAGAGGCCGTAACCGGCGAAGACGAGCTGGCCTTCCGCGCGCCCCGTGTCCGAGAACGACAGCGCACGAACGGATGGACCGTCGCCCTCGGACCGGACCCGCAAGCTCCCCGCAAGCTCTATCGTCGTGCCGGTGTCGGTCACGCCCGCCGTGAAGGAGAACGACTGGCGGAAGCCGCCCACGCCCGGCAGCGGCTCCGCCCCGATAGCCTCGAGCTGCTCGACGAGGTAGTCGGCCGCCATGCGGATGCCCGGCGACCCGGTCAGCCGCCCTTCGAGCTCGTCGTCAGCCAGGTACTCGACGATCGCCCGGTTGTCGAGCGACGTCGTCTCCTGCGCGGCGGCAAGCCCCGGGGCGCCGAGCGACACGAGCAGCGTCAACAGGAAACGGTGCGTCTTGGTCGATGACATCTGTGTTCCTCGCGGCCGGTCATGAACCGGCCCAACGGCTCATGGGAGCCTCACCACGCGCGATCCGAGGCGCAGGGAGCGCGAGTCGGCTTCCCACGCGAACGCATAGGTCTCCAGGTCGGACAGGTAGCGGCGCTCGCCGGTGCGCGCGTCGACTACCTCCACCCACGTCGTCCGGTCGTTGGAGACGATGAACGCCAGGGCCGAGCCGTCGGGCGCCCACCGGGGTCCGCTCAGCGTGCGGCGCTCGAAGCCGTTCGGGGCCCCGTCGAGGCGCCGCAGGTCGACCAGATGCGTCGTCCGCCGGAGATCCGCGGACAACACCCAGAGACCGTCGGGCGCGACGACGGCCAATCTGTCTCCGTCCGGCGACCAGGCCGGATCGCAGGCCCCCGGACCGAGCGCCACCCGCCGAATCGTCGTTCCGTCCCCCACCCAGACGTGCGTGGGCCGTATCGGACGTCCCGCCCGCTCGACGGCCGAGCCCGGCACCTCCGCGCAGAGGGCGGCGCGTCCCTTGTGCCAGGCGACCTTCACGACCCTGAGCGCACCGGACGGCACGGTCGGGACCCGGGGCGAGCCGACCGGATGGCCCCCGCGGTGAGCCGGGGGCTGCACGGCCCACACCGGCGCCGTCGCGATCAGCAGCAGGATCGCGGCAAGCACGGGGCGAACCGCGGCCGGGACGAGCAGAGGCATTCTGCCCACTCTACCCGATGCGCCCCCCGCCTTGCCGCCCCCGGCAGGGAATCACGACGCGGCGGCGCCGGCCGGCGCCGCCGCCGGCTGGAGGAGCTCTACCGCCTCGCCCGACAGCGGGCTGACCCGCGGCCCCGGCGTCACGATGCCGGCCAGGTTCAGCGGATCCGCCGCGGAGACCCGCACACCCTGCTCGCCGTCCCCGTCGCGGCGCACGATCCGGAGCAGCTCGACGGCGTCAGGCCGCGCGAACTGCTCGCCGACGAATCCGGAGACGAACCGGCCGCCGCGCACCTCGCCGCGCGCCTCCATGCGCCGCAGCGCGCCGAGCACGTCACGCCACGGCGGCATCAGCGACTCGCGCCGCACGAGGTCCCGGAACACCACCCCCCAGCGCTCCAGCAACTGGCGCGCGAACGCATCCGCCCGTTCCGACGGGCGCGCCCGCTCCCGTGCACGACCCCCCTCGGCGTTCGCCTCGCGCTCCCCGCGCGCAGGCGCCAGCAGCGCCCACCGGCCCGCCGCGTGACGCGGGCGCGCGGCGCGAAACCGGCCTTCGCCCCGGCGCCGTTTCGGATCGATCAGGGCGCGCAGGTTGTCGAAGCCGTCGGCGGTGACCAGCCCCGCCGCCACCAGCTCCCACAAGCCGTCCTCCACCTCGCTCGGCAGCCGGCCGGTCGCGGAGACCAGCTCGCGCAGGAAGGAAGCCCCCCGGCGGCGGAGCGCGTCGAGCACCGCCTCGGCCGGGTGGGACAGCACGCTGCCCGGCCCCTCGCCCGGACCGGCATCGTCCCCGGCGGGCGGCATCAGCCACTCCAGGTCCTCCCGCAACAAGAGCGCGACCGGCGCCACCCGGGTCGGCCGTACCCGCCGCCGAGCCGGAGGCCGTGCGGACCCGGCGGCATCGCCCTCCACCGCGTCGAAGGCGGGATGCGGCGACAGGCGCCCCCACATCACCTCGCCCGAGAGGCAGAGCCGATCCAGCAGCTCCGGGTCGTAGCCTGCGATGCGGGCGGGAAGGACGTGACTTTCCCAGGCGCCGGCGGACACCTCGCAGCCCTGGAGCTGCCGGACGACCTGCAGCAGCCCGCTCGCCCCGTGCAGGCGGGTGCCGGATGCGAGCCGCTGCCAGCGGGCGAGAAACCGCACGAGGTCCGCGGTCGACACCGGCGCAATCTCCCGCCGCAGCCTTCCCAGGGTCAACCGATGGATGCGGGCCAGCACGCGCCGGTTGCACCACTCGATCTCGGCCCCCTCGTGACGGGCCGCGGCAGTGAAGCGCCCGCGCAGCACCTGCCCTTCGCCCTCCAGGCGGGCCAGCCCGGCGGCCACGCGTTCGGCCGGCACGGCGAGCCGCGCCGCCAGTTCCGACTCCCGCAACGGCCCGCTCGAATCCAGCCAGCCGCGCAGCACTTCCGTCGTTGCCGCGTCGCAACCGTCGGGCGTGGGCTGATCGACCTCCGGCACGATGGGGTCGAGCCGGGCGCCCGCATGCACGAGCAGCGCGGTGCGCGAGCGCTCGGTCGCCACCCAGAAGAGCGTGTCGCCGACCTGCAGGGACGTCGCGCGATGCATCTCGACCAGCCGCGCGAACCACGCCCGCCACTCCTCGCGCGGCGGCGCCAGCCCCAGCGTCAGGAGCGCGTCGTGCAGCTCCTCGGGATCGCGCACCACCGGCCACGATTCGCCCGCGACCTCGGCGATCGCCTCGGCGTCGAGCGCGCCGACCTCGCCGCCGTCTTCGCCCAGCGTGCGGCGAAGCTGCACCGCGCGCGCCCGCCGCTCCTCCAGCGGCGCGTCGTCGAGAAAGGCGTACGGATTGGCGTTCAGGATCTCGTGCCCGAGCGGCGACGGCTCGGCGGTGTCGACGGCCCGCGTCGCGATCGTTCCCTGCTCGATACCCGCGATCACGGCCCGCAGCCCGTCCAGGTCCATCGCCTCGTGCAGACAGTCGCGGATGGTCTCGTCCACGAGCGGATGGTCGGGGATCCGAATATCGCCGGCCAGGTTCTCCTGGCACGCCACCTGGTCCGGGAAGACCGCGGCCAGCAGATCGTCCGAGCGCATCCGCAGGAGCGGCGGCGGCACCTTGCGCCCTCCCGCGAACCGGAGCACGGCCAGCGCCCGCGACGCGTTCCACCGCCAGCGCGCCCCGAACATCGGAGCCGGCAGCATCGCCTGCGTCAGCACCTCCTCGACGGTCTCCGGGTGCAGGAAGCGGAACACGACCTCGAGCGGGAAGCTGTGCTGCTCCGACAGGGAGATCACGATGCCGTTGTCGGTCGCGGCCGCCTGCAGCTCGACGTTGAAGCTCCGGCAGAAGCGCTTGCGCAGCGCCAGGCCCCAGGCGCGGTTGACGGCCGCCCCGAGCGGAGCGTGCAGCACGAGCTGCATGCCGCCCCCCTCGTCGAAGAAGCGTTCGGCCACCAGGGTCCGGATGGACGGCACGGCGCCGAGCGCGGCGGCGCCGGCCCGGACGTAGGCCGCCGCCTGCTCGGCGCCGGACCGATCGAGGCCGCACTCGCGGATCAGGAACGCCGCCGCGTCGCTGCCGCCGCGGCACGCATCGTCGGGCGCGGCCAGCCGCTCGCGAACGTCCGACACCTCTGCGGAGAGCTCGGGCGTCCGCCCGGGCGCCTCGCCGAGCCAGAACGGCACCGACGGCGCCGCGCCGTGGGCATCCTCGACCCGCAGGCGTCCGGACTCGACGCGACGGATGCGCCACGAGGTCGTGCCCAGCAGGAAGATGTCGCCGGCCATGCTTTCGACCGCGAAGTCCTCGTCGACGGTGCCCACCGTCGTCCCTTCCGGCTCCGCCACGACCAGGTAGTTGGCGTTGTCCGGAATCGCGCCGCCCGACGTAATGGCGGCCAGCCGCGCCCCCCGCCGCCCGCGCACGACGCCGTTCACCCGGTCGCGGTGCAGCCAGGTCCCGTGCCGCCCGCGGGGCGACGCGATCCCGTCCGACAGCATCGCCACCACCGCATCGAACTCGCTGCGCGGCAGATCGCGATAGGGCGCCGTGCTCCGCGCCAGCGCGAACAGGTCGTCCTCCGGCCAGTCCGCGGTCGCGGCGGCGGCCACGATCTGCTGGGCGAGCACGTCGCGCGGCCACGGCCGCAGCCGCCGCTCGTCGAGCAGGCCGCGCCGGATCGCGCGCACGAGCGCCGCGCACTCGATCAGCTCGTCCCGGGTCGTTGCGAAGAAGCGGCCCTTCGGCACGAACGCCCGATCCACCTTGTGTCCGGAACGCCCGATCCGCTGGAGCGCCACGGCGATCGAGCGTGGAGTACCGATCTGACACACCAGATCGACCGATCCCACGTCGATCCCCAGCTCCAGCGACGCGGTGGCGACCACGGCCCGCAGCCGCCCCTCCTTGAGCGCCGCCTCGGCCGTCTGCCTCAGTTGCCGCGACAGGCTGCCGTGATGAGCCAGCACTGCGTCCTCGCCGAGCCGCTCCGCGAGCTGATGGGCGACCCGCTCCGACAGGCGCCGGGTGTTGACGAAGACGATGGTGGTGCGGTGCGCCCGGACCAGCTCGGCCATGCGCTCGTAAATCTCGCCCCACATCTCGTTGGTGGCGACCACGCCGAGCTCGTCCTGCGGCACCTCCACGGCCAGGTCGAGCTCGCGGCGGTGACCGGAGTCGACTATCGCGACCGGAGGCCATTCGCTGGCGCCACCGTTCGGCGAACCCGCAGCCGCCGGCTCTTCGTCCTCCCGCTGCGCGTCCTGAGCCACGCCCGGGCCGACCGTGGCCGCCGCGCGGCCCGACACGCCGGTGAGGAACCGCGCCACCTCGTCGATCGGCTTGACTGTCGCGGACAGTCCTATCCGTTGCGGCTTCGCACCCCCGGACTTGACGACCAGGTCGTCAAGCCGCGCCAGACTCAATGCGAGGTGCGAACCGCGCTTGTCGTCGATCAGCGCGTGGATCTCGTCGACGATGACCGTCTCGGCAGTCGAGAGCATCCGCCGGCTCCGCTCCGCGGTCAGCAGGATGAACAGCGACTCCGGCGTGGTGACGACGATGTGCGGCGGGCGCCGCACCATCTGCTCGCGGTCCCAGGCGGGCGTGTCGCCGGTCCGGATCGCGGTGCGGATCTCCGGATACGGCCGACCGCCGGCTGCGGCCCGCTCCGCGATCTCGCCGAGCGGCTCCTGCAGATTGCGGTGGATGTCGGTGCTGAGCGCCTTGAGGGGCGAAACGTAGACGACGGCCGTGCGATCCTCCAGACCGCCGCCCGCCGCCAGGGACACGAGCCGATCGAGGCAGCTCAGGAACGCGGCAAGCGTCTTGCCGGACCCGGTCGGCGCGGAGATGAGCACGTCGCCGCCGGCCCGGATCCGCGGCCACGCCTCGAGCTGCGCGGGGGTCGCGGCGTCGAACCGCCGCACGAACCACGCTGCGGTGAGGGGATGGAAGCCAAGCGTCTCCCCGGCCGGTTGGCCGCCGGACCCACTGAGTATCGCTGCAGTTGAGGACACGGTCATTGTGCGGTTTCCTTCGACGGATAATAGCTGCGCCAGTCCTTCGGAACCGGACGGTCCCGACGGCGGACCCACCGGGTCATCGCACCGTGACGTACCGCCGCCGGAGATCGTGCGGTCCCGTGCCCAGTTCGCGAACCAGGCCGCGCGCGGCGAGTCGCGCGAGGCGCATGCGCGTGGCGCGCGGCGAAAGCCCGATCACCGCGGCGATGTCACGCGTGCCGCGGCCGGCGCCGTGCCTCCCGTCGGGTGGCGGCGCCTCCGCCCGGTCCTCCGACGCCGGCTCCAGCAGGCCGAGGATGGCCCGGTCGGTCGGATCGACGGGCACGGTTCCGACCTGGTCGGTGCGGATCGCGACGCGGATGGGCGCGCCCCGCTGCGAGTAGTCTGCGTGCGCCACCGCGTTGACCACCGCCTCGCGGACCGCGACCGGCGGCAGGTTCGAGCGTTCCCGGTGCCGCACGCGGCCGATGGCCACGCCGCGCAGCGCGTGCCGTCGCACGCAGCTTCGCTGGAATGGGCGGCAGGCGGAAATGCGATCCATCGGGCGCCATGCGCGGTAGGATGGAACTGCAAGACAGCGCAGGAGCTCACATGAGCCGCGAAGAGCACTACCTCAAGCAGGAGCTCTACGAGCTGGTCCGCAGCGATCCGGCGATCTTCGAGTTCCTGCAGGCCGGCTCGCTCGACGGCATCTGGTACTGGGATGTCGAGCGGCAGGACCAGGAATGGATGAGCCCCCGGTTCAAGGAGCTCTTCGGCTACCGCGATGACGAGATCCCCAACACCTCGACATGGTGGCAGGCCAACATCTTCCCCGAGGACCGTAACGTCGCCCTCGACAACTTCGCGAAGCACCTCGCCGACCCGAACCACCCGTACGACCAGATCGTGCGCTACCGCCACCGCGACGGCGGCACCGTATGGGTGCGCTGCCGCGGGCTCGCGGTCCGCAACGAACGCGGCGAGCCGATCCGCCTGCTGGGCTGTCACACCGACGTCACGGCCCTCAAGCGCGCCGAGGAGGACCTGCGCCGCCAGACGGCCGAGCTGCGGGACGCCCGGGACGCCGCCGAACGCGCCAACCGGGCGAAGAGCACCTTCCTGGCCAACGTCAGCCACGAGATTCGTACTCCGCTCAACGCCGTGATCGGCACGGCGGAGCTGCTCGCCGACACGGGCCTGACGCCCGTGCAGCACGACCACCTGGCCGCCGTCCGCGAATCGGCCGAGGCGCTGCTGGACATCATCAACGACATCCTCGACTACTCGAAGATCGAGGCAGGCAGGCTGCAGAGCGAGCAGCAGCCGTTCCAACTGCGCAAGCGTCTGGACAACCTGGTGAAGTCGCTCGCGCCCCGTCTCCACGGCAAGCCCGTCACTCTCTCGACCGACGTCGCCGGCGACGTGCCGGACACCCTCCTCGGCGATGCCCGCCTGCTGCGGCAGGTGCTGGCCAACCTCCTTTCGAACGCGATCAAGTTCACGGCGCGAGGCACGATCGAGCTGTGCGTGCAGGCTCAGGAGTCGACCGGAGACACGGTGACGCTGCGGTTCGAGGTCGCCGACACCGGCATCGGCATTCCGGCGGACAAGCAGCGGGTGATCTTCGAGGAGTTCGTGCAGGCCGACGCCTCGACGACGCGGCGCTACGGCGGCACCGGGCTGGGGCTGGCGATTGCCTCCCGGCTGGTGGACGCCCTGGACGGCCGGATCGGTCTGGAGAGTGAACCGGGAACGGGCAGCACGTTCCACTTCACGGCCCGGTTCGGACGCGCCGCGGCGGAAGCCGTCGAGGCGCCGCGCGACCGCGAGCCGATCGTCGAGCTGCGACCGCTCCGCGTGCTCCTGGTCGAGGACAGCGTCGCCAACCAGCGCGTGGCCACGGGAATGCTGGAGAAGGCGAAGCACACCGTTCGTGTCGCGGCCGACGGGGCGGCGGCGGTGGAGGCGTGCGGTGCAGAGCGTTTCGACGTCGTGCTGATGGATCTCCAGATGCCACGGATGGACGGCTACGACGCGACGCGCACCATCCGGCGGCGGGAGCAGGAGCAGGGCCTCGCCAGGACGCCGATCGTGGCCCTGACCGCGCGCGCGTCGATGGGCAACGAAGCGCTCTGCCTGTCCGCCGGCTTCGACGGCTATCTGCCCAAACCGTATCGTTCGCGAGAGCTGCTCGACGCGATCGCCGCTCAGGTCGGAGGGACGGAACCGACCGCGGCACCCGCGGCGCCGGACGGCGGCCCGACGCCGGATGCACATCTCGACTGGGACGCCGCCCTGGCGGCCCTGGACGGCGACCCCGAGCTGCTGGCGGCCGTGGTCGAGGGCTTTCTCGGCCAGCACCCGTCACTGGTCGCCGAGCTGCGCGAGGCGCTCGGGACCGGCGACCTGGCGGTGGTGAAGCGCGTGGCGCACACCGTCGGGGGATCGCTCCGGTTGTTCCACGACGCCCGTGTCGTTGCACTCGCGCACGATCTGGAAGAGCGCTGCCACGAAGGAACGCCGGATCAAGTGGCTGCGGCCTGGCGCACGCTCGAGCCGGAGTTGGCGGCGGTCGTTATCGAGCTCCAGGATCGGGTCGGCAACCAGGGCCAGGAAGGCCAGGAGTCTGCGCCGTAGCAAGGAGGGAGAGCGGCATCGTGGCGTGCATTCTGGTGGTGGACGACTCGGCCGCTGACCGCGAGCTGGCGGGGCGTCTGCTGGCGAAACAGTCGTGGCGCGTGATCCATGCCGGGGACGGCCGGCAGGCCCTGGCCCGGATGCAGGAACACGACGTGGATCTGGTGCTCACCGACCTGGTCATGCCGGATCTCGACGGCCTGGGGTTCGTTCAACAGGCGAAGATCGACCACCCGCTGATCCCCGTGGTGCTGATGACCGCGCGCGGCAGCGAAGAGATCGCCGTGCGGGCCCTCGAGGCGGGCGCCTCCAGCTACGTCCCCAAGAAAGTACTGCTACGCGACCTCGTCGAGGTCGTGCAGCGCATCCTGGACGCCTCGCGGGAGCACAAGAGCTATACGCGCCTGCTCGGGCGGCTGCAGGCGGCCTCGTTCACGCTGGAGAACGACCTGGAGCTGATATCGTCGCTCGTCAGCTATCTGACGCAGGTGCTGCGGGATTCCGGCATGTTCGGCGAATCCGACTGCCACGGGATTACCACCGCGCTCGACGAGGCGCTGACGAACGCGTTCTACCACGGCAACCTCGAGGTGCGGTCCGAGATACGCGAGCACGACGCGCGGGCCTACCGCGCGCTCGCCGAGCAGCGCCGGCAGAGCGCCCCGTACCGCGACCGCCGGATTCGCGTGAGTGCCAACCTCTCCTCCGACGCGGTCCGCTTCGTCATCGCGGACGACGGCGGCGGATTCGACGTCAGCGCGGTTCCCGATCCCACGGCGCCGGAGAATCTGGCGCGGCCGAGCGGGCGCGGCATCTTCCTGATGAAGACCTTCCTCGACGAGGTGCACTACAACGACACCGGCAACGAGGTGACCCTATTGAAGCGGCGCCAGGAGCCCGTGGCGACGGCCCGCGACTGACGGCCCTGCCAGCGCGTCGCGGACTCACCGCGAACGGATGACGACGACCGTCTTGTCGTCACCGGGGTCCGGGCTCCCGCGCTCGAACTCCTCGGCGGCGTGACACAGGTCCCTCGCCAGCTCGACGGCCGGACGGTCCGGGCTCTCGGTCATCACCGCCCGGACGCCCTCCAGATCGAAGAACCTTTCCGTGTCGTCCTGCGCCTCGGTCACCCCGTCGCTGTAGATGACGAGCCGCGCTCCGGCGTGGAGCGTCACCGTCTTCTCTTCCCAGGCGGCGTCGGCGAAGAGCCTGAGGGGCGGCCCCGTCGACACCAGCGTGGATTCGGTCGCGCCGTCCAGCAACAGGGCCCGGGGATGCCCGGCGTTCACGAACGTGAACTGCCCGGTCGGAAAGGCCAGCACGCCGTAGAAGAGCGTGACGAACCGGTCCTGGTCCTGGTCGTGCAGCAGGGCGCGGTTGAGCGTACGCACGAGCTCGATCGGCGTCGCGCACGACGCGGCCTCCGCCCGCAGGACGCCCTGCGTCTCGGCCATGAGGATTGCGCCCGGAATGCCCTTGCCGGATGCATCGCCGACCGCGATCGCCACGCGATCGGGCGGCAGATCGATGAAGTCGTAGAAATCGCCGCCCACCTGCCCGCTGCTGTGCAGGTGCGCGCCGATGTCATGCCCGGGCACTTCCGGCACGCGTCCCGGAAGGAAGGACTGCTGCACGAACGCGGCGATCTTGAGCTCGTGCTCGAGCCGTCGGTTCTGCTCCGCGAGCAGGCGATGCCGCTCACGCGCGTACCGGATGCTCCGAACCAGCAGGTCGACCGTCAAGCGATCCTTGACGAGGTAGTCCTGCGCGCCGCGTTGCACCGCCTTGACGGCGATATCCTCGTCGTCGAGACGACTGAGCACGATGACGGGCGCGGTCTTTCCCAGCCGCCGGATCGCCTCGAAACCGTCACCGTCCCCGATCTCCGCGCGCGCCAGTCCGAGCAGGACCAGGTCGTACGAACGCGCGCCGAGCTCCGTCGCCGCGGCTCGTACTTCGGGCACCGCCCTGACGGTGAACGAGGAGGCAGCCTGGTCCAGTACGCGGTTGACGCGGGCGAGGTCGGTCGGCTCGTCCTCGATGAGCAGCACGCGCACGGGCCGCGATTCGGTTCGACTCGGCAACGGTTTCCAACCTCACCCGCCGCTCAACGCGACGCGAAACCCTCCAGGGCGTCCGCCTCCGAGCTGAACGTCTCGAACACCAGCTCGAGCTTGGTCGTCACCATCAGGTCCCAGACCCGCTCGGTCAGATTCAGGAGCCTGAGCTGTCCCCCGGCGTTCTTGACCGCCGCGCGTTTCGACAGCAGCGTGCCGAGGGCCGCGCTGTCGATGAACGCCACGCCACGAAGATTCAGGATCAGCCTGATGCGTCCGGTGTCGATGAGATCGTCGATGCGATCCGCGAGCGTCTCGCTCGCCTCGCCGGCCAGCTTTCCGGTGAGATCGAGAATCGTTGCGGAACCGACGTCCCGCTGGCCGATTCGCAGCGCCATCGACACCCCCCGGCTGCATGCTGACCGAAACAGCGCTGGAACGCAACAGGAGGGGCCGGGGTCGTGCGGCAGCGGAACGGAAGGCGTCCGGGGCCGGACTCAGGCCGGATTCTCCCGAAAGACGCGGTCGCAGGCCCTCTGGAACCGCGCCTGCAGCGCGTCCGCCTCGGAGCCGGTCAAGGTGCCGAGCCTGCGCCGCTCGGCCTGCAACCGCTTGACGTCCTCACGCGCGGCCCGGCGCTTCGCCTCCTCGTCGACGCGCACTCCCATCGTGTTGGCGGCCAACTGCGTGCGCCACTTGCGCGCCAACAGCTCCGCAGGCGACACATCGGCGTCGCCGCGCGACTCGGTGGAAACGAGCGCCTCGGCACGCTTGCACAGCCGCTCGAACTGCTTGAGACGCTGCGCCGGATCGTAGTCGGTACCCCGGAACTGCTCCGCGTGGGTCTCGACGACGCGCGATATCGCGCGGCCGAAACGCGCCGCGAGCTTCCGCTTGACGTCGGGCGGCACTTCGGGCGCGCGCCGCCACTTCTCCTGGATCTCGCGAACGGTCCTCACCAGGTCTTCAGGAGCGGCAGCACCAGGCGTGGCTTCCGCGGCGGGCGCGACGGCCTTCTCGGCGCCCGACGATTCGGAAGGAGCCTCGCCCGACGATCCGGTGGTCTCGGCGGCGGCGGACTCCGCGGTCCCGGCGTTCTCGACGACGGCGCTCTCCGCGGATGCGCGTCCGTCGTCGCCCGTCGAGCCGCTCTCGGACTCGGCCGCAGCAGCAGCCGGTGGCGGCGCCAGAGCTTCGAGCTCGGCGCAGAGGGCCTCGCGCACCGCGATACGGTCGGCCGCGGCCCGGCGCGCGCCCTCGTTGAGCCGATCGAACACGCCGTCGCACGCCCGCCGGAACCGATACCAGATCGCGTCGGACCGATTCCGCCGCACCGGACCTATCGTCTTCCATTCGCGCTGGACCTGCTTGACCTCCTCAATCGCCGCCTTCAGGTCCTCGGCCTCGAGCAAGGCCTCGACGCGCACGCACAGCGCCTCTTTCTTCTCGTAGTTGCCGGACCACTCCTGCTTGCGCCCGGCGAGGTCGGCCTTCCGGCGCGTGAAGAAACGGCTGCACGCCTGCCGGAGCCGCCCCCACAACGCCTGCTGCTCCCGGCGCGGCACCGGCCCGAGCGTCTTCCACTCCGCCTGCAGGACGGTCAGACGCTGGGCCGTCTTCAGCCAGTCGGTCGATTCGCTGAGCCTCTCCGCCTCCTCCACCAGCGCCGCGTAACGGGCCAGGCTCTGCTCCCGCTCCTGGCGCTGCGCCGCGAAGAACGGCTCGCAACGCGGATACACGGCGTCGTGCGCCTTCTTGAAGCGTTCCCACAGCGCCTGTCCCTTGTCCTGCGGCACGTCGGCCGCCTGACGCCAGCGCTTCATGAGCTCGGTGAACCTGCGGACGACTTCCGCGTCGGTGGGCTCCGGCGCCCCTTCCGGCGGGGAGGCCAGGGCCTCCAGCGCCTGGCAGAGCTCCTCCTGAACTCCGAGATTCGCCCATCGTTGCCAGTCGGCGAAATCCCGCAGCTCGCGCACCTTGCCGAGCAACGTGCCGGCGCCCTCCTTGAGCCGCCGCGTCAGTTGGTCGTGATCCCGCCGCGAGGGCAGCGGCGGCAGTTTCTCCAGAGCCTGACGCGCGACCCGCAATTGCCTCTCGGCCTCGGCGAGCGTCAGCTTCTCGTTCGTGATCGCGGCCTCGACGCCGTCCGCCAGCTTGCCGACGCGGGCAAGATTCTTCTGGCGCTCCTTGTCGCGCGAAGCCTTCAGACCGACCTCGAGATCGCGACGCCGGGCGTCGGCTGCCGCCTTGCGCCGGGTAAGCGCGGCCAGCGCCACGGTCGTCTCGGGATCCGGTGGTGCGCCATCGCCGGTCACCGCCGCAATCTCGCGCCGCCACGCCGCGTCCAGCGCCCGCCACCGCACGCGCCCATCCGGATCGTCCTCGCCGGCGACGAGCTGCTCGATCTCGGCCGCCAGGGCGTCGAGCTTGCGCAATCTCTCATGCCGGCGTTCCAGCGCGGCGTGGCGCGCCTCGCACGCCGCCGCGGCCCTCTCGAACCGCGCGCCGAGTGCCTCGATCACCGCCCGCGCCTCGTCGCTCGCGTCGGGATCGACGGCCAGCGCCTCCCACTCCGTCCGCGCCTGCCGCAACCCATCGAGCGCGGCGTCTCCCTCCAACGCTTCCACCCGCTCGCACAGGGCGGCCCGCGACGACTCCGCCGCGGTCCGCTCGGCCGCGGCGCGCTGGGCTTCGACCGCAGTGGCGTCGAGCGCGAGCAACCGGTCCTCCAGCGCCCGCCGCGCGGCGGCGAACCGTTCGGCCACCGCCGCCTCGATCGGTCCGTCGACGCCGGCCCACCGCTGCACCGCGTCGTCGAGCGCCTTCCGGCCCTCCTCCAGCGAGGTGATCGTCGACGCCCGCGCCTCGAGCGCGGCGCACAAGTCGACGCCCGGGGCCGCCGCAACTTCGGACGCGCGGTCCTCGGAGCGCGCCGCCAGCACCGCACGCGCCCGCCGAGCCACGCCCTTGTGACGGGCCTGACGGGACATCGTCTCCAGCGCGGCGTCGCCGCCGTCCAGCAGCCGCTCGCAGGCTGCCAGCGCCGCCCCCTTGTCGTCCGCCTTGACGGCCACCGAGAGCAGCTCGTCCCGATCCTTCAGCCGCGCGACGGCGTCCAGCGCGATTTCGGCGCGGCCCGCCCGCCGCGCGACGGCGCCGAGCATCTTGTCGCCGGACAGACGCTCCAGCGCGGCGCTGGCCACGGCCTCGAGGTCCGCCGCGCGGGCGACGGCGGCCAGGTCGCGCTCGTCGGCGAGCACATCCAGCGCGGCGACGGCAGCCGCTGCGTCGGCCGCTTCGATGAGCGTGTCGCGCACGGCGGCAACGGCCTCGACGCGCGCCTCGTCGCGCGCATCCCCCGCCTCGCCGGCGTCCCGCAGGAAGGCAACCAGGGTTGCCAGATCCGGCATGCGCTCGACCGCCGCGCGGCGCACTCCGGGGTCGGGGTCGCCTCTGGCGATCTCCAACAGCACATCGCGCGCGTCCTCGGGGAGATCGCGCACGGCACCGACCCGCACGGCCGGGTCGTCGCTCTGCCAAGCCGGTTGAGCGCGCAGTCGTTCGAGCAGTTTCATGACTCGGATGGGTGGACAGGCTTGGGTGGATTATGCATACTCGGGACCGGAATCGGGGCAGCGAGCCGGCTTCCGGAAAATACCCGCATTCAGCCGCTCGACGCTAGGCCTCGTCACCGCGAACACCGTTCTGGATCCCGATTGTTGGATCCAGAATCCCAGATCTTGGAAACCACCGCGCGGTCGGGAGCGATCGCAGGGAGCGAGGCCGATGTCTTTTCGCATGCTGGCCGGCATTCTCGGAATGGCAGGAATCATGACGCCAGGAACACTCGGTGCGTCGGCGCAGGATAACCCGGTCGTGGTCATGGAGACCACCCACGGGAACATTACGATCGAGTTGCTGCAGGATGCGGCCCCGATCACGGTGGAGAACTTCCTGCAGTACGCCAACGACGGGTTCTTCGCCGGCACCGTCTTCCACCGCGTGATCCCGGGGTTCATGATCCAGGGCGGCGGCCTGACGGCGAATCTCTCGGAGAAGGCCACGCGCCCGCCGATCCGGAACGAGGCCGACAACGGGCTGAGCAACGCGCGGGGCACGATCTCGATGGCCCGGACGAGCGTCGTCGACAGCGCCACCGCCCAGTTCTTCATCAACACGGTCGACAACGCGCGGAGCCTCGACCACCGGGGCACGTCTCCCCGCGACTACGGCTACGCCGTCTTCGGACGGGTGACCGCCGGAATGGACGTGGTCGACGCCATCTCCGGGGTGTCGACGGGGCGGCAGGGACCGCATCAGAACGTCCCCGTCGAGCCGGTCGTCATCAACTCCGTCACGGTCCAGTAGGATGGGACGCGTCATGCTGCGATCACTGGCCGCCGCCGGAGCCGTCGTCGCCCTGCTGGCCGCGCCCGGCGCGGTCCACGCGCAGGATCCGCCGCCCAATCCCCACGTCGTGATCGAGACGTCGATGGGC
>JAGWAH010000030.1:0-5425 GCA_021296515.1 Acidobacteriota bacterium | reverse complement strand
CAGGCCGGATTCTACGACGGCACGATCTTCCACCGGGTGATCCGCAACCTGATCATCCAGGGGGGCGGGCTCGAGGAGGACCACACCCCGCGCATCGAGGGACTCCGCGGCCCCATCCTGAACGAGGCGACCAACCGCCTGCAGAACCGGCGCGGCACCGTCGCCATGGCGCGTCTCGGCGAGCCGAACACCGCGCGTGCGCAGTTCTTCATCAACGTCGGCCACAACGACATGTTCAACCACCGCAACACGACGCGGGAGGGCTTCGGCTACGCCGTCTTCGGGCGGGTCGTGGACGGCATGGACGTGGTCGACGACATCTCGCGGGTCCGCACCACCCGGGTGGACCGCATGAACGACGTGCCCCGCGAGAACGTCGTCATCCGTACGATTCGACGCATCGATCCCTAAGGGCGACAATAGGGGGCGATGCAGCATCCGGCCCCCCCATCGCCCGCCGGCGGCGGCATCGAGCAACGGGTGCTCGACGTCGTCGCCGAGCTCGTGACCGAGCTGCGGGGCGGCGTTCCCGCCGCCGTGGCGCGCGGCGACTCGCTCGAGACCGACCTCGGCATCAGCAGCCTGGAGCGCGTCGAGCTGCTCATCCGCCTCGAACGCACGTTCGGAGTCCGTCTCGGGGACGCCGCCATGTCGGACGCGGAAACGCCGGCAGACCTCGCCACGGCCATCGCGGAAGCCCACGACACCCCGGAGGAGCGACGCACGGAACGACCCGCCGCGAGCGGGTCCGGGGTCGCATCCGCGGCGAGCGCCCGCACGGTCGTCGAAGCGCTGGCCTGGCACGCCGAGCGCGCACCCGAACGCATTCACATCCACCTGCGCGAGGAAAACGGAGACGAAACACCCCTCACCTACGGCTGGCTGTGGCGCGAGGCGCAGGCCGTCGCGGGAGGCCTCGCCGAGCGCGGGCTCGGCCGCGGCGACAGGGTCGCCATCATGCTGCGGACCGAGGAGCGTTTCTTCCCGACCTTCGTCGGCACGCTGATGGCCGGCTGCGTACCGGTCCCCCTGTATCCGCCTTTCCGCCTCGACCGCATCGAGGAGTACGTCGGCCGCCAGGCGGCCATCCTGCACAACGCGGGCGCGCGCATCCTCGTGACGTTCAGCGACGTGGCGCGCGTCGCCGGGCTGCTCGTGCGGCAGGTGCCGTCACTCGACGCCGTGGTGTCGGCCGAAGACGTGAGCGGCGAGCCGCGGCGTCCCGTCCCGGCCACCGCCGAAGACCCGGCCCTCATCCAGTACACGTCCGGCAGCACCGGGCAGCCGAAGGGCGTCCTCCTCTCGCACGACAACCTGCTCGCCAACATCCGGGCTCTCGAGAGCCGGTTCGCCATCACCTCGCGCGACGTGGGCGTGAGCTGGCTGCCCCTCTACCACGACATGGGGCTCATCGGCGCCTGGCTCGGGCCGCTCTACTTCGGCGCGCCGCTGGCCCTGATGTCGCCGCTCGCCTTCCTGGCCCGGCCGATACGCTGGTTGGAGGCCCTCGACGCGCACCGCGGCACGTTGTCGCCGGCGCCCAACTTCGCGTTCGACCTCTGCACGACCCGCATCGCGGACGAAGAGCTCGACGGGCTCGACCTGAGCGCCGCCCGCGTGTTGCTGAACGGCTCGGAGCCGGTGTCTCCCGCTACCCTTCACCGCTTTATCGAGCGCTTCGCCCCCTGCGGCCTCGATCCCCGCGCGGTCTACCCGGTCTACGGACTTGCGGAGTGCTCGCTGGGACTCTCGACGCCGGACCTGGGGAGCGCGATCAGGATCGACCGCGTGCGCCGCTCGAAGTTCCAGGCGTCGGGGCAGGCCGATCCCGCCGCCGACGACGACCGAAGCGCGTTGCGGTTCGTCTCCTGCGGGCGCGCGCTGCCGGATCACGAGCTGGCGGTGTTCGGTCGCGACGGAAACCCGGCGCCCGACCGCGTCCAGGGACGCGTCCGCTTCCGCGGTCCTTCCACGACCCGCGGCTACTACCGCAACGAGGAGGCCACGCGCGACCTCATCGGCACGGACGGCTGGCTCGACAGCGGCGACCTGGGCTACCTGGCGGACGGCGAACTCTTCCTCACCGGCCGCGCCAAGGACCTGATCATCAAGGCGGGCCGCAACTTCCAGCCCCACGAGGTCGAGGCGCTCGCGGGCAGCGTTCCGGGCGTTCGCACCGGCTGCGTGGCGGCGTTCGGCGCGGCCGACGCCGCACGCGGCACGGAGCAGTTCGTCATCGTGGCGGAGACGCGGGTGGTGAACGAAGCGTCGCGCGCCGATCTCGTCCAGGCCGTCACGCGGAAGGTCGGCCTGGCGCTGGGGACCGCGCCCGATCGGGTGGTGCTTGCGCCGCCCGGATCGGTCGCCAAGACCTCGAGCGGCAAGATCCGCCGCGGCGCGACCCGTGACGCCTGGCTCGCGGGGCGCATCGGCCGCGGGCGGGCCGGCGTGGCCATGCAGTGGCTGCGGCTGGCCGCGGCTGCGGCGGCCGCGACGGCAGCCGCATGGGCGTCGCACGGCGCACGGGCGCTCTTCACAGGCTACGTGCTGGCCGTCGTGCTCGGCACCGCGCCGATCGGCTGGGGGCTGCTGCTTCTGATTCCCCGCGGCAGGGGCGCCGACCGGATCGTCGGGCGCTGGAACCGGCTGGTGATGCGGCTCGCCGGCTGCCCGCTCGAAGTCGTCGGTCGAGAGTCGGTGCCGGCCGCTGGCCCGGTCGTCTTCGTCGCCAACCACGCCAGCTTCATCGACTCGCCGGTGATGATGAGCGCGCTGCCGGTCGCCGTCCGTTTCGCGGTCAAGGCGCGTCTGGGAACCTACCCGCTCATCGGGCTGGCCATTCGCAAGGGAAACCACATCCCGCTCGGGAAGCGCGACCAGTACGAGCGGGTGGAGAGCGCCGACACCATCCGTGCGCCGCTCGACGCCGGCGCCTCGCTCTTCGTCTTCCCGGAGGGCACCTTCGAGGCGGCGCCCCGGCTGCTCCCGTTCCGGCTCGGCGCCTTTCGGGCCGCGGTCGACGCCGGCTGCCCGGTGGTCCCGGTGGCGATCCGGGGCACGCGGCACATCTGGCCCGCCGGGACGTGGCTTCTGCGCCGGGGCCGCGTAAAGGTGACCTTCGGTGCGCCGCTGCGGGCGCCGGGGTCCGACTGGTCGGAGATCGTGCGCCTGCGCGACGAGGCGCGGGCGTTCATCGCGGAGCACTGCAGCGAGCCGTATCGATAGCGCCGGATCCCGAGCGGAAATGCACCCGCAGCCCGGGACCGCCGCCCGGACGCGCGCTGCCGGCAGGACGAGCTCAGGCCCGGAGGACGACGCGGCCGATCACCCGGCCCGCCCGCAGGTCGTCGAGCGCCGCCTGTGCCGCGGCGAGAGGGCGTTCGTCGATCGGCAGCTCGGGAATCGATCCGGAACGGCCCAGGGCCAGCAACTCCCCCATCTCCGCCGGGCTGCCGACGTAGGAACCGCGTATCGTCAGGTGCTTGAGAGGCAGCAGCGGCAACGAGAGCCTCAGGGCGCCCCCGAAGAGCCCCACCACGATGAGCGTGCCGCCCGGCGCCAGCGCACCGAGGGCGAAGGCGGCTGACCGCTCCGACCCCACGAAGTCGATGGCCGCCGCCACCCCGCCGCGGGTGCGCCTTCGAACCTGCCTGGCGGCATCCGGTGCCGACGCGTCGAAGGTGTCGGCCGCACCGCGCGTGCGGGCAAGCTCCAGCCGCTCCGCGTCGACGTCGGCGCACAGCAGCGCCGGAGCATCCGTCAGCGCGGGCGCGAGACCCACCGCGGCCATCCCGACTCCGCCGAGTCCGACGATCAACAGCTCTCCGGACGCCGCGCCGGACGCCGCCTTGCGGAGCGCGCCGTATGCCGTGAGGCCGGAGCAGGCGTACGTCGCCGCGAGGGCCTCGCCCAGCGGCGCGTACTCGAACAGGCAGCGCGGATGCGGCAACAGGACGTGGTCCGCGAAGCCCCCGGCGCGCCCGACGCCTACCGGATCGCCGGTCGGGCAGAGGTGCTCCTCGCCGGCCGCGCACCGCGGGCAGTCGCCGCACCCGAGCCACGGGTAGACGACGCGCCGGTCGCCCTCGGAGACGCCGGCCGCCGTGGGACCGACCGCCACCACCTCGCCGGCGATCTCGTGACCGAGGGTGTGCGGCAGGTCCCTGCCCTGCGTCAGATCGAGGCGCTTTCCGTCGCCGAGATCGAACGCCCCCTCCCACAGGTGGACGTCGCTGTGGCAGACGCCGCACGCGCCGACCCGCAGGAGGACCTCCTCACCGCGCGGCTCCGGCAGCGCCGTTTCCGTCCGCTCCAGCGGCTCGCCGTACGCAGTCACCTGATGGCTCAGCATGGTCGGTCATCCGGCCGGCCCGGCTACCGGCGTCGAGTCGTCACGCGNAAGGTGGAGGTGCCGCGCACGACGGCGCGCCAGCCGAGCGCACGCAACTGCGCCTCCAGCTCGTCCGGCCTGTGGAAGATCTTCACGATCTCGAACTCGCGGCCGTCCCGCAGACGGCGGCGGCTGCGGGCCGGCGGCGCGGCGGGAGCCCAGGCGTCGTAGCCCCCCTCGCGGGCAGCCGGATGGTTGCGGCTGTCGACGAAGAAGACCCTCCCGCCGGGGGCCAGCGCCCTTGCCACCAGGCTCCAGAACGGGATGAACGCGCCCGCCGGCACGTGCGACAACCAGAAGCCGAAGAACACGAAGTCGTACCGCCGGGCCGGCTCCCACGCGAACAGATCGGCGCAGACGTAGTCGATCTGCGCCGCGCCGGTACGCGCACGGTTGAGGGCGATCACCTCGGGCGAGGCGTCGACGCAGGTCAGCTCCGCCGCACGCGGCGCGAGGCGCTCCGTCCACAGACCCGTGCCGCAGGCCAGCTCCAGCACCCGGCCGGACGGCTGCACCGCGTCGAGGGCTCGCCGCAGCTCGCCGACCTCGTCGCGCCAGCGCCGATTCCACTCGGGACCGTGGTCGTACTCCCCGCGGCGAAAGAACCAGTCGTCGTACTCCGGGGCCCGCGCCCGGTAGTAAGCGACCTGCTCGGCGAGGACGCGCCGCTCCTCGCCGGCGTCGCCCGCGCTCACGGCGCGACCGCCTCCGCCGCCAGGGCGCGCAACGGCTCCCCGGTCAGGCGGTATACCGTCCACTCGTCCATCGGAACCGCACCGGCGCGGCGGTACGAGGCGATCGCCAGCTCGTTCCAGTCCAGCACCGACCACTCGAAGCGGCCGCAACGCCGCTCGACCGCGACGTGCGCGAGGTGCGCCAGGAGGCGCCGTCCGATGCCGCGGCCGCGATGCGGCGGCCGGACATACAGATCCTCCAGGTACAGGCCGGGGCGCCCGACGAAGGTGGAGAAGCTCTGGAAGAACAACGCGAACCCGACCGCCTCGTCACCGATCCGCGCGATCACCGCCTCGGCGC
>JAGWAH010000152.1:1420-4474 GCA_021296515.1 Acidobacteriota bacterium | reverse complement strand
GGCAGCTCGCGCGGCCGCTGGGAAGGCGACACGCTCGTGGTCGAGACCACCAACCTGCGCGAGCCCTTCATCCGGCGCTGGAGCCGTCCCGAGCACGCGCTGTCGCGCGGCAAGCTGAGCGAGTCGGCGACGGTGACCGAGCGCATCACGCGCACCGGGCCCGACACGCTCGACTACACGTTCACGATTGACGACCCCGAGACCTGGACTCGGCCGTGGTCGGGCGCCCTGCCGCATGCCCGCCAGGACCTGCCGATGTACGAGTTCGCGTGCCACGAGGGCAACTACGGGATGTTCAACATGTTGACCGGATCGCGCGCCGAGGAAGCGGCTGCCAGCGAGGGTCCGTAGCCTCGCGCCGCCGGGACGGGTCCGGCCGCGGTCGATGGGCGCGCCCACGGCCGGATCCGTGAGCTTCAATCTCGCGGGGAGCCGTCGAGCAACGGCTCGAGCGGTAGCAACTCGCCCCCGTTCTCCGTGCACACGGCGTAGCGGCTGGTTTCCCCGGCGTACATCGACACGCCGGCGTGCCGTCCCTCTGCATCCAGGATGTAGAACGTCAGGCCGAACGCGGGCAGTCCGCGGCTGTTGAGCAGCCGGGCCTCGACGGTGTTCGCCTGCACGCGGCGTAGCGCCTCCATTCCCGCATCCTTGGGATGCATCCCGGCTCGCATCCGCTCGACGATCAGGAATGACGCCAGGTTGTAGAGATTGGCCTCGCCGCGCCCGGTGGAACCGGCCGCGCCGACCGAGTTGTCCACGTACAGACCGGCGCCCAGAATCGGTGAATCGCCAACGCGGCCAGGGATCTTCCAGGCCAGTCCGCTCGTCGTCGTGACGCCGCAGATCTCGCCCGCCGCATTGACGCCGTTGCAGTTGATGGTGCCGTACAGCTCCTCCTCCGTGATCACCCCGTCGGCCAGCATGGCGTTGTCGACGTCACGCCCGCGCGCCGCGGCATCCCCGCCGGCCTCGGTCCGGTCGGGATCGAGATAGTGGCCGGGATCGGTGCGGCGCTTCCATTCGAGCCACATGCGGCGCGAGCGGTCCGTGTTCAGGTCGTCCTCGATGGCGAACCCGAGCTGTCGCGCGAACCGTTGCGCACCGGCCCCGACCAGCAGGTGATGATCGGTCAGGTCGGCGACCTTCTGCGCCACGCTGGACGGTGTGCGCACGCCCTCGAGCGCCGCGACCCCGCCGGCCCGCCGTTTCGGCCCGTGCATGCAGCAGGCGTCGAGCTGAACCACCCCGTCCGCGTTGGGACGGCCGCCGTAGCCGACGCTGGCGTCCTCGGGGTCCAGCTCGACGATGTTCACCCCGGCGATGAGCGCGTCGAGCACGTCCGTGCCCGAGGTCATCAGGCGGAACGCGGTCTCCACGCACGTCCGGGTCCCACCGTTCGTGTAGCGGTGGCCATTCCCCGACGCGATCACCACCGGCGAGACGGTCCGTGAAGTCCGGATTGCCGGGGCCCGGCCGAAGGCGGAACCGGGCGCCGCGGCGGCAAGACCGGCGGCGGCGCCGGCAACGAACTGACGGCGATCGAGCTTGGGGACCATGAGACGCTCCTCTCGCGGGCCAGAAATGTCGATTGACGGACGAATAACGGTTGGATCGAGATCCGCACGGGGCTATCATGACGGATGCTCGTGACAATCAGGCAGCAGTGCGTCCGGCTCGCCGCCGCGGGGCTCCTGTGCACCGTGTGGGCGGTGGGTCCGGCCGCCGGCAATTCCGACCGGCGGATCGTCGACGCGGCGAAGGACCGGGACTGGGCCACGGTCGGCATCCTCCTGGACCGGGGCGTCGCCGCCGACACCCCGCAGGGCGACGGCGCGACGGCGCTGCACTGGGCGGCGCACTGGAACGACCTGCCCACCGTGGACCGGCTGATAGAGGCCGGCGCGAACGTCGACGCGGCGAACGAGCTGGGCGCCACGCCGCTGTGGGTCGCCTGCGCGAGCCGCAACACCAGGATCGTACAGCGCCTGCTCGCCGCCGGCGCGGACGCCGACCGCGGGCTCCTGGCGGGCGAGACCGTGCTCATGCGCTGCACCGCGACGGGCGATCCCGTGGCGGTGGAGGCGCTGATCGAGCACGGCGCCCAGGTGGACGCCACCGAGCCGGAGAACGGGCAGACCGCGCTGATGTGGGCCGCCGCCCATCTCCAGCCGGACGTCACGCGAGTACTGCTCAAGCACGGCGCGGCGCTCGACGCCCGCACGATCACGAGGCGGCAATTCCGGGGCACGGGCTTGCGCAGCACGACCAGCCCGGCCGGGGCCACCTACTTCGGCGCCGGGGGTTTCACCCCGCTCCTGTTCGCCGCCCGTCACGGCGACATCAGCTCTGCCCGACTCCTGCTCAACGCGGGAGCCGACGTCGACGAGGCCGGCGCGGACGGCAACAGCGCGCTGGTGCTGGCCACCATGAGCGGCAATCTGCGGCTCGCGGAGTTCCTGCTCGCCCGCGGCGCCGATCCGAACGCCGGGGGCGCCGGCTACAGCGCGCTGCACGCGGCAGTTCTGCGCGCCGACCAACCGCTGGTGAGACCACTGGTGAGAATGCTGCTGGCCCGCGGAGCGGACCCGAACGCCCGTCTCACCCGGAGCACGCCGGTTCCCCGCTGGACCTACGAGTTCGTCTTCACGCTCAGGGAGAAGGGCGCCACGCCGTTCCTGCTCGCAACCAAGTACCTCGAGCCGGCGCTCGCCCGGATGATCGCCGCGGCCGGCGCCGACCCGCTCGCCCGCACCGACGACGGCACGACGGCGCTGATGGCGGCGGTGGGACATGGACTGAGCCGCAGCACCACCCGCCGCAGCCGCTTGATCGCGCCGGAGCTGGTCAGCGCCCAGTGGAGCGACGAGGAGCTCGTGCTGGAGACCGTCAAGGCCGCGGTCGACGCGGGCGCGGACGAGACCCTGCACGAGACGATCCGCGCGGGCGAAACGGCCCTGCACGCGGCGGCGCGGTACGGATTCACGAGCGTGGTCGACTACCTGGTCGGCCTCGGGGCCGATCTGGACTGGGAGACCGAGGACGGCACGACGC
>JAGWAH010000152.1:0-1398 GCA_021296515.1 Acidobacteriota bacterium | reverse complement strand
CCGGGATTGACGCAAACCGCCGGAACGGAACCGAGCCCCGGATCGGACAGGACACGAGGGGCTCTTCACGGAGGCGCAACGATGTCACGCTGGATACTCGCAGGCGTGGGAATGGCGGCCCTCATCGGCGCCGCGCAGCTCGACCTGCGCGCGGAGCCCCGGCCCGCCGCGCAGCACGAAGCCGCAGCCGAGACCGGGTCCGCGGAGGCGCGGGCCCTGCTCAACCGCTACTGCGTGGCCTGCCACAACCGGCGCACGCTGACCGCGGGCTTGGCCCTCGACACGCTGGACGTCGCGCAGGTGGAAACGAACGCGGACACCTGGGAGCACGTGATCCGCCGGCTGCGCGCGAACGCGATGCCGCCGGCCGGCCGGCCGCGCCCGACCGCGGCGGCGACCCACGGGTTCATCGAGTGGCTGGAGACGGAGCTCGACCGGGCGGGCCTGGAGAATCCCGACCCCGGCAGGCCCGCCGTCCACCGGCTGAACCGGGCGGAGTATGCCAACGCCATCCGCGACATCTTCGGCCTCGAGATCGACGTCAACGCCCTGCTCCCGGCCGACGACGAGCAGGAGGGGTTCGACAACATCGCCGACGCCGACCCTGATCGAGCGCTACCTGGCCGCGGCGCGGCGCATCAGCCAGCTCGTCGTGGGCGATACGAGCGTGCGCGCCGTGTCCGAGGTCTATCCCATCCACGGCGCGGTGGACCAGGACGGACCCGTCAGCGACGATCTGCCGTTCGGGTCGCGCGGCGGCGTCGCGATCGAGCACCACTTCCCGGTCGACGGCGAGTACATCATCCGGCTCAGCCTGCGGAAGCAGGAGTACGGCTACGTGCGCGGCCTCGGCCGGGCGCACGAGCTCGACGTGCGCGTGGACGGCGAGCGCGTCGGCGGCTTCACGGTGGGCCGCGACTGGGAGCCGGGCCAGCGTCCCCCGATGGGGTACGCCGGCAAGTTCGAGAGCATCTACGACTCGAGCTCCTTCCCGGAGTGGGAGCTCTACTCGCTGCACGCCGACGAGGGGCTGGAGGTCCGCACGGCGGTCACCGCCGGCCGGCACCAGGTCGGACTCTCCTTCCACCGGCGCCCGGCGCTGCCGGAAGGGATTCTGCCGCTGCCGCTCGACCGCTCGACGTACTCGTTCGGGCAGAATGAGTTCCAGGAGGGCAACCCGGGCGTCTCCGAGGTACAGATCATCGGCCCGTACAACCCGAGCGGCGCGGCCGAGCTGCCGAGCCGCGAGCGGCTGTTCGTCTGCGAGCCGACCGGCGGCGCGGCGGACGAGGAGCGCTGCGCGCGCACGATCCTCTCCACGCTGGCGCGGCAGGCCTATCGCCGGCCGGCCACCGCCGAGGACGTCGACACGCTGCTGCCCTTCTACCGCGACGGCCG
>JAGWAH010000151.1 GCA_021296515.1 Acidobacteriota bacterium | reverse complement strand
TGCAGCTCGGGTACTTCCAGGTGATGGCCGAGCCGGTCTCCACCTGCGTCCAGGTGATCTTGGCGTTCGTCGACGCCTTGCCGCGCTTGGTCACGAAGTTGTAGATGCCGCCTTTGCCGTCCTTGTCGCCGGGATACCAGTTCTGGACGGTCGAGTACTTGATGGTCGCGTCGTCGAGGGCCACCAGCTCGACCACCGCCGCGTGGAGCTGGTTTTCGTCGCGCATCGGTGCCGTGCAGCCCTCCAGGTAGCTCACCGTCGCGCCCTCGTCGGCCACCAGCAGCGTCCGCTCGAACTGGCCAGTCTGCGCCGCGTTGATGCGGAAGTAGGTGGACAGCTCCATCGGGCACTTGACGCCCTTCGGGATGTAGGCGAACGAGCCGTCGGAGAAGACCGCCGAGTTGAGCGCGGCGTAGAAGTTGTCGGACGCCGGCACCACCGATCCGAGGTACTTCCGGACCAGGTCGGGATGGTCGCGCACCGCCTCGGAGAACGAGCAGAAGACGATCCCCAGATCGGCCAGCTTGTCCTTGAAGGTGGTCGCGACCGACACGGAATCGAACACTCACCTTCTGCTCCTCGATCGGCACGCCGAGCTTGTCGAAGGTCGCCTTGATCTCCGGATCGAGGTCGTCGAGGCTCTCGAGCTTCGGCTTCTGCTTCGGGGCCGAGTAGTAGATGATGTCCTGGAAGTCGACCGGCGGGAAGTGCACGTTGTGCCACTGCGGCGCGGTCATCGTCTGCCAGACGCGGAACGCCTTCAGCCGCCACTCCAGCAGCCATTCGGGCTCGCCCTTCTTGGCCGAGATGATCCGGATGATCTCCTCGTTCAGCCCCGGCGGGACCGCCTCGGCGTCGATGTCGGTGACGAAGCCGTACTTGTAGTCCTGATTCGCAAGCTGCTCGATGTTGTCGGTCGAGGTCGCCATGACGCCTGCTCCCGGTCCACGCGACACCTCCGGCCGCCCTGGGGCCTGCCGAGAGTCGCGGTCGATGGTCGGATCCGCATTCCCGACCAGAATGGTCGGATATCGAATTCTACCGAATCGGCAGGGGTTCACGCAACCGCCGCGCCGGGAGCTCATCGCGGGACACTCGCCATTGCGGGGGCGAAATCTGGCCCGCGAGTACCTGCAAGCCCGCAACACGGTGCGGTCCACAGCGCCCTCGTCCGGTTTCCCGGCGTTCTGCACGCGATCGGTCTCTCGCCGCGACCGGCGGAAGTGCTCGCCGTCAAGACCGAGATCGACGTCCGCCCGCCCGCCGGCGCTACCACGGATGTCAGCGTGCGTTCCCGTACCCCGAACGCACGGTAGGCAGCGCGTAGAGACCGTGGTATCGTGCGGAGACGTAAACGGACAGCGGGCAGCCACCATCACGTTGGCGCGGCTGCCGGCCTGCTCGTCGAGGAGCACGAACATGGTTGTCAGCACAACGAGGCGCCTGCTGTCGATCACGGCCGTGCTGGCCACCCTGGGGCTGTCGGGAGCACCGCTGGCGCTCGCCCAGCTCGACCGGAGTCGATGCTGTCACGGCAGTGTCAGCGGACAGCTCCTGTCACCCGAAGGGCTCGAGGCCGCGTATCTGCAGAGCGAAGTACCGTTGATCGAAGCGCGGCGGGCCGGCCACCGCTTCTTCGATCAGCTCGAAGAACGCCTGGCGACGGCGAGGGAACGCGCGGCCGCGCTGCTGAGTGAACTGGTCAACCCGTCGCCATGACGGCGTCGCAAGTACCTCCACAAACCGTTGATCCCATTGGAATGACGATCAAGCGAATCCTGCTGCCGACAGATTTCAGCGACACCGCCGCGCACACGCTCGGCTATGCCCGCGAGATGGCCGAACGGTTCGGCTCCGAGGTGCACGTGCTGCACGTCGTAGCGGACCCGACGCCGCAGGACTGGGCGATCGGGGCGGCCGCGCTGGTCGTCTCCGATCTGCTCAAGACGTGGGAGGCCGCCGCGGAACGGCGTCTCGCCGAGATCTCGCTGGACGGCATCGAGACCGTGCGGGCGATCCGCGTCGGACACGCGTTCGTCGAGATCCTGCAGTACGCCACCGACAACGCGATCGACATGATCGTGATGGGCACCCACGGGCGCGGACCGGTCCAGCACCTGCTGCTCGGCAGCGTAGCGGAGACGGTGGTGCGCAAGGCCCCCTGTCCGGTGCTCACCGTGCGGCACCCGGGCCACGAGTTCGTCATGCCCGCGTCGCCGGCCGCGGATTGAGCCGCTAAGCTAACTAAGGCAGGGCCGGCGCCACGTCTGTCGTCGACATCCGCTCCTCTCCTCAGTCTGTCGAGATGAAGAATCCTCGGTGGCCCGCCGCTCCACGCCGCGCCATAGTATAGCCAATCGGCTATACTATGGCGGATGGTTCTTCGCAATCTCGTTCGCGAGGCACGCAAGCGCGCAGGGCTCACGCAGGCGGAGCTGGGACACAGGGCCGGCGTGCCCCAATCGACGATCGCCCGCATAGAATCCGGCGCCCGTACGCCCTCGACGGACATGGTGGAGCGCCTCGTCCGCGCCGCCGGATTCGAGGTCCGCGCGAGACTCGGCGATCCCGATCCTGACACCGGTTCGCTGTTCTCACGCACCCTCCATCGAACGCCCGCGGAACGTCTGGTCGACGCCACCCGCGCCGCGCGGTTCGTCCTGCGAGGCCGGCGGCAGATGCGGGAGCGGCCCCGTGGCTGAGGAGCCCTTCGATCCCGCCGTCATGTTGGCCGCACTGCATGACGCCAACGTGCGTTTCGTGCTGATCGGCGGGATGGCCGCCGTCCTGCACGGTGACGTCGGCGTAACCCTGGACATCGACATCGCGCCGGCGAACGATGCCGACAACCTCATCCGTCTCGCCACCGCTCTGCGAGCGCTCGACGCCCGCATCCGCACGGACGATGTCCCACAGGGACTCCCCTTCGACTGCTCCGCCGGTTTCCTGCGCAATCTGGGACCGGACGCCATCCTCAACCTGACGACCCGGTCCGGCGCCCTGGACGTTTCCTTCACCCCGGCGGGCACTGGCGGCTACCAGGACCTGAAACGGGACGCCGTCACCATGGACGCTGCCGAGGGTGTGACTATCCTGGTCGCGTCGCTGGCCGACGTGATCCGATCGAAGAGCGCCGCGGATCGCGAGAAGGACCGGCGGGCCCTGCCGCGACTGCAGGAGCTTCTCGAACGGATTTCAGAAGAGAGCGGCGATTGAACCGCTACGGCAGGGCCAGCGCCACCCACTCGGGGATCTCGTCGCGATGTACTGCCGGCCCTCGTGCAGGTAGGTCATCGGGCCGCCGGTGGTGCCGGCCGGCAGCTCCGTCTCCCAGACCACCTCGCCGGTGGCCTTGTCGTAGGCCCGGAACTTCCGGCCCCAGCGCCACGACTGGTCCTGCTCGGGATCGGTCGGGTCGCCCTCGCCGCGCAGCGTGCCGATGATGGCGTCGCTGCCCTCGCCGAGGAACAGCAGGCTGCCGGTGACGAGCGGGGCCGGTCGGTTGGGGATGCCGAGCGGCGGCAGGTCGAGGTCCTTCAGCAGCGGGTGGTTGCGGGGGCCGTCGCCATTGGGAGCCATCCACGCCAGCTCGCCGCGGTTCAGGTCGAGAGCGGTGATGCGGCCGTAGGGCGGCTTGGTGATCGGCAGGCCGCGCGGCCGCGGCGTCGGTACACGCGCCTCTCCGCGGGAGGTCGCCCAGGCCAGCGTGGCGTCGTCGGACGTGGTCGGGGAGACGCTCCACACCGTCGGCTGCGTGTGGGAGACCGCATAGTAGATCCCGGTCTCGGGATCGAACGCCCCCGTGTGCCAGTTGCCGGCCCCCCAGCCGCCCGGAACGGTCAACGTCCCCAGCTTGCCGCCCGGCTCGCCGCTGCGCGGCCACGGCGGCGTGAACAGCGGTCCGAGCACGAGCCGCTCCACCGCTTCGAGCGCCTCGGCGCGCAGCTCGGGCGTGAAGTCGATCAGATCGTCGACGGTGATGCCCTGCCGGTCGAACGGCGGCGGCTTCGTGGGGAACGGCTGCGTCGGCGAGGTCCGCTCGCCCGGAACGATGGACTGCAGGACCTTGCGCTCCTCGATCGGCCACACCGGCTCGCCGGTCGCGCGGTCGAACACGTAGAGGAACGCCGTCTTGCTCGGCTGCATCACGGCGGCGATCCGGCGGCCGTCCACCGTGATGTCGCCGAGTATGGGCGGCCCGACGGTGTCGTACTCCCAGATGTCGTGGTGCACCATCTGGAAGTGCCAGACCCGCTCGCCGGTGGTCGCTTCGATGGCGACGAGGCTGTCGGAGAAGAGGTTGTCCCCCGGCCGGTGGCCGCCGTAGATCATGCCGGTGGGCGCCGACAGCGGCACGTAGACGTACCCCAGCTCCTCGTCGGCGGTCAGGCAGCACCACGACCCGAGGTCGCCCGAGTAGGCCCCGGAGCCGTTGCCCCAGGTGTCCGCCCCGAACGCGCCGGCCCGCGGGACCACGTGGAACGTCCAGAGCAGCTCGCCAGTCCGCACGTCGAAGCCGCGGACGTCCTCCGGGGCCGCCTCACGGACGACGCCGCCGTCGCCCGCGCCGCCGGTCGTGCCGGCCACCACCACGACGTCGCCGACCACGATCGGCCCGGCCGTCCAATCGAACTCGCCGGCGAGCGGATGCTCCCAGTCCAGATCGACCCTGCCCTGATCGGCGAGGCCGAACGACGCGACCCGCCGGCCGGTTTCCGCATCCAGCGCATACAGGTATCCGCCCCGGACCAGCAGCAGCCGCCGGGCCGTGCCGTCGGTCCACCAGGCGGCGCCGCGGGTGCTGCCGCCGGCCACCTCCGCGTCGGTGGCGGCGAACGGCGCCTGTCGCCAGACGGTCTCGCCGGTGGCGGGATCGAACGCCTCCAACAGCCCGTGCGCGTTGGGCGCGTAGAGCACGCCGTCGATCATGATCGGCGTCGAGCGCAGATACGCGCTGACGCCCAGGTCGGGGAACGCCGCCTGCAGCGCCGGGTCGGCCGCCGGCCGGCGCCAGGCGATCTCCAGGTCGCCGACGTTGCCGCGATCGATCTGCTCGAGCGGCGAATAGCGCGTGAACGCCTCGTCGCCGCCGAAGTAGCGCCATTCCCGGTCGGGAGACTGCGCTCCAGCGGATACGGCGACCGCCAGCAGCAGCACCGCGAAGATCGTTCGGGTGAGATTGCGCATTGGAACCCCCGGCCGGACATCGCCAGCTCGCAATTGCAGGTGAGATCGGAAACGCCGTGCGCCAACTGGCGACCCGCCACTGTCGCGGCCACGCGGGGTTCCGCTACGGAGCGCCGCGGATTCCCGTCGGATCACGGCTTGGCGACGTTCCAGTAGATGCCGGCGCCGCCGTAGGTCCCACCCAGCTCGGCCAGCCAGACGGCCCGCTCGATCTCCTCGGGACCGCCGTCCAGCGTTGCGAAGGCGTAGGTGGCCTGACCCCGGTTCTGGCCGGGGGCCTCGTCGCCCGCGTAGGTGTAGACGGC
This sequence comes from Acidobacteriota bacterium, assembly GCA_021296515.1. Lineage (GTDB taxonomy): Bacteria > Acidobacteriota > Vicinamibacteria > Vicinamibacterales > UBA8438 > WTFV01. The sequence goes on along the minus strand of JAGWAH010000151.1, from coordinate 994 downwards.
GTAGCCCTTGTAGGCCCACTGGCGGCTGCCGTCGCGGCGGGTGATGACCTCCCAGAAGCCGGTCGACCGGGCTTCGTCGGAAGCATGGAACGGACGCCACGTCTGCAGGCAGGCGGCGTCCGCGCAGGCGTCGCCTCCCAACCGCTTCCCCCGGTCGTACCCGTTCTTGAAGCTGTCCCGGAGGTTGCGCCCGCCCCAGTACTTCTCGAACGCGGAGCCGGTGTACAGCGTCATGCCGTCGAGCGACAGGGCATCGCCGTAGCCCTCGAGAGCCGTCACCGCCACCCGCGGCGGCCGGAAGTTCTCCGTCAGCACGGCCATGCTCCAGTGCCCGTCGGCGGTCCGGCCGTGCGCGTCCCCGGGCAGCAGGTCCCCGCGGTACCGGTACAGCGGCCGGCCCCGCCAGGCCCATTGCCGGGATCCGTCCCTGCGGGTCACGACCGAGAACCGGCCCACGTCGAGGGCGAGCGCGGGCGCCGGGACGGGCAGCCAGTCCATCCGGCAACCGGGGTCGGAGCAGGTCCGCTCGTCGCCGGCGGCTTCATTGTCGGGCGCGTAGAGCGTGAAGCCCTCGAAATCCGTCAGCACGACGGCCTCGGCCGACGCTACGAGTCCGGCCTCGATGCCGGCCGGCAAATCGATGGACCGGGCGGGCTCGAAGCGGGCGACCCGCCATTCCGGAGGCGGCATCAGCCCCCCGGCCGCGGCGGCGCGTTCGGCGAGCTTCAGGTTCGCCGTCTCGGCCAGACCGACGTTGGTCGCGACTTCGCCCGGCTCCTCCTCCAGGGACCACGTGTGCAGCGGACGCGACTGGTAGGCCCACTGCAGGCGGCCGTCCGGGCGACGGACCGGCGACCAGTCGGCGAAGGGCCGGGCATCCGCCGGCGCAAGCAGCGGGGGAAACTCCACGGCGCACTCGTCGACGCACCTCACCCCGCCGAGTCCGCCGTCCGCGCGGAACAGGAGGGTCCTGCCCTCCGCATCCCCGAGCCGG
>JAGWAH010000029.1 GCA_021296515.1 Acidobacteriota bacterium | reverse complement strand
GGCCGCCGCCGCCGCCGCCGCCGCCGCCGCCGCCGCCGCCGGCCGCCGCCGAGGCCGCGCCGCCGCCGGTTCTCGACGTCAACCCGAACGCGGCCCCGATCGTCGCGCCGGAGCAGATCGTCGAGGAAACCGGTTTCGACATCAACCGGGTGCAAGGCGTCGAGGGCGGCTTGGCGGGCGGTGTGGTGGCCGGCATCGTCGGTGGGTTGCCGACCGCGCCTCCGCCTCCTCCGCCACCGCCGGAGCCGGTTCGCGTCGGTGGCAACATCAGCCCGCCGACCAAGATCCGGGACGTGCCGCCGACCTATCCGCCCGTGGCGCAGCAGGCGCGCGTCCAGGGCGTCGTGATTCTCGAAGCGGTGATCGGTCCGACCGGTGCGGTCACCGATGTCCAGGTGCTCCGCTCAGTGCCGTTGCTCGACGAGGCGGCGATCAACGCCGTGAGGCAGTGGCAGTACACGCCGACGCTGCTGAACGGCGTGCCCGTTCCGGTCATCATGACCGTGACGGTCAACTTCCAGTTGTCGTAAGCCCGGGGATTCGTGAATCGGTCGAATGGAATGGCGGCGACGAACTCACGTCTCGCCGTAGGAGGAACAGATGGACTTTCTTGAGTTGTGGGAGCAGATGGGGATATCCGTCAAGATCCTGATGTTCGTGCTGGTGATCATGTCGATGGCGTCGGTCGGCGTCTTCTTCGAGCGGCTCTTCACCTTCATCCAGGCGACGAACCAGTCGAAGCTGTTTGCGCCGCAGGTGGCGAAGCATCTCAAGGACGGCAAGCTCAAGGAAGCCATCAGCGTCTCGCAGTCGAAGGACTACCGGTACAGCCACCTCGGCAAAGTCGTCCTGGCCGGCCACAGCGGCGTCGACCTGCACAAGGACGACGTGGTCGACAGCGTCCACCGCGCGATTCAGCGCGCCGCGGCGCTCACCTCTTCCGACCTGAAGCGGGGCATGGGCATCCTGGCCACCATCGGCTCCACCGCCGTGTTCGTCGGCCTGCTCGCGACGACGCTCGGCGTCATCAACGCGTTCCAGGGCATCGCGGCCACGGGTTCCGGCGGTCTGGGCGCGGTGTCGGGCGGCATCTCCGAGGCGCTGGTCGGCACGGCGATCGGCCTCTTCGTGGCGATTCCGGCCGTCTGGTTCTTCAATTACCTGACCGGCCGCCTGGAGTACTTCGCCGTCGAGATGGACAACTCTTCGTCGGAGCTCGTCGACTACTTCATCAAGAAGTCCTAGACGGGTTCCTGTTCCGGGATCCGATCGGGCTCACCCGCCGGGCGCCCTGTGCGCCCGGCGGTATTTCTGCTCAAGGAGCGTTCATCATGGGAATGTCAGTCGGCGAGAAAAGCGGTGGCTTGAACTCGGAGATCAACATCACGCCGCTGGCCGACGTGATGCTGGTCCTGCTCATCATCGTCATGCTCATCGCGCCCCTGTTGACGGCGGGCGTGACGTTGACACTGCCTGAGGCGACCAACACGGGCGACAAGCCCGACAACGACAACAACACCACCGTCGCGGTGACCTCCGACGGCCGATACTTCGTGGACAACGTGCAGACGACGCAGCAGGAGCTGCTCAACTCGATCAACAGCGCGCTCGACCGCAAGCTGGAACGGATCCTCCTCGTCAAGGCCGACGTCAACGCGCAGTACTCGGCGGTGATGGAGCTGTTGGACCAGTTGCAGCGGGCGGGCATCGAGAACGTCGCGCTCATCACCGAGCGTCAGGTCGGCGGCGCGGGAGGTGAATAGACATGGCGAAGAAGAAGCACCACGGTGCCGATGCCATCGCGGAGGCGACGAACCCACATGCAAATTCGGAGATCAACATCACGCCGTTCATCGACGTGCTGCTGGTTCTGATCGTCATCTTCCTGGCGGCGCTCCCGCTCGGGCAGCGCGGGTTGGACATCAACCTGCCGCTCGAGACCCAGGGCGCGCAGCAGGCAGCGACCGACAGCAGCCAGATTCTGCTCGAGTACACGGCGGATCGGCGTATCTCGGTGAATCAGCAGCCGATGCAGATGGCGACGCTCGAGTCCGAGCTGCGCTCCATCTTCGAGACGCGCCGTGAGAAGACGATGTTCATCGCCGGCGCCGGGTCCTTGACCTACGGCGAGATCATCGACGTGATCGACGCGGCCCGGGGCGCTGGCGTCGAGAAGGTCGGCATCGTCACCGAGGGCATGCGGCGGGCTGCCGGCGCTGCCCCCGTCGGGTAGTCTCTCACTCGGATTTCGACTCTCTCGACCGGAGAGCGAAACCAAAACGAGGGGGGGCGGCGCCGCTCGCCAATGCGGCTCCGGCCCCTTTCACTCTGTACCGGGTCATTCGTAGGCCCCTCTCCGGCCGGCAAGGGCGCAGATTCGCGGCCGATCCCCTGCCCCAGGCGTAGCTCCGCCTCGCTCTCCCCTTCCCGTGCAGCAGTTCGGAACGCAACTGCCCCCCGCCCGGCGGCGCCACGGCCCGTCTCGGCGTGCTGGTGCCCCGGCGGAGGCCCGACGACTGCCGGCGCGCGATCACGCCGCAACGACGGACGCGCAAGGGAAATCGGCGCTGCTGTTAGCCTCGCGGGCAGCGAACCCCCACGCGAGCGGGCGAGGCAGGGTCGCGCGGCGACCGCAAGGGCGCAGACGTCGGTAAACGCGACTCGGGTATGGGTAGGTGCGTGCGGGCGACAGAGAAAGGCCGGATGCCGCGGTTGCGGCACCCGGCCTTCCAGGTAACGTCACGAACAGGGCGGTGGTACTCCGTGCCCCCTACTGGCCAGCGCCGGCGCTGCCGCCACGCGCCTCGTCCTGAATCTGCTGGGCGCGGTCACGGAGCTCGTCGGCCTCGGCGATGAGTGCGTCCTGCTCGTCCTGATCCTCGCTCATGTTCGCCTGCATCCGGAGCAGGATGTTCTTGTAGACCAGCGCGTCGACGTAGCGATCGTTCAATGCGATTGCCTGGTCGGCCGCCTCGATGCCGGCCAACACGTACTCGGCCTTCTCTTCCTGAGTGATTCGGAAATCCCGGAACGCCTTCTCCCAGTAGAAGGTGGAGATCGTGTAGAACGCCTCGGGGTTGTCCGGCTCGATGGCGGCCCGTTGCCGTAGCGCGTCGATGGTCTGATCGAAATCGCCGGCGCGGTTGTAGAAGCCGGCGAGCTGAAGGTAGACCGTCGGATCGTCGGACAGCATGTTGCGGACCTCGAGATAGATCGTCTCGGCGTCCTCGAACAGCCCGGATTCCTCGAAGAGCTGAGCCAGCACGAAGTAGTTGTCCGGATTGCCGGGATCGAGCTGGATCATCTCCTGCAACAGCAGCGCCCGGTTCGTGGGGTCGTTCATCTTGTCGGGGCCGTAGGCGGCCACGAGGTACTGCATCGACAAGGTCTGGAACTCCCGGTTCGGGATGTTGTCGGCGGCCAGCCGGTAGTACTCCACCGCCTGGTCCAGCAGCGCGTCGTTCTCCGGCTCGCCCCGGAACGCCGGCGTGTAGAGATTGTCGTAGCAGTTGGCGATGTAGAAGTACGCCACGCTCATCGCCTGCGACAACTCGCTGTTCGGGTCGTCGTTGACCACGTCGACCACGTGCTGGTACTCCTCGATCGCCGCCTCGTAGTCGCCACGCCCGTAGAAGAGGTTGGCTTCCTTGAACGTGCGCATGGCGCCGAGCTGGTCGAAGAAGCCACACGAGACCAACGGCATCACCATCGCCACAACGAGGCCCAGTCTCAACAAGGTCCGTCCCGTCTGCATGATCTTCTCCCTCATCAAGTGAGAAACTCCCGCTCGCGGCCGCTTCGCCCGGCCACCCGGCGGGCGAAGCACAGCCAAGCGGGCGCACGCGACACGCCGTCGCACGGCGGCCGGCGCCAGCGACCTGTCCCCCCCAAAAAAGCGAATGGATATAGTGAAGCAAAAGGAATAGCAAGTCAACCGCCGGGGAAGGGCGTTCTTGACCCTCCTGCGCGCGCCCCGTATCGTCGTGTTCGGAGTGCCGTTCCCATGGTCAGCTTCGAGAATCTGCTCGGCTCGGTGCGGTCGTACAACCCGGACACGGACGCGGATCTGCTGCATCGGGCCTACGAGTTCTCGGCCCTGGAGCATGCGGGCCAGATCCGCCGGTCCGGCGAGCAGTACATCACGCACCCGCTGGAGGTTGCGCACCTCGTCGCGGAGATGCACCTCGACGACGTGACGATCGCGGCCAGCCTGCTGCACGATGTTGTCGAAGACACGCTGACCACCATCGAGAACGTTCGCGGGGTCTTCGGTCCGGAGATCGCTCATGTCGTCGAAGGGGTCACGAAGATAAGCACGATTCCATTCTCGTCGAGCGAGGAGCGGCAGGCCGAGAACTTCCGGAAGATGCTGCTGGCGATGGTGGACGACGTGCGCGTCATCCTCGTCAAGCTGGCGGACCGCCTTCACAACATGCGCACTCTCGATCATCTTCGCGAAGAGCGCAGGCTGAAGATCTCGCAGGAGACCATCGACATCTACGCGCCCATCGCTCACCGTCTCGGGATGAACAAGGTGAAGAACGAGCTCGAGGACCTCGCGTTCCGCCATCTCGATCCGCCGGGCTACGAGTCGCTTCTGGAGCGGGTGGAAGCACGCCGCCGCGCGACCGAGCGGACCGTCGACAGTCTCAGGAGCACGCTCGCGGCGAAGTTGCGGGACGCCGGCGTGCCGATCGTCGCTCTGGAGGGGCGGATCAAGAGCGTCTTCAGCATCTGGAAGAAGATCAGGCGGCAGAAGATCTCCCTGGACGAGGTATACGACCTCCTCGCTGTCCGCGTCATCACGCAGTCGGAGCGCGACTGCTACGCCGCGCTCGGCATCATCCATCAGACCTGGGCGCCGGTGCACGGCCGGTTCAAGGATTTCGTGGCCATGCCGCGTGCGAACGGCTATCAGTCACTGCATACGGCGGTCATCAGCGATCTCGGGCTGCCGTTCGAGGTGCAGATCCGCTCCGAGGACATGCACCGGATCGCCGAGCACGGCATCGCCGCGCACTGGAAGTACAAGGAAGGCCGAGTCGGCGCCGAACCGGACGAGAAGTACTTCCTCTGGCTGCGGCAACTCCTGGAGTGGCAGCAGGAGGTGCCGGACCCGAGCGAGTTCATCCACAGCCTCAAGCTCGATCTCTATCCGGAGGAGGTGTACACCTTCACGCCGAAGGGCGAGGTCAAGGCGTTGCCCCGCGGAGCGACTCCGATCGATTTCGCCTACGCGATTCACACCGACGTCGGCCATACCTGCGTCGGAGCGCGCGTCAATGGCCGGATGGTTCCGTTGCGGACGCCGCTGCAGAGCGGAGACATCGTCGAGGTGGTCACCCGGGCCGGCAACAGGCCGAACCGCGACTGGCTGAACATCGTGGCCACCACGCGCGCGCGCAACAAGATCAAGCACTTCATCCACGTCGAGGAGAAGCTGCGGGCCGTCGAGCTGGGACGCAAGCTGATCGAGAAGGAGGTCCGCCGATTCGATCTCAAGCCCAGGACGGTGCTGGATCCGGACGCGGTCGGCAGGGTCTGCGCCGCGCTCGGTGCGTCGAAGCCGGACGACCTCTATGCGTCCGTCGGATACGGCAAGGTCTCGTCCCGCGCCGTGCTGGACGCCCTGATTCCCCGTGAGCAGCGCGAGCATCCGAAGGCAGACGCGTCCATTTCGTCTGTGGTTCGCCGGGTGCTTCGTCCGAACCAGGAGACGATCAAGGTACGGGGATTCGACGACCTGATGGTGTTCCGGGCCGGCTGCTGCAATCCGATCCGCGGGGAGAAGATCGTCGGTTACGTCACCCGCGGGAAGGGCGTCTCGGTCCACGCCGCGAGCTGTCCGAACGTCGTGAACCTCTTCTACGATCCGGAGCGGCGGATCGACGTTGCCTGGGACAAGGCGAACGACGAGTCGACGTTCACGGTCTGCCTCACCATTCAGGTCGAGGATCGCCGCGGCATGATAGCCGACGTTACGTCACGCCTCGCGGACAGGAGGATCAACATCCTCAAGGTGGAAGCGTCCGCCAACAAGGACCGGCACGGTCACATCAGCGTGACGTTCGACATCAGCGACATGCAGCACCTGCAGCGCGTCATCAAGGTCGTGCGGGCCGTGGCCGGCGTGCTCGACGTCGAGCGCGTTCACCGAAAGCCGTAGGAGTAGGCAGCGGGTTCAGCCGGGAAGCCGGACGATGGCGTCGATCTCGATCTGCGCGTCCTTCGGGAGACGCGCCACCTGGACGGCGGCGCGAGCCGGGGCCGGTGCTGCGAACCAGGTGGCGTACGCGCGGTTCATGGTCGCGAAGTCGTTCATGTCGGCGAGATAGACGGTCGTCTTCACGACATCGCCGAGCGTCGCGCCGGCCGCGCGGACGATGGCCTCGAGACTCCGGAGCACGCGGTCAGTCTGCGCCGCCACGTCGCCGTCGATCAGCTCCCCGGTTTCGGGATCGATCGGTACTTGTCCGGAGACGAACAGAAGGTCGCCGGCCCTGACGGCTTGCGAGTACGGGCCGATCGCGGCCGGTGCGCCGGTCGACGTGATTGGGGTCCGCGCCACGTGAGGTCCGGTCAGGCGGCCTTCGTGATCCGATTCGAGCGGATGCAGCGGGTGCAGACGCGCACGCGCTTGACCCGGCCGTCGACGACGGCGCGAACCGATTGGACGTTGGCCTGGAACCGCCGGCGCGTGACGTTGTGGGCGTGACTGACGTTGCGCCCTACGACGGGTCCCTTTCCACAGAGTTCGCAGCGTTTCGCCATGGTTTGACTCTCTCCCGGGGGTCGAAACGGGGATTGTATACCACGGAGCCGCTTCGTCACCACGAACGTCTACCCCCCGGGGGGGTGCACGACATCATCGTTGAGCGTCAGGCGGCATTTGCGGCTCGTCGCTCCCAGAAGTCCTCGAAGCGTCCGCTGAGGATGCAGCAGCGCAGGGCGATGATGGCGTTGGCGCCGGCGACGGTCCAGCGCATGCCGGCTCGCTTGAGCCGGTCGCCGATCTGCTTGCATCCAGCTTCGACGACGCCCGACGAGACGCACAGGCCCCTGGCGCGGAACTGCGGATAGCGCATCCGGTGGCGATTCCCGAACACGTAGTGGATGCACTTTCGCGCCTCGGGCGTGGTCTCGACATGGATGCGCAGCGCGGCGACCACGGCGCACAGCCGGTCCCTGGCCCACCGCTCGGCCAGGTCGGTCCCCGGGCCGTAGATGGCCTTGGCGACGTCGCACAGGTGCTGCTTGATCGGCGCTCGCTCAATACCCCGTACGGCAAAAGCCTCACTTTCATGTCGTGCACCCCTACGGGGGCAGGATCAGTCCGGCTGGCGTCGACCGGCCGGCCGCGTCGCCGGACGGAGCGCGCTCCGCGCCGCCGGCCGCCGACGTCCAGATCCGTCTGAGCATCGCCAGCCAGGCGCGTTCGTTGTCGCCGTCGTCCAGTGCGCGCCGAGCCTCGTGGGCCCCTGCTTCCACGCGCCGCAGCACACCGGCGGTGTCGTGATCCGACAGGTGGGCGCCGTCGGTGCGGTCGGTCTCGACGAGCTGCTTCAGTTCCAGGGCCAGCCTCTGCCCGGCCGCCGTGCCGGCGGCGTGCTCGTATACGATGCCGCGGCTCGCCGTCTCGTAGGTCCGGGCGAGGGCTGCCGCGGCCTGCTCGACGTCCGCGTCGACGAGGCCGGGGGCGTCCGGCCGGTCGCCGGCGAGATACTCGAGGAGCATTGCGGTCAGCCGCTGCTGGGGCCCCGTCAGGCCGTGCAGCAGGGCGACGAGGAACCCTCCGTCGCGCTCGCGCTGCCGCTGGATGACGGCGGGGGGATGCGTCGTCGCCGATTCGAGGTACACGCAGTCCGGCGGGCACGCGATCTGCTTGCGTCGCTTGGCGCCGCAACACCCGGAGCAAATCTGCTCCCCGAGGGCGGGGCAGGCTCGGCGCGCTCGCCGGCGACCGCAGAGCGGACAGACAGGCTTGGCCATGGCTTCTCGTTGCGGAGGCTCAGCTTCGCACAACGCGCAGCCCGGATCAACGTTGGGGTGGTGGCGCCTTCGCCTGGCGGATCTCGCAGCGGACGCCTGTCCACTGGAGAGGGCGACCGATTGCGGGAAACCGAAGAGCGGTCGTCGTCGTCTAAGTGATTGTGGCCGGTTCGATGCCGGCACGCAGTTTGCTTTTCGATGTGGCGGAAGGAGCCGTCATCATGAGCACGAAGACGAAGAACCGTATGGACAAGGCCCGCTACGACGAGCTCAGGTGCATTCTGGAGGCGCGACGCCTCGAGATCATCGGGGAGGTCCAGCACAAGATGCGGGATGTACGGGCCGAAGGGGCCGCGGCGCCGCTGCATGACGTTCGCGACGATGCCGAGACCTCCGAGGCCGACATCCAGGACGATATCGAGTTTGCTCTGCTGCAGATGAAGGCGGAGACCTTGAACAAGATCGCCGACGCGCTGTCCCGCCTCGACGAGGGGACGTTCGGCTACTGCTACGAGTGCGGGAAGGAGATCTCCAGCCGGCGGCTGCGTGCATTGCCGTTCGCGGTGCGTTGCACGGATTGCGAGGCGATCCGGGAGGTCGAGCTGGAGCGCGAGGTGCATGTCGCCCGGCGCGGGGCGGTATCATTGTTTGCCGATGTCGTCGGCTGACGCAGCGCTTCGGAGCTCGTTGCCCGGAGTGTCGCCTCGCCGGGGCGGTGCACGATGAACGACGAATCCACGCGTCCGGACGCGCCGGCGTCTCCGCCGGAAGAGCGCGAGTTGTCGGTTCCGGCGGAGCTGCCGATCCTGCCGCTCCGCGACACGGTGTTGTTTCCCGGCGCGTTCATGCCGCTGGCGGTGGCGCGGGAGAGTTCCGTGCGGCTGGTGGAGGCCGCCGTCGAGGGCGAGCAGCTCGTCGGGGTCTTCACGCAACGCGAAGCGTCGGTCGAAGAGCCGGGTCAGGCCGATCTCTACGGTATCGGCACCATCACCCACATTCACAAGATGTTCAAGCTGCCGGATGGCAGCCTGCGGCTCATCGTGCAGGGGCTGGCCCGCGTCACCCTGGACGGAATCACCGCTTCGGAGCCCTTCCTGCGTGCGGCCGTGCGCGCCGCGGAGGAGGTCGTGTCCGACGACGATCGTCTCGAGGTGGACGCGTTGCAGCGGAACATCAAGAACAACTTCCAGCAGGTGGTGTCCCTTTCACCCCTGCTCTCCGACGAGCTGCAGGCGCTGTCCGGGAACATCTCGGAACCGGGCAAGCTGGCCGACTTCATCGCGGCCAGTCTGGCGACGCTGGCCACGGCCGCCAGGCAGCAGGTCCTGGAAACGCTCGATGTCCGCGCCCGAATGGATCATCTGAACCGCATCCTGGTCAAGGAGATCGAGGTGCTGGAGCTCGGCTCGAAGATCCAGTCGGAAGTGCAGTCGGAGATGGGCAAGAGCCAGCGCGAGTACCTGCTGCGCGAGCAGCTCAAGGCGATTCGGAAGGAGCTGGGCGAGAACGACGACCAGGCCAAGGAGATCGAGGAGCTGCGGCAGAAGATCGAAGCGGCAGGCATGCCGGACTCCTCGCTGAAGGAGGCGCTGCGCGAGCTCGACCGCCTCTCGCGCATGCCGGTCGCGGCGGCCGAGTACACCGTGTCGCGCACCTACATCGACTGGCTGATCGCCCTGCCCTGGGATCGGCGGACCGAAGAGAAGATCGATCTCGCGCGGACGCGGAAGACGCTGGACAGCGACCATTCCGGACTCGAGAAGGCGAAGGACCGCATCCTGGAATACCTCGCTGTGCGGAAGCTGAATCCCGACGTGAAGGGACCGATTCTCTGCTTCGTCGGCCCGCCCGGGGTCGGAAAGACGTCGCTGGCCAAGGGCATCGCCGCGTCCATGGACCGCAAGTTCGTACGCGTTTCGCTGGGAGGCATGCGGGACGAGGCCGAGATCCGCGGCCATCGGCGGACCTACATCGGCGCCTTGCCGGGGCAGATCATGCAGGGGCTCCGCCGCGCCGAGTCGAAGAACCCGGTGTTCATCCTCGACGAGATCGACAAGTTGGGGATGGACTTCCGGGGAGACCCGGCTTCCGCGCTCCTGGAGGTGCTCGATCCGGAGCAGAACTCGACGTTTCGCGACCACTACGTCGACCTGCCCTTCGATCTCTCGGAAGTGCTCTTCATCACGACCGCGAACGTCCTCGATCCGATCCCGCCGGCGCTGCGCGACCGGATGGAGGTCCTCGAGTTGCCCGGGTACACGGAGGAGGAGAAGCTGCTCATAGCCACCGAGCACCTCCTCGGCCGGCAGATCGAGAACCACGGCCTGACGGCCGAGCAGGTGCGCTTCACCGAGGAAGCCTTGCGCGCCGTCATTCGCGGCTATACGCGCGAGGCCGGAGTGCGCAACCTCGAGCGCGAGATCGGCGCTCTTTGCCGCAAGGTGGCGCGGCGGCGGGCCGAGGGGGACGAGTCGGCGGTCGAGATCAGCGCCGATGTCGTCGTCGAGATGCTGGGTGCGCCGAAGCATCTCGATGAGGAGGTGGCGCAGCGCACCAGGCGACCCGGCGTGGCCATCGGGCTGGCGTGGACGCCGGTGGGCGGCGACGTGTTGTTCGTCGAGTCCCGCCGGATGAGCGGCAGCGGCACTCTCACGCTTACCGGACACCTGGGCGACGTGATGAAGGAGTCGGCGCGCGCCGCGCTCTCGTGGCTGCGGGCCAACGCGTCCCGCTACGACGTCGATCCGGCCTTCTACGGCGAGGCCGAGGTGCACCTGCACGTGCCGTCGGGCGCCATCCCGAAAGACGGGCCTTCGGCCGGTGTCACGATGGTCGCCGCGCTGGTCTCAGAGCTGACCGGGCGCCCGGTGCGGGGCGACCTGGCCATGACCGGCGAGATCACCCTTTCCGGAAACGTGCTCCCCGTCGGGGGCATCAAGGAGAAGGTGCTGGCTGCGCGCCGGCTCGGGATCGTCGAGGTGGTCCTTCCGAGGCAGAACGAGAAGCACGTCAACGAGGATCTCAGCGAAGACCTGCGCCGCGAGATCGACGTGCACTACGTGTCGATGATCGACGAGGTGCTGGACCTGGCGTTGCTGCCCGCCCCGCCGGCGCCGCCCCGGACGAAGGACCCGGCCGGAGCCGCGCGGGTACACGAGACAGTTCAGTAGGTCCGGGCCGGCGCTAAACGAGCCGCAGGCCCAGCGCCGTCTTCATGTCGGCCACCGGTTCCTCGGCGACCATCCGCCGCGCCTCGTCCAATGTGAAGATCCGCGGTTCGAGCACCTCGTCGGCGTCCAGCGCGAGACCGGACACGGCGGTGAGCCCCGTCAGCCGGTAGAAGGCCATCACCTCGTCGCAGTACCCGGGCGTCGGATAGAACGCGCCGATCCGCTCCACGGTCTCCGCCGTCCAGCCGGTCTCTTCCTCGCACTCGCGTCGCGCCGCCGCTCTCGGGTCCTCGCCCGGCTCGACGTTTCCGGCCGGCAGCTCCCAGATCCAGCGGTCGACGGCGTACCGGTACTGCCGGACCAGGATCACCCGCTCCGGGTCGGGCAGAGGCACGAGAATCACCGACGCCGGGTGTCTGACGACGTCCATCGTCGTCTCGCGCCCGTTCGGCAGCCGTACCCGGTTCTGCAGCGCTCGGAAGACGCGCCCCTGGTGGACGGCGCGGCTGTCGAGCGTGGTGGCCCGCGGCTCCTTCACGGTTGTTCCTCCGGCTCCGGCGGGAGCGCTGCAGGGTGGTGCCGGCCGGCGGCTCTGCGCAGCGTGACGGCGCGGATCGCGTCGGCTACATGCTGCAGGTCGTCCGGGAGCGCGCACGAGACCTCGATGCGCCGGCCGTCGCGCGGATGGGCGAACGCCAGCCGCGCCGCGTGAAGAAACGGCCGGTGAAGTCGCTGGACGACCCGCAGGTGCGGCGGCGGGTGACGCCTGCAACCGCCGTAGACGGAGTCGCCGACCACGGGATGGCCGACGGCGCTCAGGTGGACGCGGATCTGGTGCGTGCGGCCGGTGGCGATGGCGACCTGGACGAGCGTGACGCCGTCGAGCGGCTCGGCGGTCACCACGCGCGTCACGGCCTCGCGCGCCCGGCGCGACCGCACCGAGATGCGCTTCCTGTCGACCGGGTCGCGGCCGATCGGCAGGTCGATCCGTCGCCCCTGCCGCACCAGGCCCCAGACGAGCGCGGCGTACTCCTTCTCGACCTCCCGGTCCGCGAACTGCCGTGCGAGCTCGGCATGTGCCCGGTCGTGCTTGGCGACGACCAGCGCTCCGGAAGTGCCGCGGTCGAGACGGTGCACGATGCCGGGACGCAGTTCGCCGCCGATGCCGCTCAGGTCCTGTACGTGGTGCAGGAGCGCGTTGACCAGGGTGCCGTCCGCGTGACCGGCGGCCGGATGCACGACCATGCCGGCGGGCTTGTCGACGACCACGAGGTCCGCGTCGTCGTAGAGGACGTCGAGGGGGATCGCCTCGGGTCGCGGCGTCGCCGGGGCAGGCGCGGGCATGTCGAGCCGCACGACGTCGCCGGCGCGGACCGCGGTGCCCGGGCGGGCCGCAGTGCGGTCGAGCTCGACCCGACCCTCCCGGATCAGCCGCTGGATCTGGGACCGGGTGCGGTCGCCGAGTCGGTTCGCGAGAAACCGGTCAAGGCGCGAGCCGGCACCGTCGGCCGGCACGCGGAGATCGATGTGCTCGGCCGGTGGCGGCTCGCCGCTGTCGCGGGTGGCCATGACTTGTGCGCCGCGCCCGGCTGCGGTCAGGCGCCGGTCCGGGCCGTCGCGGGCCCCGGACTCGATCCGCCGGAGCGCGCCAGCAGCACGAGCATCGCGATGCTCAGCGGAACCAGCAGCACCGAGACGAACTGCGAGGTGGAGAGCGCGTCGAGGACCGTGCCGCGGGGGTCGCCGCGGTAGAACTCGATCACGAAGCGCACTGCGGGATAGAGCAGCAGATAGGCCCAGAAGGTGCGGCCCGGGAACGGACGCCCCCGGCGCTCGACGGCGAGCAGGACGCCGAGGATGACGAGGGCGGCGACCGATTCGTAGAGCTGCGTCGGGTGCAGGCTGACGTCGAGCGGCGTGCCGACGTTGGCCGCCGCCAATGGGTTGGTGAACGTGATTCCCCAGGGCAGATCCGTCGGGTGGCCGTAGCAGCAGCCTGCGAGGAGACAGCCGAGGCGGCCGACCGCCTGACCGGCCGCGATGCCGGGGGCGAACGCGTCGCACGTCGTCCACAGGGGCATGGCGTGCCGCCGCATGTACCAGAATGCCACCGCCACCGAGAGCAGCATGCCCCCGTAGAAGACGCCGCCGGAACGGACCAGGGTCCACAGTTCCGCCGGATTGCGCGAGAAGTGGTCGAACTCCACCACGAACAGCAGCAGCTTGGCGCCGACCAGGGCGCTGACGATGATCGCGATCCCGAGGTCCATGACCCGCTGCCCGTCGAGCCCGCGCGCCCGGCCGCGCGCCACCGCCACTTGCAGCCCGAGCAGGTACGCCGACACCAGCAGCAGGCCGTACGAGTAGATGCTGATCGCACCGAGTTCAAGTAGCTTCGGATACATGGGCGTTCAGGAAGACCATGTCGAGGATGAGGCAGCAGGCGCCGACGGTGATGCCGGCGTCGGCGACGTTGAAGGCCCAGAAGTGCCAGCTTCCCCAGTAGACGTCCACGAAGTCGACGACGTAGCCCGACGTGATGCGGTCGATCAGGTTGCCGATCGCGCCGCCGATGATCGCGGCCAGTCCGAGCCGGGCCAGCGGCTGACCCGGCGGAACCCGGCTCGCGTACAGGGTGATGGCGATCAGGGCGAAGAGGCCGATCGCGGTCATCAGCGCCCGCTTGAAGGGGATGTCGACCGCGTTGAGCAGTCCGAAGGCGGCGCCCGTGTTGCGAACGTAGCTGAAATCGAGCAGTCCGGGGATGATGGTCACGCTCGAGTACAGCGGCAGCCAGGCGTGCACCATGGCCTTCGAGACCTGATCGAGAAGCACGATCCCAACGACGATGCTCAGCATCAGGCCACGCGACGGGAAGGCCGGCGCTGGCGTCCCCGCCTCGGAGAAAGGGCGCCGATCGGCAGTCGATGGGCCGGAGGGCGGTGGTTCAGCCGACACTTTCCATGGCCTCCGACAACGTATCGACGCAGCGGCTGCACAGGCCGGCCGGGTCGCCGCCGCTCAACGACGGCACGTAGCGCCAGCACCGGTGGCACTTGACGCCCCCGGCGCGCTGCACCTCGATAGTCGCCGCGCCCCCCGGCTCGGTGAACTGGGCGCCGGCGGCGGTCGCCTCCACCGCGTCCAGCGGCAGCTCCGGATCCGGCGCAACCGAGACGTGCGACGTGATGAACAAGGTAGCCAGGTCGGCGGCGTACCGTTCGGCGAGCTCGGCCGTCGACCCGTTAGCGCGCATCGAGACGCTGGCCTCCAGCGAGGTGCCGACCGTCTTCTGCTGGCGGAGCCACTCGAGCTCGACGTTGACGGCGTCGCGCAGAGCCAGCAGCCGCTGCCAGCGGGCGAGCAGGTCGCGGTCGACCAGCGCTCCGCAGTCCGCCGGCAGATCCGCCAGGTGCACGCTGTCCTCGCGCGCGCCCGGCAGAAAACGCCAGAGGTCGTCGGTGGTGACCGGCAGGATCGGGGCGAGCAGGCGCGCCAATCCGTCGGTCATCGTGTAGATGGCGGTCTGCGCCGACCGCCGCGCCCTCGACCGCGGCGCGAACGTGTAGAGCCGATCCTTGGAGATGTCGACGTAGAACGCACTCAGGTCGACGGTGAGGAAATGGTTCACGGCGTGCGCGATCGGCTGGAATTCGTAGCGCTCGTAGGCGGCGAGAATCGTGCCGGCGATCTCCCCGTAGCGCGCCAGGGCGTAGCGGTCCACCTCCTCGAGATCGGCGACCGGCACGCGGTCGGCGGCAGGGTCGAAGTCGAACAGGTTTGCCACCAGAATCCGCAGCGTGTTCCGGATCTTGCGGTACGCCTCGACCACGCGGGCGAGGATCTCGTCCCCGAGACGCACCTCCTCGCGGTAGTCCACCATCGCCACCCAGAGCCGGAGGATCTCGGCGCCGTAGCGCTTGATGATGGTCTGCGGATCGATGATGTTGCCGACCGACTTCGACATCTTGCGCCCCGCCGCGTCGACGACGAAGCCGTGGGTCAGGACCTCCCGGAAGGGCGCCGCGCCGCGCGTGCCGAGCCCGACGAGCAGCGAGCTGTGGAACCAGCCCCGGTGCTGGTCCGAACCCTCCAGGTAGAGGGTTGCGGGCCACTCCAGATCCGGCCGTTGGCCGAGCACGGCCTCGTGGCTCGAACCCGAGTCGAACCAGACGTCGAGAATGTCGCGCTCGCGCTCGAAGGTCCGGCTCCCGCACGACGGGCAGGCGAAGTCCGGCGGCAGGAACTCGTCGAGGTCCCGCTCGTACCAGGCGTCGGCGCCGTGCTTCTCGAAGATCGTGGCCGCCTGCCCGGTCAGGGCCGTCGTCAGCGTCGCCTCGCCGCACGACGTGCAGTAGAGGGCCGGAATCGGCACGCCCCATGACCGCTGGCGCGAGATGCACCAGTCGGGTCGGTTGGCCACCATGTTGCGGATCCGTTCTTCTCCCCAGGCGGGAAACCACTTGACTCCCGCGATTGCGTCGAGCGCCCGCTGCCGCAGTCGACCCCGGTCGAGAGCGATGAACCACTGCGAGGTGGCGAGGAAGATGACCGGGTGGTGGCAGCGCCAGCAGTGGGGGTACGAGTGCTCCAAATCGGAACGGCGCCAGAGGCGACCCCGCTCGGCGAGGGCGGCTTCCACCCGCGGGTTGGACTCGAAGACGCCCATCCCGCCGAACAGATCCACGTCGTCCGCGAAGTGACCTCCCGGGCCGACCGGCGCGTAGACGTCCAGGCCGTACCTGACTCCCGTATGGAAGTCGTCCGCGCCGTGTCCCGGCGCGGTGTGCACGGCCCCCGTGCCCTGATCGAGGGTCACGTAGTCGGCCAGCACCGCGATCGAGTCGCGGTCGTACAGCGGATGCCGGAACCGCAGCCCCTCCAGGTCGGCTCCCCGGAACGTCGCGAGCGGCGCCTCCAACGCCCGGCCGGTCTGCCCGGCGACGCGGTCGGCCAGCGGCTCGGCCAGAATCACGGCGGCCGCCCTTCCGTCCTGCGTCGTGGTCTCGTATGCCGCGTAGGTCACCTCGGGGTGAAAGGCGACGGCGAGGTTCGACGGAATGGTCCACGGCGTCGTCGTCCAGATCAGCACCCCCGCGGCGCGGTCGGCCAAGGCCGGCGCCAGCGCGCGCAGCGCCGGCTCGCTCGCGGTGGACAGTGGGAACTCCACGAAGATCGACGGCGACCGGTGCGGCTCGTACTCGACTTCCGCCTCGGCCAACGCCGTGCGGCACCTGATGCACCAGTGCACCGGTTTCTTGCCGCGGTAGACGAGGTCCTGCTCCACGAACCGGCCCAGCGCGCGGACGATGGTCGCTTGGTAGGCGTAGCGCATCGTCAAGTACGGCGCGGCCCAGTCGCCGAGCACCCCGAGTCGCCGGAAGCCGGCGCGCTGCACGTCGATGTAGCGCTCCGCGTACCGCCGGCACTCCCGCCGCACGTTGGCGACGCTCATGTCCCGCTTGCGCTTGCCCAGCTCGCGGTCCACGCGCAGCTCGATCGGCAGTCCGTGGCAGTCCCAGCCGGGCACGTAGGGCGCGTCGAAGCCGGCCATCGTGCGGGCTCGGACGATGAAGTCCTTCAGGATCTTGTTCAGTGCGGTGCCGACGTGGATCTCGCCGTTGGCGTACGGCGGCCCGTCGTGGAGCACGTAGCGGGGCGCGCCGCGCCGCCGCTCCCGGATCCGGCCGTACAGATCCGTCTCCTCCCAGCGGGCGATCGCGTCCGGCTCGGTGGCGGGAAGCCCGGCCTTCATTCGAAAGCCGGTCCGCGGCAGGTTCAGGGTCTCTTTCCAGTCGGGCATGGCGAGGCGGCGCGCGGCGGCGACGTGGCCGGCGGCGCCACCCGCTTCAATTATAGTGCAAATATAATGGTCCTCATGCCGGTCGGGACGCCCCCCGCGCCGCGCGCCGCGCGCTCCCGCACCGGCCCCGCGCGACGCGTCAACGCCGTCTTCTTCGATGTCGACTTCACCCTCATCCATCCCGGACCCGCCTTCGACGGCGAGGGCTACCGGGCCTTCGCCGCGCGCCACGGTCTGCAGGTCGACGCGTCCCGTTTCGAGGAGGCGGTGCGCGAGGCCTCCGTGGAGCTCGAACGGCTGCACGACGGCGCCTACCGGCCGGAGCCGTTTCTGCGCTACGTGTCGCGCGTTCTGGCCCGGATGGGCGCGGTCGGCGACGGCATCGAGGCCTGTTCGCTTCAGATCTACGACGAGTGGGCCCTGTGTCACCACTTCACGCTCTACGACGACGTCTCGCCGACGCTGGCGACCCTGCACGCGGCCGGTTACCGCATCGGCCTGATCTCCAACACGCACCGCTGCCTGGACTCGTTCCAGTCCCACTTCGCGTTGGAGCCGTTCATCACCGCCGCCGTGTCCTCGTCCGATCACGGGTACCTGAAGCCGCACCCGAGCATCTTTCGCGCCGCTCTCGACCGCATCGGCACGTCCGCGGCGGACGGGGTCATGGTGGGCGACAGCATGGTCCACGACATCGCGGGAGCCCGCCGGGTAGGCATGGCGGCAGTGCTGCTCGTCCGATCCGGGCAGCCGCCGGAGCCCGTGGACGGCGTGCCGGTGATCCGGACGCTCGCCGAGCTTCCGGGCCTGCTCGCCAGGGGCTGCGGCGGGAGCCGCCCTGCGCAGGCTGACGGGAGCTGACGCGGGAGGCGCGCCGTCGCCGCATAGGCAGAGACAACGGCCGGCGATGGGAGTAGGATGGGGCCATGGGTATCGCGACACCGTGGCACGCCGCATCGTCGCGTTCCGCACGGATCCGGACGCGCGCCTTCACCGTCCTCGCCGTGCTCGTCGTATGGGGGCTTCGCGCCACGCCGGCGGAGGCCCAATGGCGCCTCTACGTGCAGGCGTTCGAGCGGTCGACCGGCGCCATCGTCACCGATCTCGCCGTGCCGGAGGTGATCGTCCGCGAGGACGGCTTCGCCCTTCCGGTCGTCGACGTGCGGCCGGCCAATCTGCCCACCAAGCTGGTGGTTCTGGTGGACAACAGCCGCACCGCGGCGCGGGCGTTCGACCGGATCCGCGACGGGCTGCGCACCTTCTTCGGCCGGATGCCGAACCAGGAGGTGTCGCTGCTGGCCCTGTCGCCCCGGCCCCGCTGGTTGGTGCAGGGGGCCATCGGACAGGAGGAGATCGAAGCCGGACTGCGACGGATGGAGCTCGGGGGGCGGTCGATGCGACTCATCGACGGCCTGGCGGAGGCGGGCGACTGGATAGCCGAAGACGACGGGCCGCACCGCCCCGTGATCGTTCTCGTCGCGTCGTCGGGGCGGGACCGGAGCGACGACCGCAACGAGAGGTTCCTGGACACCGTCGAGCGGTTGCTCCGCCAGGGGGTGACCGCGCACACGCTGCTGATGCTGCCGCCGGCGCCCGGCTCGCTGCAGCGGCGGCTGTCGGTCGCCGAGGCCGTCGGCCGCGATCTGGAGGAATTCACCGGCGGGTCGCAGGCCACCATCTTCCTCGGCTCGCGCCTGGACGACCCGCTGAGCGACATCGCGACTCGCATAGGGCGACGGAACCGCGAGCTGTCGAGACAGCATATCGTTCGCTTCGAGCGTCCGAACGACCTTCCGCCGGGGCGGATTCAGGTGGACGTGCTCCGGCTCGGGCTCCGCTACGTGGTGTCGGCGGACGGCAAGCTGGCCGAATGAACCCTGGCCGGACGGGCGGGCGCGCGCCGGCCGCGGTTGCCTCGTGAGACGCCGGCGGGTCGGCGCACGTCACGGCGCGGGCGGCGCCGCCGTCTCGAGGCGTTCGGCCTCAGCAAAGTGGCGTCGAGCCCCGTCCGCATCGCCCAGCTCCTCCAGCGCGATCCCCAGGTTGCGGTGTGCGCGTACGCCCGCCGGATCGAGTCGGACCGCCTCGCGGAAGGCCTCCGCCGCTTCCGCCATGCGACCTGCCGAGGCGAGGGCGATCCCGAGGTTGTTGTGCGCCTCGGCGTCCTCCGGCCACGCTTCTACCGCGAACCGGAACTGCTCGGCCGCCTCCGCGTACAGGTTCGCGGCGAGCAGCGCGTTGCCGTAGTTGTAGCGCAGATCGCCGGTGGCGGGGTCGGCCGCGATCGCCTGCCGATAGTGCTCGATGGCGCGTTCCGGCTCGCCCCGGGCGGCCAGGGCGCTGCCGAGGTTGCTGTGGGCCTGGGCGTAGTCGGCGTCCAGGGTCAGGGCGGTCTCGTACAACCCGATGGCTCGCTCCATGTCCCCCTGCTCGCGGTACGCGGTGGCCAGGTTGTTGTAGGACGCGGCGCGCATGTGGTCCTTCGACAGCAGCGGCCAGTTGGCGGCGACGATGCAGGCGAGGACGAGTCCCGCGACGAGGGGCGGTTGGGCGATGGTGGCGGTGCGCCGTGCGACGCGCGCCAGATGCTCTGCTCCGGCGGCCGCGAACAGCACGAGGAACGGTGCAAGGGGGTAGCGGTAGCGGGCGAAGACGTAGAACGCGATCACGCTCGCCGCGTACGTGCCGAGCATCAGGTGCAGCGGCAGGAGCCGCCGCCGTTGCGGCCAGGTGACCGCGATGCCGACCGCGGCGAGAGGCACGAGCAGTCCGAAGTGGGTGAGCCAGCCGGTTGCGGCCAGCGGCAGGGAGTGCTCCGCGTGTGCGTACTGGCTCTCGGTGTCGATCACCTCGACCGCGTTGAAGGTGAGCGCCGTCTTGCGGCCCAGCAGCAGTAGCCAGCGCCCCGGCGCCGCCGCGATGTCGTCGAACGCGCGGTTCAGCCAGTAGCGGGAGACACCGGCCGGCGACAGGTCCCGTCCAACCGCCGCCTCGGCCAGTGCGGTCGCGTCGTCGCGCTCGAACGCCGCATCGCCCCGGCCGTAGCGCAGCGGGCGATAGGCGCCGTCGGCTTCGGCGTTGTTCCCGATGTAGAAGTTCGGCCCGAACTGCGACGTGGTCAGGTGCCACTCTCCGCCGACGACGCCGTTGCGCCCGGCGACCGGAACCAGCAGGATGGCGATCCCGGCGGCCACGAGCGCCGCCTGCCGCAGCCAGTCGCGCCGTTCCCGTCGTTCGAGCCAGAACCAGAGCCCCAGCGCTCCCGCCAGGATCAGCGCGTTCTCGCGGGTCAGGCATAGCGCGCCGAGCAGGGCGCCGATGCCGATCCAGCGCCGGGCGGGAGGCGCGCCGTCCAGGGTGCGGCCGAGGAGCCAGAGGAGTCCCGTCAGCAGGAAGACGTCGACCACCGACTTCTGCAGGGTCGCGTCGACGAAGATTGCCGGCGCATAGAGGGCCAGCGCCACCCCGGCGGCGATGCCCACCCGCGGCGAGAAAAAGCGTCCCCCGGCCGCCGCGAGCAGGACGGCCGACGTCGAGCCCAGCACGGCCTGACAGACGCGCACGACGGTGACGTCCGATCCCAGCGCGGCATACACCACGCCGAGGAGATAGGGATAGAGCGGCGCCTGGTAGAAGACCTCGGAGCCGAGCCAGTCGCCGGCCGCGAGCTCCCGCGCCCAGCGATCGTAGCCCGCGGAGTCGCCGAGCAGGAGGTCGCCGAAGGGGGAGGCGCCGAGCTGCCAGACGTGGACGAGTCGGACGAACAACGCCACGGCGAAGATGGCCGCGAGGGCGGGCGCTCCGACGGCAGGCCGCGCGGCGGCCGGCGCGGCGCGGCTTGCCGTGCCGCGGACGCCGCGTTCCCGGCGCACGCGGCGCCGCTGGGCTGCTCGTCGTCCCATCGTTCTCGTGCCCGTAACTATAGCGACAGCGACGCTTCGCGCCGCGGCCGCCGTTCCGTGTCGAGCTCGGGGTTCCTTTTGTGGCAGACTCGCCCGGAGCCGCCATGGCCGACGTTCGATCCGCGCCCATCGCCTCGATTGCTTCGATTGCCGCCGGCGCCGTGGTCGTTGCGGCCTGTGCGGTCGAGCCCGGCGGCGGCGGCGCGCCGCCGCGCCGGGATCTGGGCGCCGGTGAAGAGGGCGTGGCCTACGTCGACGATGCTGCCTGCGCCGACTGCCACGCGCGTGAGCACGAGGCATGGTCCGGCTCGCATCACGACCTCGCCATGCAGGAGGCCACGGCGGGGACCGTGCTGGGCGACTTCGACGACGCCACGTTCACCCACTTCGGCGTGACCTCCCGCTTCTTCCGGCGGGACGGTCGGTTCTTCGTTAACACGGAGGGCCCGGACGGGCGACTCGCCGACTTCGAGCTGGCCTACGCCTTCGGCGTCGAGCCGCTGCAGCAGTACCTGGCTCCGTTCCCCGGCGGTCGCCTGCAGAGCCTGACGATCGCGTGGGACACGGAGCGCGGTCGGTGGTTCCACCTCTATCCGGACCGGGAGATCCGGCCGGACGACCCCCTGCACTGGACCGGCCGCTACCAGCGCTGGAACACGATGTGCGCCGAGTGCCACTCGACCCGTCTGCGCCCGCGCTACGACGCGGACAGCGATACCTATCGCACCACCTGGGCGGCGATCGACGTCGGCTGTCAGGCGTGTCACGGACCCGGCGCGGCGCACGTCGAGCGGGCGCGCGCGGCCCCGGAAGCGAGGGCGCCGGCGCCGTCCGCGGCCGGTCTGCTCGTCGATTTTCCGGCCGGCGGGGCCGCGGCCGAGATCCGGGCCTGCGCCGGCTGCCACTCCCGGCGGCAGCGCCTCACCGAGACGGATCGCCCCGGGCGTCCGTTCCTCGACGACTTCCTGCCCGCGCGGCTCGACGCGAGCCTGTACCACGCGGACGGGCAGATCCAGGACGAGGTCTACGTCTGGGGGTCGTTCGTCCAGAGCCGGATGCACGCGGCGGGCGTCCGCTGTTCGGACTGCCACGACCCGCACCGGCTCGGGCTGCGGGCGCGGGGCGACGCGGTTTGTCTCCAGTGCCACCGTGAGGCGCCGGTCGAGCGGTTTCCGTCGCTGACCCCCGGCCGCTACGACACGCCGGACCACCACTTCCACGACCCGCAGTCGGCCGGGGCGCGCTGCGTGAGCTGCCACATGCCGGCGCGGACCTACATGCGGGTCGACCCGCGCCGCGATCACGGCTTCCGCATCCCGCGTCCGGACCTGTCGGCGGCACTCGGCACGCCGAACGCCTGTACGCAGTGTCACCCGGAGCGGCCGGCCGGTTGGGCGGCGGACCGGGCCGCCGAATGGTGGGGGACGCCGTCGGAGCCGCACTTCGCCGAGGCGTTCGCGGCGGCCCGCGCCGGAGATCGGGAGGCGGAGGCGCCGCTGCGGGCGGTGGCGGCCGACGAGTCCCTGCCCGCCATCGTGCGGGCGACCGCGGTCGAATCGCTGCGCCGGTCCGGCCCCGCCGCGCTGCCGGTCATCGAGGCGGCGACGGCCGATTCCGACCCGCTCGTCCGCGCGTCCGCGGCGGGCGGGCTCGGCCGGTTGCCGCCGCGGCGCCGGGTCGCGGTGCTCGGACCCCTGCTCGACGACCCGATCCGGGCGGTGCGCGTCGAGGCGGCCCGCGGGCTCGCCGGCGTCCCGCCCTCGATCCTCACGGAAGCGCAACGGGTCGCGTTCGAAGCGGCGCGGGGGGAGCTGGTGGACGCCCAGATGGCCGCGGCCGACCAGCCCGCCGCACACCTGAACCTCGGCGTCCTGGCCGCCGCCGAGGATCGCCTGGGGGATGCCGAGGCCGCCTATCGGACGGCGCTCGGGCTCGACCCCTTCTTCCTGCCGGCGCGCTTCAACCTCGCGACGCTGCTCAACCGCGAGGGGCGCAACGCCGAGGCCGAGACGATCCTGCGCGCCGGTATCGACCGGATGCCGGACGACGGGGAACTGCACTACTCGCTGGGCCTGCTGCTGGCCGAGGAGGGGCGTCTCGACGAGGCCGCCGAGAGCCTGGGGCGGGCCTCGGCGCTGATCCCGGACCGGGTGCGCGTCGCCTACAACCACGGGCTGGCGCTCGAGACACTCGGCCGGCTCGCCGAGGCCGAGACAGCGTTCCTGGAGGCCGGCCGGCGCGACGCCCGGGATGCCGACGTGCTGCTCGCGCTGGCCCGGATTCTCCTGCGGCAGGGGGAGCTGGAGCGGGCGCAGGACTATGCCCGGCAACTGATGGCGGTGGATCCCGCCTCGCCTGCGGCGCAGCGCATGGCCAACGAGATCCAGCTCCGCCGGCTGCGTGCCCCTTGAGTGAACCCCTTCTCTGCTGTCCTCGCGCTCGACTTGCTTACGGATGGGGCCAGCTCTTCCGGGTGGGGCGAATCGTCGCCTGCGGCTCCGCTTGCCGCCCAACCGGGCCTGACTAGCAGTCTACGCCGTTCTACGGCGCAGACTCCTAGTCCAGCTATGAATTGGCCACGCCGAGCTGTGATGCAGTCCCTGCCCTTGGAGGGCCTCCGTGCTCGTGCTCCAGGAGCACGGCAGGTTTTGGGGTACAATTGGTCTGCATGGCTTGCATGTCAAGAGCCGCGGACGCGCTGGTGTGCAGACCGGATTGATGTAACATGTTTTTCGAAACTAACAGCTCTATTCGTGATACCGTGAAGAAACACCTCCCACTCAATCAGATATGTCTCGGGGACACGCTCGAATACATGAAGGGGGTGTTGTTTTAGAAGGAAGGGACGGTTGGAGAACTGGATCTCTACCAGCATGCCATTCACAACGAAGTCTACGTCAGTTCCAAGAAATCCGAGTTGGTCGGGTATTGGGGGATTCGCCAACCAATTCTCGTGCCGCCTCAGTCGGGTTTTCACGAACTCGTTCGTTCCGACGGGATCGAAAATGAGCGATCCCTGAATGCCGGCTTGATCGGATTGCTTGAGATGTAGGTTCATGGTTGGCAGAATGGTCTCTAGTTCACGTCATGGGTTGGCGAAGCGCGTCTGTATGACGGTGTCGGCGCTGTTGAAATCGGTGACTTGGAGCTGCATCGTTCATAACCCTTCAAACAGTTCGGAAATCGAGATATCCAAAGCCTGCGCAATTGCTCGAATGTTGCGAAGCGCGACGTTGCGCTCGCCATGCTCAATGCTCCCGACGTAGGTTCTGTCGAGTCCACAGCGGGCGGCGAACGCTTCCTGAGAGAAGCCTTGGGGTTTTGCGGAGATATCGAACTCTCTCACCGAATCGTCGGGGGCGGAGGGCGATGTTGTTCCGATGAATTCGGGAGCGATGTGCGGGAACGGGGAGGTACGGCCGATGTGTTGATGCGGATTGGATCGCGGCGCGGGAGGCGAGCAGACCGGGTGGGGGTGCGGGGCTGTAAAGAGACGTTCAGATTCGCCGGGTGGAAGGTGGGCCGGTAGTTCACGGCGCGCGTTGGTTCAGCAGCGCCCTGGCCGCCGCCGTCGCTTCCTCCAGCGTCGTGATTCCGCCGTCGAGTTGCCGCTCGTAGACCTGCTTCAGGATGGACCCGACGGCCGGACCGGGCGGCACGCCGAGGGCCAGCAGATGGCGGCCCATCAGAATCGGCGCCGGGGGGGCGTGCTCGACGCCGAGCGAACGGGCGCGGTCGAGAAACCAGTCCATCGCCGAGCAGTCGAAGTTGCCGGCCCGTCCCCGGCAGTCGGCTTTCGCGACGCGGGCCAGCAACTCCAGGTCCACCTTCCGCGCCAGACGCCGGAACGCGCCGTCGCCCACCTTGGGCGCCGCGCTCCACATGCCCGGCTTCAGGTGGTGCGCGACCAGGCCGAGAACCTGGCCCCGAACGCCGTAGCCGTCGAGGGTGTGGATGTTCAGCCGGTCCAGGAATGCCGTGGCGGGGGGCACCCCCATTTCCTCGTGGTTCAGCGACCGGATACGACCGTCGATGAGCGCGGTGGTCGCCGGCTTGCCGAGGTCGTGACAGACGGCGCCGAGCATGACCGCGAGCCGTTGGGGGCGCGGCAGGCCGTCGAGGCGCCGCCGGGCCTCGTCGATGACCATCAGGGTATGGGTCCAGACGTCGCCTTCGGGGTGCCACTCGGGTTCCTGCGGGCAGTCGACGAGGGCGGCGAGCTCGGG
>JAGWAH010000028.1:18760-21584 GCA_021296515.1 Acidobacteriota bacterium | reverse complement strand
AGCAGCCGGCGCGGTCCATCCGCGCAGTGGTGGTGGACGACGAGGCGCTGTCGCGCGCCCTCATCCTGGAGTACCTCGCAGAGCATCCGGACGTGGAAGTGGTCGGCGAATGCGCCAACGGGTTCGAGGCGGTCCGGGCGGTCACAGAGCTCGGGCCAGACCTGCTCTTTCTCGACGTGCAGATGCCGAAACTGGACGGGTTCGAGGTGCTCGAGCTCGTCGGCGCGGACGTCGACGTGATCTTCGTGACCGCCTACGACACCTACGCGCTACGGGCGTTCGAGGTCCACGCCGTCGACTACCTGCTGAAGCCGTTCGGGGCCGGGCGCTTCGCCGCGGCGCTCGACGAGGCCCGGGCGAGGCTCGCGCGCGCTGAGCGGGCGCCGGCCTCCCAGGTGGTGGCCAGCGCGCGGCCGGCAGGCGCCCACCGCGAGCGCATCCTGATCCGCTCGGGCGCGAAGGTGGAGGTCGTTCCGGTCGGACGCATCGACTACATCCTGGCCCGGGACGACTACGTCGGGTTTGTGGTCGGTGGGCGGGAACTGCTGAAGCAGCAGACGCTGGCGGACCTGGCGAGCCAACTGGATCCCGAACGCTTCGTGCGTATCCACCGCTCGTGCGTCCTCAACCTCGATCGGCTGGCGAGATTGGACCGGGCGACCCGCGACAGCCACGTTGCGGTGCTGAAGGACGGGACCGAGCTGCCGGTGAGCAGGAGCGGCTACGCGAGACTCAACGAGCTGCTCTGAGCTACGGCGCCGTCCAGGCGGCCCGCAGCGCCGCGCGGTCCACTGCCGCTCCGCCGAGGTAGACGTCCGCGATGCGTCGCGTGTTCGTGACGTCGTCCAGCGGGTTCGCGTCGAGCACGATGAAGTCGGCGCGGGCGCCGGGCGCCAGGCGGCCCGAGTCGTCGAGTCCCAGGCGGTCCGCCGAGCGGCTGGTCGCGGTCGCGATGGCTTCCATCGGGCTCAACCCGGCCGCCACCATCAGCTCCAGTTCGCGGTGCGCCGAGAAGCCGTAGAAGTGATCCTGCACGCCGGAGTCCGAGCCGAGGACGAGCGATGCGCCGGCGGCGTGGAGCTTCGCGAGGCTGCGCTCCATCTGTTCGTAGGAGCGTGCGGCGCGCTCGGCCGCGTCGGCGGCGCGGCTCGCGAAGGTGTCGGTCGCCCGCGCGAGCACGGCGGGCGCCACCGTCTCCGCGAGGATCGGCGCGCCGAGCCACGGCGGGGGCGCCGCGTGCCGGCCGCGCTCCGAGATGCCGATGTTGGGCATCACGAAGACCTCGTTCTCGACGATGTCCGCGACGAGCGCGTCGTCCATCTCCCGGTCGCGGACCAGGTGAGCGAAGCCGTCGACGCCGGCCGCCACCAGCTCCTCGGCGTCGTCGTGGTAGAAGACGTGGGCGATCACGTTCAGGCCGTGGCCATGCGCCTCGTCGATGATCGCGCGGTAAGCTTCTCGACCGAGCCGCCGCGGTCGTCGACCCAGATCTTGACGAACGCCACGCCCTGGGCCGCGAGCTCCTGCACGTACCGCCGCCCTTCCGCCTCGCTCGTGACGCCGTAGGCCGACGGCCGCAACGCGGCCGCGCCGGGACCGGCGTCGGGCCGCGCCAGCCCGCGCCCCGCCGTGAAGAGGCGGGCGCCGCCGAGCGTGCCGGCGTTCTGATCGCGGCGGATGTCGCTCCAAACGGCGCCGGCGTCGGTGCCGAGCGAGACGATCACTCCCACCCCGTAGTACGCGTACCGATTCAAATGGTCGACGATGTTCTCCCGTGTGTAGTTCGCGGCGTCGTAAGTGAGCCCCCGCTGGAACCCGACGTGGCCGTGCAGGTTGACCAGCGCCGGCATCACGGTCCTGCCGGTCAGGTCGACTACCCTCGCGCCGGGCGGCGACTCGACGTCGTCCTGCGGTCCGACGGCGGTGATGACGCCGTCGTCGACAACCAGTCGCGCCGCCTCGACGGCAGGCGTTCCGGTGCCGTCGATGAGCCGCGCGCCGTCGTAGACGACCGTGGAGATCGCCGGCGCCGCCGGTGCCGCCGAGTCACTGGCGCAACTCGGCAGTACCCCTACGAGCGCAGTAGCGGCAGCCAGCAGGACGCCCGCGGTCAAGCGGCGCTCGTTTCCGTGCTCTGGAAAATGCATGAGGCTCCCTCATTGGACCAGATCTCCCCGGCGGCGGGCGTTGCCGTGCGCCGCCACGCTCGTGAATAATACCGACTCCCACGCCCGCCCCACTGCGGACGCGGCCCGGGATCGTCTCAATCACCCATGACAGTTCTCGTTACTGGTGCGGCCGGCTACATCGGCAGCGTGGTGGCCGAGCGTCTGATCGAGCACGGGCACGCGGTGGCGGCGCTCGACGACCTCTCGCAGGGGCATCGCGCGGCCGTGCCGGCGGAGGCCGGGTTCTTCGAGGGCGACCTGCGAGACCGCGCCCGGCTCGCCGAGGTGATGTCGGCCGTGCGACCGGAAGCCGTCGTGCACCTGGCGGCGGAGGCGCTCGTCGGCGAGTCGGTGACGGATCCCGCGAAGTTCTTCGACGTCAACGTCTCCGGCGGACTCAACCTGTTGGAGACGATGCGCGCGGCCGGCGTCCGCCGCCTCGTTTTCTCGTCGACCGCGGCGGTGTACGGCGAACCGGACCGGATGCCGATCCGTGAGGATGCGCCGCTGCGGCCGGTCAACGCCTACGGCGCCTCGAAGCTGGCGTTCGAGCAGGCGTTGCCCTGGTACGCGGCCGCGTATGGCCTGCGGCACGTCTCGCTGCGCTACTTCAACGCGTGTGGGGCTACGGCGGAGCGCGGCGAGCATCACGTACC